>JAZFYD010000139.1:0-27242 GCA_036443405.1 Planctomycetota bacterium
CGTCGGCATACGCGCGGCGCAGAGCCTTCGCTTGCCCGTCGCTGCACGGTGCGTAGATCGCGTTGCCCTTGCCGTCGCTGCTCGAACCGAGTCCGCGAATCTCGGCGTAGACGTGGTCACCGTCGCGCACCGCGTCGTCGAGACGCTTGAGTGCGAGGATGCCGACGCCCTCGCCGAGGATCGTGCCGTCGGCGTTCCTGTCGAACGGCCGCGCCGCACCCGTCGGGCTGAGCGCAGGCGTCTTCGAGAAGCACATGTACATGAAGATGTCGTTGAACGTGTCGACACCACCGGTGAGCACCATGTCGGCGCGGCGGGTTTGCAGTTCCAGCGAGGCGAGATGCAGCGCGGACAGCGCGCTCGCGCACGCGGCATCGACCACGCAGTTCGTGCCGCCGAGATCGAGGCGGTTCGCGATGCGGCCGGCCACGACGTTGCCCAAAAGGCCGGGGAACGACGCCTCCTGCCAAGAGACGTAGCTCTCCGCGATACGCGCGACGACATCGTCCGCCGTTGCGTTGTCGACTCCGGCGTCTTCGAGGGCGCGGCGCCAGTGGGGGTGGCCGAGTCGCGCGCCGAGCGAGATGGCGAGTTCCAGCGTTCCGGTCACGCCCAGAATCACACTCGCGCGTTCGCGGTCGAAGCTGCGTGCGCCCTTGCCGTACCCGGCGTCTTGCAACGCGCGCTGCGCGGCGACGAGCGCGAGCAGCTGCGACGTGTCCGTCGCCTCGAGCGCGTTGGGAGCGATTCCGAAGTCCAACGGATTGAAATCGAACGGCGGAAGGAAACCACCGCGCTTCGCGTACGTGCGATCCGGCGACTTCGGATCCGCGTCGAAGTAATCGTCGGGGTTCCAGTGCGTGTCCGGGACGTCCGTGATCGAGTCGCGTCCGGTGACGATGTTGTTCCAGTACGCGTCGACGTTCTCCGCGCCGGGGAACGTGCAGCCGATGCCGACAATCGCGAGGGGCTCGGCCCGATCGCCGGCAGCCTGTGCCGGATCACCGTGTTGTGCGTCGCCGATCACGGAACCCACCTCTTCACGTCGGCGGCGCTCTGCGGCGTGACCGGCTTCTCATTGGGCCAGCTGATCCCTTGCGCCCTAAGTGCATGGCGGCGCGTGAGAACGGCAGCGCCAAATAGAAGGTTTCGCGCGACCGTCGCGACGGTGCGTTCGCCGGCGTTTTGGAGGAAGCTCCCGCGGGTCCACTCGTTGAACGCGCCCATCGCGGGGCCGCACCAGACCTGATAGTCCACCCGCCGCGAATCGTCCCCGCGGTTGGCCCACTGCGAGGTGTGGCCCAGATACCAGCGGAACGCGAGGGCGAGCCGGTGTTTCGGGTCGCGCTCGGCCAACTCCCACTGCGCCGGGTCGCGCTCCAGGAAATACTCCCGCGTCCGCGCGAGCACGTCGTCGAAGCTCGAGCGGAAGAACGTCTTCTCGATGCGCACGCGTTCCGCTGCGGGCAACGCCTCGATGCTGTCGTGCGCTTGATAGAGCTCGAACAGGCGCGCCGCGCGCATCGCGAACATGGTGCCGCGTTTGAGCACCTGGACCTGCACGCCCATCTCGAACATGTCGGCGGCCGGCGCCATTGTGACATCGGCCTGTTCCGCTGCCGCGAGCATCTCCCGAACGTTATCGCTCGACCCGGACTCGATACACGCCTGGTTCACGGAACCCGTGACGACATAGGCGGCGCCGAGCGCAAAAGCCGCGGCGGTGGCGGCCGGTGTTCCGATACCGCCGGCCACTCCGACGCGAATCGCCGGTTCATAACGGTGTTCTTCCTGAAGACGATCGCGCAGCGCAAGCATCGTCGGTAGAAGCGCAAGCGCCGGACGGTTGTCGGTGTGTCCGCCGGAGTCGGCTTCCGCCGTCAGGTCCTGCGCCATCGGAACCTGCGCGGCCAACTCGGCTTGCTCGCCGGTCAACTCGCCGTTGGCGACGAGTTGCGCGAGGAACTTCGCCGGCGGGGGCGCGAGGAATTTCTGCGCCACTTCGACGCGTGAGACCTTCGCCATCACCGAATTGGGTGTGACGATCACGCCCGCCTCGTCGCGATGGGTCCCGTGCACGCGGTAGCGAACCACCGGCAGCGTGAGATCCAGAAACGCCGAGGCCTCGACGAGACGGACGCCGCGTTGCAGGAGCAGATCGACAACCGCCGATTCCAGACCGGGCTCCGCGGGACTGTGGATCAGGTTGATGCCGAACGGCTGATCGCCCAGGTTTTGCTGTAGCCGGTCAATTGCCGCGGTGACGCGCTCGATCCCGAGGCCGGCCGAACCGAAAAACCCGAGCATGCCGGCGCGGGACACGGCTTCGACCAACTCCTCGGACGCGATGCCGTTGGCCATCGCACCGGTGACGTACGCGTACCGCAGTCCGTGGGCGGCTCGAAACTCCGCGTCGCCGAGACGGTCCGCGGGGCACTGCGGGACAAACGCGCGAAGGGGCCGTGCGCCGGCCGGCGGCGGACCGCCTCCGAGGCGCGCCTCGCCGCCCGATCGCGCTTCGAGCGCGCCCGATTCACCCTCGATCACGAACAGCGGCTGCATGAGATCGCGCAGCGCCGCGTCGAGATCCAGATCAGACCCGGCCGGTTCTTGTGCTGACCGGGTCCACCACCCGAGCAGAGCGCCGCCGCGGGCATGGGACAGAGGCCTTGCGATGGCCTGAACGGCGGTGTGCATTCCTGTGGCAATCCGAGCATGAACACCGGCCTGCGCGCCTGCGGGATATCCCGCTTCTCTCCGGTGCTGTGGTGCTTCCTGCGGCCAAATCGGGTGCCGCGATCAAGCCCGGAGATCTTACCGGAGGGGTCGTACCAGCACAAAGTCGCGGGCCAATCCGAAACCGCCGAAAACGGTAGATTCGACGCCGCGCTCAGGGACGTTTTGGCCGGGATTCAGACGGGGTCTCCCATCAGCGCGATTTGGACGCCAATCGGCTCGAAACCGAGCCCGCGGTAGACGCTGGACGCGCCGGATTCCGGTTCCACGCAGATGAGCGTGTTCCGGACCGAATCCGCGGGCGCCGCGCCGGCCGCAGCCGCCATCAGGTGGCTACAGACGCCACGCCCCCGGCAATCGGAACGGGTCACAACCTGCTGGAACCGTGCATATCCGGGCCCACTGATGAGCCCAAGCGTTCCCACGGCTTCCGAACCGTCCCACATCGTCCACCAGGTGCCGTGGCCGGCTTCCATTCGAGATCGGTGATGCGCTTGGCGTTTGCGGACGTAGTCCTCGGTTCCCGTCGGGCCGCCGAGTTCGATCACCAGCAACTCCGTCGATACCGACCAGTCGGTTTCGGAAACGACCGGCCGGGCCACGAAAGGCGGCGCAGAGCGCTTGGGCATGAGGCCACCGTGGGCGTCGACACGCAAAACGTCGTCGACATCGAACTCGAGTCCCGCGTGTGCGGCGGCCGTCGTCCAAGCCTCCGTGTCGTGCTCGGAAATCGCGGGAACCTCCCACACCAGGGTCTTTTTCTGGATGCCCGTGATGCCGTGGAACTGCGAGCGCCAGGTCGCGATGGTTTCTTCGAGTTGATCGACGCGTGGCGGCGGATCGAGAAAGAGGAAGTTGCCGCCCCAGTAGCCGCGCAGCGTGGGGCAGTGCACCGCGATCCATCCGTCACCGTCTTCCGTCAGCGCATCGAGCGGCAACGCGAGCAAGTCGGTGAAGGTGGCCGGATGTTGCTCGAGCGAGACCATGAGAACTCCTGCCTACTCGAACGGGACCGGCCGGGATAGAAGGATGCGCTCCGCGCGCGGGGCGGCGAGGAACGTGTCCTGCGCGACGATCTCGGCGGCGACGGCCTTGTGGTCGTAGGGAACGCGGTGGGGTTCGACATTCCAGCTCGCGCCGTCCCACTCGAGGATGGCGTATGCGGCGGTCGGATCACCGTCGAACGGGAAACCGATCGCGCCGATGGACGCGACGCGCTGCGTGCCGATCACGCCTTCCGAGAAGTAGTGGATATGTCCGTACACGATGAGGGAAGCGCGCGCCTCGCCGAGCATGCCTCGCGCTTCGTCTTCGGGGGTCACCGTATGGCCGGAGATCTCGTTGGGTTGGGTAATCAGGATCGCTTCGACGTCGGTGGGGGTGGCGTGCACGATCAACAGTTCCGCCGAGTCGCCCTGTCCCGGCGGACGGATGCGGTGATCGAAAGGCAACTCGCGCATCCAGTCCGTGTTCGCCTCGCCCATTTGCTCGCGCGTCCACGCAATCAACGCGTGGCTGCGATACCGCTCGTCGTTCGACGCCACGAAGACGTCGGTGTTGCCGCGAATGACGGGACACGACAGTGCACGCACCCTCTCGACGCACTCGCGCGGCCGCGGTCCGAACAACGCGATGTCGCCGGCGACTACCATCTGGTCGTGCGCGTGCTGTTCCAGATCGGTCAACACCGCGTCGAAGGCGGCGGCGTTGCCGTGCATGTCGGACAAGAACGCGATGCGCACGTCACAAAGCCTATCGAGTTCCAGCTCGCGCCGCGATCCCGCGTTACGATCGCAACATGGGAAAACGCGACACGGTGGTGTTGCCCGTTCTTGTGGTCCTGTTGCTCGGGTGGCAGTCAAGGCGCTGACGATGCCGCCTCACGCGGTTCTGCCTCCGGTGCGGTTCGAGGTCGTCGAGGGCGAGCGCAACGATACGATCGTCAAGCGCCGGGACGGCCGAATCGAGATCGAGTTCTTTCCGGCCGTGCCGCGAGCAAAGCGAAAAAGGTCCGCACCCACGCACCGCTCGGGCGAACTCTGGCCGCTTTGTGAGACGTTGGAACCCGGACCGCGGCACGTGCGTCCGGCCAAGAAGGTGTGGCGGATCAAGTTCCGGTTCAAGCTCGCCGGCAATCACTAGTCGGCGAGACGGAACACCAACTCCCCGTCATCGATCTCGCCGGTATCAGTGAAACCGACCGACTCGTAGACCTTGCGCGCGCGGTCGTTGCGGGGGAGCAGGCAGACCCGGATCTCCGCGTCGGCGTTGGCCGCGAGCATTTCCCTCACAGCGAGCCCGATCGCTTCGCGGGCGTATCCCTGGCCCTGGTACGGGCCGTCCACCATCAGGCGGCAGATCCACCACGCGCTTTTGATTTCGCCCCACAGAATGAACCCGACCATCGTTTCGTCGGCAAAGATTCCCTTGGCGATGGCGTCGGGCCAGAACTTCCACTCCGCGATCGAGTAGAGGTTGCTCGCTACCAAACCTTCCTGGTCGCCGCGCACGCCGAGGCCGGTTGCAACAGTCCAGTTCTCTTCGGTGATGGGACGCAACGTGACCGTCATGCGTGGCGGTCGTTCCCTTTGCGCAGAAAGTCCTGAAAGCCCATGAATTTCGCGCCCCAAAACGCCGTGATCCCGACGAACAGCCACGTGTCGAACACCCAAAGCAACACCGGTAACGCGCTGTAGAACGTGCGCATCCCGAGCGTGTGCCGGCTGGACGCCTTGTCCATCAGCCCCGAGAAGTACTCGACGGGATCGCCGTCGTGCTCCTCCACGAGTTTGAGGTCGGCACCGAGGACGAGCGTGAAGTGGCCGATGTGGCGCATCGCACCCATGAAGTAGGAACACGCGATCGCGAGGATCAGGATCAGCAGCGTGAGTTTCACGAACGCGGCGCGCGCTCCGGCTTGGTCGAGGATCTCGAGGTCCACGAGCGTTTGGATCTGCGGGACGAGCGCCGCCGTCAAGCCGATGAGGATGACCGTCGACGACACGAGCAGCGAGTTCATCATCGTGAGGTTTCGCGCCTGGTGCACGCCCATGAGGAGGTCGCCGCGCTCGAGCAGGCCGCGGATCCATGAGTGGCGATAGAGCTGCGTGCGTGCCTGCGCGGCGCGCGAGGGCAGGTGCCGTGCGACGACCGGGTAGATGGCGTGGTAGACCGGAAACACGAGGACGAACAGGATCGCCCCGACGTAATCCCAAACCGACTGGAAGACGCTCTGCCAATGCTCCATGCGCACAGTCTATGAAACGCGGGGTGCCAATGGGGACGTCCAGACGGGGATCCCCACGGCGCCGCCGGACGGCGACACCAACTCAATGGTCCCAACGGCGCAATCCGTTGGGCAGAAATCACTGGGCCGATAACCCCGGACTGCGCGGCACCGTCTCATACGCTTCGAACGAGTGGCTCCAACGGCGTCAGCCGTAGGGCAGGGGAAACAGCGGCTCTACCGGACCGTGAGGGTGCGCTCCACGTCCTTCTTGCCGACCGGGATGACGCCGATCTCTTTGCCGTCGACGTTGACCGTGAGGTCGCCCGACGCGAGGTGGGGCAATCGGAGCCAACCGTCGTCGTCCGTGACGTGTTGTTTCGGGTGAAACAGAAGCTCGACGATGCTGAGACCGAGGCCGATCGCCCCGCCGCGCTCGTCGCGAAGATCCACGAACTGCCCAGTCAGCGGTTGTCCGCCAGCATCCACGAGCCGGAGGTCGAAGCGCACGCCGGGATCCAGGCGGATCGTTTCCACGCGGCTCTCGCGCAGTTCGATCACGCGGCGGTAGATCGATGCGTGGCCGACGGCGCCGGCGTTCACGGCGTATTTGCCCGGCGTCAGGTCGAACCGGAAGGTGTCCTTTTTCGCCGCGCCGAGCATGATCTGCGCGAAGTCGTCGTCGCTGGCCAACACCATCGATTCGCCGATGGAGCCGTCGGCGCGGTTCAAGACGACGCGGCCGGCCAGCGGCTTGCCGTCGGCGCCCACGACCTTGATCGTGAGGGTCTGCAGGTCGGCGAAACGCACGGTGAACGCCACGCTTTGGCTCGCGCCGAGCTTCACGGTTTGGGTGGTGATGCGCGTGCCGTGACCGCAGACCAGGCGGTACTCGCCCGCGTTCAGCCCGGCGAGTTCGAACTGACCCTGCTCGTCCGTCTCCGATTGGCCGGCCATCCGTTTCATCACTGCGGCCATCGAGTTCGGCTCGCTGTCCGGAGGCGTCATCGGTTCGAGCAGCACAGCAACGTTCTCGATCGGCTGGTCGTTCTCGTCGAGGACGGTGCCCTCGATACTCGCGTTGCCGCTTTCGAGGCGCACCTTCACGATCTTGGCGCCTGCGGGGATGTTGCACTCCCCTTCCAGCTTCACGTTCTCCGCCATCGCGATCAGCCGATAGCGACCGTGCGGAACGCCGGGGAGTACGAACCTGCCGCCTTCGCAGGGGACCGTTCGCACCTGATTCGTCCAGTTTTCGCCGGACAACAGCACGACCTGCGCAAATCCCACATACTCGCCGCCGACGAGGATCTCGCCCTCGATGGTGGCCGTGGCTTCCGGCGTGATGTGAATCGTCGTCGTCTCACCCGATTTGATGCGAACGGTGCGGGTGGCGATGGGGCCTTTCGGCTGGCGCTCTTCGGCGTCGGCGCCCTCGCCCGCCGTCGGGTCCGCTTCGGGATCATCGCCTTTGGTCTTTTGCACGATGACAACGCTGCCCAGCTGCGCGAGTCCGCCGTCGCCGCCGATCACGAGTTGGTATTCGCCCGCCGGCAGGAACGGGAATCGCGCGCGGCCGTTGATCAGTTTCTGCCCCGCCATCGGCAACGAGATCAAGCCGGCCCGTTGCAGCGCGCACGGTTCGCCCTCCGCCTGCGGACAGATGACCTCGAGGGCGCCGCCGGTCGCGAGCCGCACGGTCAACGTCTCGTCCCCGATCGCGATCCCCTCGCGATAGACCGGAACGTGGCTCGCATGGATCACGAAGAGACTGGCCGTGCCTTCGGGCAACCCCGTGAGTGTCGCGCGGCCCGATCCGTCGGTCGCCACGGCGGGCACCTGGATCTCTACGGCGGGGTCATCTCGGATCAGCGGCAAGAACGCGTCGAAACTCATGACGCCGATCGGCGATGTGTGCCCGTCCTTGGCCTGGAGGAGGCTGTCCAACCGATTCTCGAGGACTTCGTTCAGACCGTCGCGCTCGCCCGGTTTGCCCGCGCGTACGACCACGACCTCCGCGCCGACCGCCGGGCGGCCATCCGCGCCGAGCACCAGCACGTCGAGGGTGTGATCCGGCTCGAGCGTGATCGCCGGGCGGATCGTCCTTCCAGACTGGAACCGCTTGAGCACCCGCCCCGGTGCATGGTTCTTGTGTGCGACGCCGATGGCGAAGTGCGTGGCCGCGGTGTCGTTCGCGGGCATGTCGAACCGAAACCCGCCGGCAGCATCGGTGTGGGTCGCGAGGTGGGTCCGGCCGCTCGCCGACCAGACAAGCGCGTTTTCAACGGGCCTACCGTCGGCGGTCACGGTGCCGATCACGCGTGTGACGTTGTTGGGAACGGCCGCGGGCTCTTCCCCGAGTTCCTTCGCGGGTTGCGCTTCGGGTTTGTCCCGGTCGACCGCGTCGTGCACGGCCAGGGCGGTCGCTCCGCCGGCGCCGCCGTTGTTGCGCGCGATGCGGACGCCGGTGTCTCCGGGATTCGTTCCCTGGCTGGTGATCTGCCAGGCGACCAGTGCCGCAACGACAAGCGCCGCGGCGAGGACTTTTGTTTTCAGACTCATGATCACAACTCCAGCGGTAGCACCCGCGGCCGCAGTTGTTTTGGCAGCGTCGGGAAAAACCAACGGGAGAAGCGCCACGGACCAGGCACGGCGATCGCCGCCGTGACTCTGATCCAACCGTTCGCGCAACCGCTTCAGACCCCGCTTGAGTTGCGTCTTGACCGTGTCGATCTTGACGCCCTGTCTCGCCGCGATCTCGCGCGGCGGGAGGTCGGAGTAGTAGCGGAGCATCAGGACCGTCCGGTAGGGCTCCTCCAGGTCGTGCACCGCCTCTACCAGTTGGCGCTGCACTTCCAGTTGAGCCACGACATCGACGGTAGCGGCGGACCCTTCGGGGCGCGCTGCCACGGCCTCCCTCGCATCGCGTCGCACATCGCCCCGGCGCTGCATGTGCGCGAGGTTCCGGACGACACTGCTCAGCCACGCGCGCGTCTCTTTGAGCGGGTGCGGGTGGCGAAGCGCGGCGAGGTAGGTTTCCTGGACGACGTCCTCCGCCTTCTGCTCGTCGAAGAGCAGACGCCTGGCCAGCGCACGCAGGAAGGTGGCGTGCTCCAAAAGGGCCTCGGCGCTTTGCGGAGGGTTCGAATCCATGGCTCGCAGAGTACCTTGCCGCCGGTCGGGATTCGGGGTCACTGCCGCGCATGTTTCCCAGAAAGGGCGGGCGGTGAGCGGTTTTCCGGGAAACCGCACGCGCTGCGATCGGCTCGTGCGGACCACGCCGCGGGGCGAGGTCCCGGATTTTCTTTGCCCTGTCGGGCGTGTCGGGTTCAATGCGCGCCGTCAGGTCAGTTCGATGCCATCACGCTGAGGCTGAAAGGTGGGATTCCTTTCAGAGTGGGGCGGCACGAACCATCAAAGCGGGTGCCCGGGTATGTCGTCCCCGAAATTGCTGGACCGCCTTCCCCTATGGGTCAAGGTCCTGCTCGTTTTCGGCTGCCTCTACTTCTTTCTAGTCGGCATCGGCTCCATGTCCGCCGCCTTCAAGATGATGGGGAAGGACTACACGAAGGATCTGCTCGGCGCCGGTGCCGGTCCGCTGGTCTCGCTCTTCACCGGAATCCTGGCGACCGTGCTCGTCCAGAGTTCCTCCACCACGACGTCCATCATCGTTGGGCTGGTCGCGGCAGGCGGCATCGAATTCGAGGCCGCCGTTTTCATGGTGATGGGTGCCAACGTTGGAACGACGGTAACGAACACGATCGTTTCGCTCGGCCACATTCGAAGATCGACGGAATACCGGCGTGCGTTCGCCGCGGCGACGGTGCACGATTTTTTCAATCTAATCGTGCTCCTGATCCTCTTCCCACTCGAGGTGTACACGGGGATCTTGTCCAAGGGTGCGATCTTCGCGACGGAGGTCTTTCAGGGGGCGGGCGGCCTCAAAGTTGCCAACCCGATCAAGGCCGTCTCGAAGCCCACGATCGAGCTGCTCAAGGACGTTTGCGAGTGGTTCGGCGGCGGCGGAACAATGCTTGCGATCGTCGGTGTGGCGCTGACGTTCCTGATGCTCGTGATGCTGGTCAAAGTGTTGCGCAGCATCATGATCACGAAGCTGGAAAACCTGTTCGATCGCATCCTGTTCAAGTCGCCGTACCGCGCGCTCGTGATCGGGTTCCTGTTGACCGTGCTGGTGCAGAGCAGCTCCATCACTACGTCGGTTGCGATTCCCCTCGTCGGCGCGGGCGTGCTGACGATCCAGCAGGTCCTGCCATACACGATGGGGGCCAATGTCGGGACGACCATCACCGCGCTGCTCGCCGCCCTCGCGGCTCTCGCTGCCGCGGACTCGGGGGATCCCGACGCATATCAGCTCGGTCTCATGGGCGTCCGCGTTGCCTTTTTCCACGTCCTGTTCAATATCGTCGGCGTGGCGATGCTTTGGCCGGTGCGGTGGCTCCCGGTGAAGATCGCGACTTCGTTCGCCCGCATGACGCAATGGAATCGGTTAATTCCACTCGTCTACATTGTGGTTACCTTCTATCTGATCCCATTTTTGGTAGTGCTCCTCGGCCGTTAGCCCGGTCATCCGGGCTCGGAGGACGGTGATGTTCAAAGAGATCTTCAAACTTCTCGGCAAAGACAACCTGCAGGTCCAGGCGCTCAGCGAGTGCTACGAGATGCTCGATCTGAGCCACCAGATGGTGACCGCGTCGGTCGAGACCCTCCGGCGTCGCGACGACACCGAGATCTCGGTGGATCTTTACGAACTCGACAAGCGCGTCAACAGCTTCGAACGCGACGTGCGGCGCAAGGTGATGACGCACCTTTCGCTCGGTCACATGGAGGATGTGGCGTCCGGCCTGGTGCTCGTGTCCATCGTCATCGACCTCGAGCGGATCGGCGACTACTCGAAGAACATCTACGATCTCGCGCAAAACCACCCGAAGCGTCTGACCGGCGGTCCGCTGGCGAAAGATCTCGACTACATCGAGAAGCGGGCCCTCAGCAATTTCAGCCGCGCCGTCGAAGCGTTCAAGTCCGGCGACGAGCACGAAGGCCGCAAGCTGATGATCGACTACAAAGAGGGCATCAGCGCAAAGTGCCGCGAGCTGGAGCAGAAGCTCGTGACCGGCGAGGTTCAACTCGACACCGCGGAAGCCGTGGCGACCGCGCTCTACATGCGCTTCCTGAAACGCATCAGCGCGCACTCCCGCAACCTCGTCTCCTCGATCGTGAACCCGTTCGACCGAATCGGCTACCCGGAGTAGCTCGCACCGCTCCAACGGCGTCCTCCGTCGCTCGTTTCGCGAGCTATGGAGGACAAGTCAGCCGTTGGGCAATCGACTACCCGAACTCGGCGCCACCATCTCAGACCGCTCGAACGAATGGCTCCAACGGCGTTAGCCGTTGGGCAGACATCACTGCACCCGTTGGGCAGAAAACTCAGCGGGTCCAGCGGTCCAGCGCCATCCGGATCCGCTTGGCCGCGCCGGCCTGGTAGCCCGGGCGATCCTCTTTCTGGTTCAGGAACTCCAGCGCGCTCGTGAACTCCAGCAAGTCCGCCTTGCGCTCCCAAGATTCCGGGAGCGGGCCCGCAACCTCTTCGTACGCTGCGACCAGCGCCTCGCGGAAGTCGTCCGTCGGCCACCCGCCGCGGTCGCGCAGGATGTTTCCGAAATCGTGAAGCGGCGTGCCCGAGTGGGACCACTCCCAATCGACGACCGCCGTCACGCGAAAGTCGCGGCCCTCGCGCTCGACCAGAATGTTGGACGGATTGAAGTCGCCATGCACCAGATTCGTTGCCTTGCACTCGCGGTCGATTTCGTCGGCGTGCTCCAGACAAAACGCGAGCAATCGCTCCGCGATCTCGGGCCCCAGCCGCTGGCCGGCTTGCGAGCCGAGCGCCTCGCGCACGTACCAGGAAATGCCCTCGCCCGGCCACGGCGTCACGGTCATGTCGCCGTCCAACGCACCGGCATGGAGTTCGCCGGTGCGATCGAATCCGTCTTCGTGGATGCCGGCGAGCACCCGGCCGAGGACCTGTCCGAGCCGTGCCGCGGTTACCGGCGAGACATCGGGCAGGACTGTCGCCAGGGTCCGGCCCGGCTCCCATGACAAAACCGCGAACGGAACCTCGGCGTCCAGGACGCGGCCCAGCACGCGCGGGACGGGAACCCGGCCATGCGCCCGCCGAAGCAGCGCGGTCTCCCGCGCGCACGCATCGCGATCGCGCGTGTAGAGCTTCAGGCAGTACTCGCGCCGTTCGGCATCCGCGACGCGGTAGAGCGTGTTCGCCGCGCCCGACGGCACCGGGTCGGACTGCACGATCACGATGCCGCCGACCGCGCTGTTCACGCGATCGGCAATCTCCTCGCTCGTGAGTTCGAGAAACGGATACCTACGTTCGGCCACAGCCCCGAGAATAGGAGCCGGTGGCCCCAATCCGCCCGGGCCGCTGCTCTCGGCGCGGATCTTCCGGCTTGCGTAAGCTCTAGCCATGGCCAACCGGTTTCTGATCGCGTCGTTGATCGCGGTCGCCCTGCTCGTTCTCGTCGGTGTGTTTTTGTCCCAGGACTACACCGTCACCCGCTCGATCGTCATCGATGCAGCACCGAGCGCGATCCACGAATACGTCGGTGACCTGAAGCGCTGGCCCGAGTGGGGGCCGTGGCAGGAAGTCGATCCGTCGATGGAGGTCAACTTGGGCAAGAAGACGACCGGCGTCGGAGCGGAACGGAACTGGACCAGCGATCGCGGCGCCGGCAAGGTCGTGTTCACCGAGAGCGCCAAGGAAACCGGCATCGTGTACGACATGACCTTCGGCGAGGGCAAGAGCAAGAGCTCGATTCGCTACGAGCGTGAGGAACAATCCACGCGGGTCACGTGGCAGGTGGATGGGGTGGCCGACATGCCCGTGTTCGGCGGGTACGCCGCGCTCTTGATGGATGAAGCGATCGGGGAGCAGTTCGAAAAGGGCCTCGAGAAACTCAAGCAGGTTGTGGAAGGTTAGTGCGTCCGCGCGACCACAGCCACCCCGCGCCATGAACTACGAACGCATCACCCCCGCGACCCGCGACGAGCTCGTCGAATGGCTGATGTCCGACACCTGGCCGTTTCACGGCCGGGCGATTCCGGACCGCACGCGCATCGAGGCCATGGTCGATGGCGGGGCGTTCTGGGGCGATGAGGCCGAGGCATTCTGGATCCACGCGGAACAGCACCGCGAGGGTGTGGTCCGGTTGTTCGACCTGGACGACCCCTCACCGCTTTTCGACCTGCGTCTAAAGACCGCATCGCGCGGGCGCGGCATCGGGACGGCCGCCGTGCGCTGGCTCACGAGCTATCTCTTCGAGAGCCGAACCCATCTTCGGCGGGTGGCGGGGTACACGCGCATCGACAACATCGGCATGCGCCGTGTGTTCGAACGTTGCGGGTACGTGAAGGAGGCGCACCACCGGGAGGAGTGGTCCGATGCCGACGGCCGCCTCTTCGACGCGGTCGGTTACGGCGTGCTGCGCAGCGATTGGGAAAACGGGACGACGACGCCGGTCCACTGGACGACGTAGCGCGGGTCGTTCATCGCGCCCGTTCGCGTGCCTGCGGTTTGTTCCGTCCACGAAAAAGTCCCCCCTCCCTTCCCGCCGTTACTTGGGAGCGCCAGCGGGAGTGGGGTAGGAAGGGGGGTGTATTGGGAGGTGAGGCGGTTCTTGCCCGCCACTATCCATCGCGCAAACCGGCGGTCGATTCGCGGAGTTTTCAGCCGTAGGGAATCCGACCTATTTGGGTTTGCCCGCTGTCCGTAGGCTCCGGCTCAAAAAAAATCGGGCGACGACTCGCGCCGCCGCCCCAACCCCCGACCTTCAAGTGGATTTGCTTGCAGACACATCCGATGGTGGGAAAGGTCAAAACGCTTCGGGAAGTTGATGCGCCGGTGGGGGTGTATGGAGGAATGCGCAAGGCGCATCCGAAACCGCAGAGATTGTTCTTGGCCCAACCGCTGACGCGGTTGGAGCGATGCACGCGAACAGTTGCTGGCTCAATGACTGACGCCGCAGTGTTGGCCCAATGGCTGAGGGGGATACGGAAAATCGCGGTTACGGGCCCAGCGAGTCGAGTAGGCGTTGTGTCTCTGCGGGCGTGCGGTGCTCGATGAGGATTCGGTCGCTCGAAACGTCGTTCGTGAACAGTTCGCGGTACTCGCGACGGAGTTTGCGAAACGTCGCGGGCACCTTGAACCAAGGGGAGTGTCGGTGAAAGAACGCTTCGCGAATGGTGAGGCGGCTGTTGGCGGTCTTTTTTCGCAACCACCGAAACGTGCGTCCCATGACCTGTCTGTACACGCGCGGGAACGAGTAGTTGAGCCAGAGAATCGCAGTCGCCCGGTCCCAGGCCATGCTGCGAACCTGTTTGTAGACGCCGTCCACGATCCATCGATCGCCGCGTGTGATCTGATCGACCGTGGACACGAACTCCGTGTCGGGGATGGGACGCCCGTCGCCTGCGGCCCAGTAGATGTTGTCGAGGGAGAATCGCGGCGCGTCGAGGGCCTTGGCCAGCTGTTTCGAGGTCGTGGACTTGCCCGAGCCGGGGGCGCCGATCACGATCACCCGGCGAAGATCGGGTCCACCATCGTGTGACGTGCTGCTGTTCACGCGCGGGAGTCTAGCCCAATTCACGCACAGGACGGGCGCTCTGCCCGGCTCGACTAGGCGCTCAGCGATTCGAGCAGCCGCGACGTTTCCGCCGGCGTGCGGTGCTCGATGTGGCTCCGCCCGTCCGCTGCTCCGCGTTCGAATCGTTCGCGGTACTCGCGGCGGCGTTTCCGGAACGTTGCGGGCACCAGCCACCAAGGCGAGTGCTTGTGAAAAAACGCCTTCCGGATGCTGATGCGCCCGGTGCCGGAGGGCCTTCGCAACAGCCGAAACGTGCGGACCATGACTTGCTTGTAGACGCGGAGAAACGAGTAGTTGAGCCACAGGATCGCGGTCGCCCGCTGCCAGATCATCTCGCGAACCTGTATGTAGTTGCCGTCCACGATCCACCGCTCGCCACGGGTCGCTTCATCGATTTTGGACACGAACTCCGCGTCGGTGATGTGGCGTCCGCTCCCCGGGGCCCAGTAGATCGAGTCGATGTGAATTCGCGGCACGTCGAGAGCTTCCGCCAGCCGCTCCGAGATCGTGGACTTGCCCGCGCCGCTCACCCCGATCACCACCACGCGGCTGAGATCGGGCGTTCCGCTTTTTGACGTTTCGCTCACGCCACGAAGTTAGTGGATCGCCGCGCGCGATGAAAGGAAAGCGCGCCGCGCCGTACAATCGCCCCTGTCACGACGACCGGTTGTTACGGCAACGATCAGGAGAACGACCATGAAGATGCAAACACTTGCGGCCGCGTTGATTTTTGCCCTGTTGCTCGCCGCGACGGTGGTCCTGGCGCGCGGCGGTCGGCAGGACGGCGGCGGCGGTCCCTACTTCGTCGCGTTCGTGCAAACCAGCGTGGACCAGGAGAGGCGCAAAGCCGGCAAGAAATACGGCTATCGCGCCAATCTCAACGAAGCCGTCAATGCGCTTGCGGGGGACGGCTACAAGATCGAGTCGATCATCGAGATGAAGGACGGCCGATTGATGTTGCTTTGCAAACGTTAGTTGGTGCGACGTTGCGATCCCGCCGGCAAGTCACCGCCGGCGTGCGCGTTGTCTTGCTCCGCCACGGAGTCGGTTGTCGAGGCTGCGGTCACCGGCTTTGGCGCGCTTTCGAATGACCTCAAGTGCGCCGAGATTAGGCGAGATGATCGTGCGGACTGCGAGTCCAAGACAGATCGCCGCGATGCACATCGCGACAAAGCCGAGATTGGACGAAGGATTGCGCGCATTTTGCCACATGAAAATCCAGACGAAGGCGACAAAGACAAACCCACCGGCCCACAACAGCCTGGCTAATGCCGACCCCTTCCAGATCAACAGAAAAAACACGATCCCCATCGTGATCCAGAACACGATCGGGAAGCCGCTTTGTTCATCGGGATCGGAAAACGCGGCGCTCAGCATCACTGCAATGGCCGGCGCGGCGCACAGCAGTCCCAACTCGGGTCCGGCTTTACCTGCACGTTGGACCAGCGTCGTGTCATCGACTTTGACCTTGTTCTTGCGTCCGTTCCTCTTGATCTTGCTCATGCGACTCTCCGTTCATTGTCCCGAGCGCGTCAGCGCGGAACCGGATCCGCCGGTTCAGCGTTTGCGGCCGCCGTCGTAGTTGCCTTCGCTCATGCCTTTGATGATCGCGTAGAGGCCGATGAGCGCGAGGATCGGCGGGTAGAAGAAGATCCGTCCGGCCTGCCAGCCGACGTAGAACCACACAGCGGCGATGATGATCATCAGCACGCCGCCCATCACGCCGCCGCGGATCCCCGCGCGCTCGGGCCCGAACGAGCCGCCGCCATCTTCGGCCGCGGCGCGTGCCCGGTGTCTCGCCGCGAGAAAACTCTCACCGCATTCTTCGCAACGGTTGGTGCCGCCGGGGACTCTCCCGCCGCACGACGGGCACTTGCGATGGAGTTCGATCTTCTTGGAGCCACCTGCATTGTTTCCCATAGCGCGAACGTTAAGAGACACGCTGACGTCCGCGCAAGCGGAGTTTCGTCAAAACCGTGATGCGCGAGCGAAGTGATCTTCGTCAGGATGGACGCGCGGCGGATGCCATGGCCGCGCAGCGTTTCTGGGCGCGGTCGAGGTATTCCGGCGCCAGGTCGATGCCGATGGATCGGTGCCCCAGTTCGAATGCGGCGAGCATCGTCGTGCCGGTGCCGGCGAACGGATCGAGAGCGACGCCGCCTGCCGGGCACGTGGACAACAGCGGGATGCGGCACAGATCGAGCGGGTAGGGCGCGAAATGCGCTGCGGGCGAGCCGGACCGTTTTTGTGTGTCCTCGGGCATGACATCCCAGACATCGCTCGGTTTGGCACCCTTTGGGTGATAGCGCAGGAAGTAGAACCCGCGATCGTTCAGCTCCTTCGCGCGGCCGGACACGGCGGCGCGGTCGGAGTGCGTGGTGCGCTGCTGCCCGCGGATGATCATGCGGAAATCGGAGAGGCGTCCCGCGCGAACGTCTTCCAGCGTCGCGGCGAGGGCGTCGCTCGCGGCGCGCTTCTCAGCGGCGCCCAACACGGTCGACAGCTCGATCTGGCGTTTGTAGCGAACGCCGGTCACGCCGGTGGCCGAAACGACGGCGCCCTTTTCGACGCGCGCCTTGTTGGGCGGCGTGCGGATGGCGTCCGCGTCGTAGAAATACCCTTTGCGATCGCGCACGAAGTGAAACAGGTGCTCGTGTACGTTGCGCAACTTGTCGCGCGCGTTGTCCGGGCCGCCCTTCACCTTGTGCCAGATGATGTCGTTGCGCAGCGTCCAACCCTCATCCGTCAATCGCAGCGCGACCCGCCACGGGATGCCGAGCAACGCCTTGTCGCGATAGGTGTCGCCAAGATTGAGCCAGAGCGACCCGGTGGGCTTCAACACGCGTGACACCTCGGCGAACACCGCGGAGAGGTTGTCGATGTACTTCGCGAACGTGCGCTCCTCGCCGATGCCGCCGGACTCGTAGCGCCGATGCCCGAAGTACGGCGGGCTCGTCATGCAGAAGTCGATGCACTCCGCCGGCCACTGCGCGAGCACGTCCGCCGCGTGACCCTGCACGAACATCGGTTGTGTCTCGGAACCGTCGAGGTACGCGCGCAACGGATCGGCGTGCGCGGGGATCGGCTGCTTCCGGATCATGGCGCCCGCACGATACCGGAGGGATCCCGCCGATTTTGGGCTTCGCGGCGCCCGGATCGCGCTGCGAGCATCACACATTCGCGCGCAACAGGACTCCGCCGGCGCGGTCAAAGTTCGAGCCCGGGAACCAGAAGTCGCGGGTAATCTCCTCGAAGCCGAACTCGGTGTGCAACGCGATGCTCGTTTCGTTGTCGGCGTCGAGGAAGAACCAGGCTTCGTCCGCTCGCGCTGCGATCCACTTCAAACGGTCCGCGGTCAAAACGCGCCCGGCGCCTTGGCGACGCCACGCCTCTTCGACGATGACACCCAGCAGGTACCAGCCCGCGGGAGTGCAGTTCTTGGGCGCGTCTTCCGGCGGAACGAAACGCCCGGCGCGGGCGAAACCGATGCGAGCGCCATCGTTCTCCGCGACGAGGAACAGCCAATCGTCGGCTTCGTCGATCGAACGGCGGATGACCCGCTCGGCCCACGCGCGCGCCTTGTCCATTGGTGTGCCGTGACACGCCGTGTGGATGTTTGTGACGTACCCGGCGTCGTCGAGGGTTGCAGGGCGGGTTTGGATGGGCATGAGGATCACGGCTCCAACGGTTTGGGCAGGCCGCGGTTTTACCGCCGATA
Source organism: Planctomycetota bacterium (assembly GCA_036443405.1). Lineage (GTDB taxonomy): Bacteria > Planctomycetota > PLA2 > PLA2 > PLA2 > JAZFYD01. Next base: position 18,356 of record JAZFYD010000139.1, read on the forward strand.
CGATCCCCGAATGGTCTGGTCGGGGCACATGTCGATCTGCGCCGGAGTCTTGAAGACCTCCTTCTCCTGGAAGCCGCACATGACGCCGTCGTGGAAGAGCTTGCGGCAGTGGATGCAGGTTGCGCACTTCACGTCCGGGACGCGCGGGCGTCCGAAGAGCGATCGGACGATCGCGATCGCGCCGACCGCCGCCAGAACCAACAGAATGAGTCTGAACAAGACGGCTAGTGTAGCGGGGAGCCGCGGCGCCGACCATTGCGGGTCGTTAGAGTGAGCCTATGAGCAAAGCGACCGGTTCCGCGACCAAGCCCCACGGCCTGAAAGAAGTGCTGGCCGAGCTGAAGAAAAACGGATCGGCGCAGACGCGCAAGACATATCGCAACGCCGGCATCGGCGGGGAGATGTTCGGCGTCAGCTACGCGTTCATGAAGAAACTGCACAAGCGCCTGGGCACCGACCACGACCTCGCGCTCGCGTTGTGGGAATCCGGGATCCTTGACGCGCGCATCGTCGGGTGCTGGGTTGCGGACGCGGACAAGACCACGGTCAAATTGCTCGAGACATGGGCGCGCGACGAGAGCGAGCCGATGATCGCGGGGGAGCTGGCTGCTTTCGCGCAGGACACCGACCTCGCCGCGGGGCGCATGCGCAAGTGGATCGGGATGAAGAGTACGTACCGCACGACGCTGGGTTGGAGCATCGCCGGTCGTCTGGTCATGCAGCCGGGGCGCGGGCCCGACGAGGGCGGCGTGACCGAAGACGATGTTGCGGATCTGCTGAAGCGGATCGAGAACGGCCTGCAGGCGGCTCCCGACAAGACGCGCCATGTGATGAACTCCACGCTGATCGCGATCGGCTGCCGCCCCGGTTGAATGAAAAAGGCGATCGCCGTCGCGCGCAAGGTCGGAAAAGTGGATGTGGATTTCGGCAACCGCAGTTGCAAGGTGAAGGACGCGGCGTCCACGATCAAGCAGACCGTCGCGCACTACAAGAAGCAGGGGAAGAGCCCGACGGATGGTACGGGTGGGCAGCGGCGGCGGCACTGTTGAACGGCCCCCGTTTATCTCCCGCCCGAGCGCATGAGTCGGCACCGCTCCATGCCTTCGGGCTCAATTGCCCCCTTTGCAACGTTCCGAACTTTCTCGCCGTTCGATTCGGTGACAAACGGACCCGCGCAATTGCGTAGACTCACCGCGGGTTTGGTATTAGTCGATCCAGGAAGGTGTGAAACATGTGTTACCGCGTCTTGTTCGTCGCGTTGTTTGTTCTGTCCATGGGAGCGTTGGCCGACGCGGACACGGTCGCCTACTACCGATTCGAAGAGGGCGCTGACGGTGCCGGCTCGACGGGTGCTGCGCCCGGTACGCTGGGCCACGTCCTTGACTCAAGCGGAAACGGTCATCACGGCACCGCATTCGGCAGTCCGATCTACGACGCTTTTGTTGACGACACGACGATCCCGCAGACCGGCGCCTCGAACAACTTGAGCATGCGCTTCACCGGCGCGAGCGGCCAGGTCGTGCAGGTGCTCTCGCCGTTCATATTCCACTCGCAGTTCGGGGACGCGACGCTGGAATTCTCGATGTACCAGGCGACGTCCAGTCACACTTCGATCTTCTGGACGCGGAGCGGCAACGGCGACCGGAATCGCTGGAACATCTTTACGAACGGCGGCTTCGGGATGGACTACCGCAACCCCGTCGGAGTCCTCACGAGCTTTGGGCGCCCGGTCCCCGGATTCGGCGGGACACTCGGGCACTGGGAACACATCACGGTGACGCGGACACAGATTGCCGCCAACACGTTCGACTACGATTTCTACCGCAACGGTGTCTTTGCCTTCACAAAGAACGCTCCGGTCACCAACTTGCCCAACTCAACGGTGTGGGAGATTGCCGGTCGTGAAGGATTCAAGTTCGTCGGATGGATCGATGAGGTGCGGTTCTCGAACACCGCTCTCGCGCCGGACCAGTTCCTCGGGGCAGGGGGGGCACCCACGCCGATACCTGAGCCGGCGACGACCTGGCTTGTTCTCTGCGGGGTGGCGTTCGTCGTGATCCACCGGATGCGGACCTAGGCCGCACGCCTGCATCGACGAGAACCCGCACCGTTGGGACCAAGGCAGAATAGTGGCCCCATGAACGACGCGCCGAGACGCTCCGTGCTGCCGCTCATCGCGGGTGCCTACGCCGTCGCGTTGTCCGCGGCGATCCTGGCGGGGCTGCCCGGGGCGCTGAGCGAGGATGCAACGCACTTCAGCAACGCGCTGCGCATGCCGGTGGCGGCGGGGGTGATCGCGTTCGCTTGCGCTGCGGGCGGTTTCGGCCTGTTGCGCTGGAAGAACTGGGCGCGTTTCGTGTTCCTGATTGCGGCGCCGTGGGGGGCGGTCGCGGTCGGCAGCGTGTTCGCGGAAACGCTGTGGCGAAAAGACATCCCGTACACCGCGCTTTTGGTGTTCGTCTATGCCCCGCTTGTGTTTGCGATTTCCCGGTTCCGCGTGCTTCCGACTTTCGGGGTGAACGGTCACGGCTGGGCGGCGCGCGGCGGCTGGGTCGCGCTCGCGTGCACCGTCGTGATGATCGGTGCGCGTCTTGTCGTCTCGGCGCAGGCGCCCGCTGGCGGACTCGACCTGACGACGCTCGAGGCCTGGAACGAGCACACAAAACACCTGGCGCTGTGCGACGTGCCCCTGCTGCACTACGGCGCTGCGCTGGTTGCGGTGTCGCTGCCGACCGGGCCGCCGCCGGAGGCGCGCCCGCGCAAGCGGGGCCGAGTGGAAATTCCGAAAAACAGCCGTTAGCCTGCGTAAAGCTATCGAAGCGCGAATGGTCGCGCCCAAATCACTAGGAGGACGCCATGCCGAGAGTCGAAGCCAATGATTCCCGCGGAACCCGTGCGTCCTCGTGTCCCTGGCCCAACGCCTGACGGCGTTAGAGCGAAGGTTCAGCGCTAGCTAGCGCACGCACCGGTTCCCCCCAGTCCAAGTTCCGTAGACGCGGTCTGTCTACGCGATTTGTGTCATTTCCAAAGGGAAACCGGAACAGTGAACGAATTACAAAACCTCGGGTGGAACGACACCCTCGCGTGCGCCTTTGTGGAGCTTGCCGACGTCGGGTTCTTGCCCGCGCGCGTCAGCGCACAGGAGCGTGAGGGGTACAAGGTCATCTGCCGACGCGGGGAAGTACCGGCGACGCTCGCGGGTCGCTTCCACCATCGCATTCAACACACCGAAGACATCCCGGCCGTGGGGGATTGGGTCGCCGTGACCCTGCACGACGGCTTCGCACGGATCCACGCACTCCTGCCGCGGCGCACGTTGCTGCGTCGCAAGCTGTCGAACGAGCGCATCTTCGCCCCGCAAGTGGTCGCGGCCAACTTCGATACAGTTTTCATCACGACGTCCGCAAACCGTGATTTCAACGTGCGGCGCCTGGAGCGATTGCTCACGCTGGTTTGGGAGAGCGGAGCGTCGCCGGTCGTGTTGATCACGAAGATCGATTTGGTGGACGACGCATCGCCGTTCGTCGAGGAGGCGGCCGCGGTTGCGTGGGGCGCCGAGGTGCACGCCCTGAGCGCGCATGAGGGGATCGGTTGCGACGTGCTCGATGGCTATCGCGCGCCGGGCAAGACGCTGGTGATGCTCGGTACGTCGGGCGTCGGCAAGTCCACGCTGACGAACTTGCTGTTGGGCGAGCAGCGCATGTACGTGCAAACGGTGCGCGCCGACGACGACCGCGGCCGCCACACGACGAGTTCACGCAACCTGTTGCCGCTGCCCGGCGGCGGAGCGATCATCGACACGCCGGGCCTGCGTGCGGTCGCGCTGTGGGCGTCGGACGACGGCGTCGAAGCGGCGTTTGGCGACATCCAGGAGATCGCGGCCGAGTGCCGGTTCAACGACTGCGGACACGCGGGCGAACCCGGCTGCGCTGTCGCTGACGCGATCGCGAACGGGCACGTCGATCCGGAGCGCTTCGCGGCGTATCAGAAGCTTCAGAGAGAGGTGGCGTTCGTGCGGCGCAAGGAAAACCGGTCGGAGGCGGCGAACACGAAGAAGAAGTGGAAGCAGATCACGAAGGACATGCGGAAGAGGAATCGGTGGGACTGGGAGCGGTGATGGGGCGCGATTCGACATCCCAAGAGCCTTACACGCTGGCGATCGCCCATGGCGTCGAGGCTGCGCTACAGGTGCTCGTGGGGAAGCCGATGGCCCGCGCTGGAAGGGCCGCCAGTCTCGCCTGGTTTCAGTTTGGCGAGATCCGCACGCATGTGACCAAACGAAGTCCCAAGGCCAAGGCCGGTGAATATGCGCTCCATGCGGAGTGCCTGTGGCGCCTGCTGGGTCCCGACGGAGTCATCACAGCGATGAGCGATGTTCACTACACCGCCGGACCGGAACCCGAGTACGACTACGACGGCGACAAGACGAATGCGATCGGTAGCAGTCGGTTCGACGAGCGCATCCGTCGGATCCGCCCACTTGAAAAGGCCCGTGCACTGGTTGTCGAGCGTGTCACGGTCGATGCCGGATTCGGGCTGAGCGTCGAGCTCGCCCGGGGCTATCGCATCGAGGTCGCGCCGGCCGACACCACCGACGAGGAGCAATGGCGGTTCTTTCGCCCCTGGTCCGATGATCATCACCTAGTTGTGTCTGCGTGTGGAATGGAAGTTGGGGGTGAGTAGGTCCGGTCGATCCGGCGCGCACTTCAACCGTCTTGGTTCTGTAGGATGCACGTTCAAAGGAGGAGAGGAACATGAATCGAGGACCTTGCCGCAAGCTCGCCCATCTCTGTTCGCTCGCCTTGACGGTCGTGCTCGTTGGTTGCGGCACCTACCCGAAGGCCGAGGGATCGGATGGATTCCCCGCCATGCATCCCGTCACGGGGACGGGCACGCTTGCTCCGTCCAACGCCACCGAATTCAGCTTCGTGGCGTTCGGTGACAACCAGGGTGACACCAACGTGCCGACGGTCATGTCGCTGATCTTCGATCACATGAACTCGAATGATCCCAAGCCGGCTTTCGTTCTCTCGCTCGGCGACGTGGTTTATGGCAAAGATCCACAGAAGACATCGGCGACCATCAAGGCGAGCTTCGAGGGTTTCGTGAGTCAGGTGGAAGCCGCCGGGATCCCGGTGTTCAACGCGCCTGGCAATCACGAGATGGACGACAAGGACGACATCCCAAACGCGAAGATGCACCGTCTCTACAAGGAGACGATCGGCGATCTCTATGGTGCGTTCGACTACGGAAACGCGCGTTTCATCGGGCTCAACACCTCCGGCATCCCCCCCGCGAACGTCTGCAAGAAGCTGAACGCCAAGGGACTCGAGTGTAGCTACATCTCGGATGAGGATCTCGAGCGCTTGGAACGCGACTTGAAAGCCAGCAGCGGGAAGACGCATGTCTTCGTATTCATGCACTACCCGATAAAGCCACGTCGTCCTTGCGAAACCCTCAACCCGGCGATCGTCAAACGGCTGAGCGCAATGTTTCGCAAGTATCGAAACGTCGCGTTCGTCCTGGCGTCGCACGAGCATCTCTACTTCAATCCCGACGATCCAAAAAACGTCCACAGGATCGCTTCGTATCGTGCGGGACAGCCTGAGCGCTTCCTCGTTTCAGGCGGAGCCGGCGCGGGACTCGACACCCGTCCCTGCACGAAGAAGAACGCTTTCTATCACTACCTCTGGATCCACGTCGACGGTCCGACGGTCCGTGTGGAGATTCGCCGGATAGATGGTTGATGCGTCCGCTGGTCCGATCCCTACGGGCAGGTGACCGAGAGAGTGTCGAACGTACTCTGGCCGCGAAAGTCGGTGACGGTCGCCCGGAACAGGTAGGTGTCTCGTCCTCCTACGGGACTCGTGTAGACGTACTGATCGTTGGGGCCGAGTCCGGACGCGAGGTTTCGAAACGATAAGGAGCCGGGCTCCTGCACGTCAAGATCGACAGTGAGTTGGCCGACTCCTCCCGCGGCGTTCCACTGCACGACGGACATGGATGGCGCGAATGGGAGCCGCGATTCGAAGTTACCTGGCACCGAGTGTTTCCCTACAATGGGCGTTGGAGGTTGGAACGATGCGAACGCTTGTTGCAGGACTCCTCGTCTCGCTCTGCGCGGCGGCGCAAGCCGCGGATCTCAAGCAGGCCAAGGCCCTGCTGTTGAAGTACGAGGTTGGAAGCCGTCGAGAGGCGCTCCGGATCCTCGTGGCGTCGAACACGCCGGAGGCAGTCGACATTCTGGTTGCGGGGTTGCGGCGGGGCTACAAGGAGGGCCTCCGGCGCTACTTCGATTGGCAGAGGGAGAGTTTGGCGGGTTTTTACGAGTTGGGCGCCTGTATCAAGAAAAGGACGAAACTCATGAAGCTCGTCTACAAAGGCAAGCTCTCCGAGGCCAAGGCGAAGAAGAGGTTGGCCGCGATCGACCGGAGATCGCAGAAGGCGATCGATCGGATGAAAGGGGCGGACGACAAGCTCGCGGCCCACACCGTGCTCGTGGAGGAAGGCGCGGCCGCACTCAAACAGTTCAGAACCCCGGCAGCGCGCACACGCTTCGCGGAGTTGGCGGTCAAGGAGCCGCCAGGTCCCATGCGCGTGTCGACTCTCAAGGCCGCGATCGTGGAGGCCACGCCCGAAGCGGTTCCGTCGTTTCTCGTTTTGGCCAAGGACGCCGACCCGCGCATCCGCGCGCTCGCGACCCGCGGCCTGAAAAACCACACGGCGACCGAAGGCGTGCTTGCCGTGCTGGAGACCCTCGCGTCGGATTCGTCGTGGCAGGTCCGGCGCGGTGCCCACGACGGATTGGCCAAGGCACCGGTGACGGAGGCCGTCGGGCCGCTCAAAGCCGCTTGGGAAAAAGCCAAATGCGCCGAGCGGCGTCGCCTTCATATGCACCTGCATGCCCTGGGCGCGAATGACGCGCTGCCGGTGGCGCCGGCCGCTGCGTTCGGCTTGCCAGTGGCGTCGCAGCGCGTGTTTGTGGCGATCGACTTGTCCAAACAGACAGAGATGTCGCGGGGGTACATTCGTCGTGAACTCGACAAACTGCTGGAGGCGCTGCCGCAAGACGCAACGTTTGAGCTCGCTGTGGTGTACGACAGAACGGTGTACTTCAAGGAGAAGCCGCTGCGCGCCACCGTCAGCAACCGGCGAAAGGTAACGGCATGGATGAAGAAGACGGAACACAGCAACGAACTTTCGGCGTCGGCCCTTCTAAGTGCCGGCGCGCGGGATTACACCCTGTCCGACATTGGTCGCAAACGATTTGAGTCCGCACCCGACACGATCTATCTGATCTCCGGGAGAATCCGTGGGAAGGACCTCGATAGCGCCATTGAACGCTTGCGGCTTTGGAACGACGCCTGCGATGCGACGATCCATGTGTGCTCGCTGGCGTCCGCGCAGCTGAGCGAAATCATGGATCTCGCCAAGGATACGGGAGGCCTCGTTGTCACCGCGAAGGAGTGATCGCCTAGCGTTCCATGCTGGCGAGTCACTTGCGAGCGCTCTACGTCTTGGCGTGATCTATGCGCGCGCCACGCGCCTTCGATGACTTGGCGCGCAACCGCTCGCGGATTTCCGAAAAAGTCACCTGGCACCGTATCCCTCGTCCGACGGTCCGTGTGGAGATCCACCGGATAGATGCTTGATGCCTCGACTGGACGCAGCGCCGAGGTGGCGTGGCATAGCGTGTAGAGGATGTCCTAGCGCGTTGATCTAGCCTTTCAGCGCCGGCAGCTTGGCTCGCACTGTCCGCTTGCCTTCGGCCAGCTCCTTGAGAGTGATTGGTTTGGTCAGCCGTTCGATTACGAAGAAGCCGAACGGTATCGTATCGACGGCCGCGCCTCCGGGGGCGACCGGGCGCGCGGCGTACGTCACGTTCAGTTGACCTGAGAGCCCGTCCGCGACAAGACTCGGAACGATCCCGGCGCAATCCTTGCGCGGGCCGCCAAACACAGCAACGACCATGCAACGCTTGAAGTCGATGAGCGGAACCGCCGCGTTGTCACGCTTGCCGGCATGTCGACGCCACAGTTTGTCGAGACTCCCCTGATCCGTAATGCGGTGATGTTCGATCTCACGGATCCCGCTGTCGGATCCCGACAAGACCACATACGGCTTGTAGATCCGCCTCTCGTCGGCTGTCGCGAACGGAAAGATCAACCCGCAAACCAAGAACGCCAGAAGCCAATGGAACCGCATCGTGTTTGCCTCCGCGGACACGGTATCCGGAGATGGGGCGGCACAACGTCGCAGGCCGGTCAAAGGTTCGACCGGACGTACGGGATTGGTGCGGAGCGTGCTACCGATTTCCGTCGAATAGCGTGAGCTACAATCTGCCACCGCCATGGCATCCGAGACGGTCGATCAACTCATGCGCGAGCGGCACGCCGAGGTCCTTGCAGATACAGACGCTGCCGCAGCAGTTGCGGAAGCGCACGAGTCGGTCAGCAAGGGAGTTGAGCAGCGGGTGCCGTCCAATCTTGCCGATGATTGACGCGCGCGGGACGCCTCCCCGCTTCACGGTCATCACTCCGACCTACAACCGCGGGTTCATCGTCGGCCGCGCCATAGAGTCCGTTCTGAAGCAGACCTATAAGAACTGGGAGATGATCATCGTCGACGACGGCTCGACGGACGATACGCGCGAGCAGATCAACGCGAAGCTCTCCGATCCGCGCATCCGGGCTTACTTCGAACCGGTCAACCATGGTGTGCACTACGCCCGCAATCGAGGCTTGGACCGGATCAGTACGGAGACGGATTGGATCGTGGAGCTGGACAGCGATGACGTGCTGTTGCCCGACGCGCTGGAGAACATCGAACGCGTGATCCGACAAAACACCGGGTTCGAGTGGTACGAGTTCGGCGTCCGCTGGGACCA
>JAZFYD010000140.1:0-10480 GCA_036443405.1 Planctomycetota bacterium
ACGTGTGGCTCCGACGGCGTAAGCCGTTGGGCAAGACAACACGGGCTCCCACGGCGCCAACCCGAACTGCGCACCACCATCTCAGACGATCCGACCGTGTGGCTCCAACGGCGTCAGCCGTTGGGCAAGAATTAATGGAGCCGGCGGCAGGAATTGAACCCGCAACCTACGGTTTACAAAACCGTTGCTCTACCGTTGAGCTACGCCGGCGGATGGCCCCAACCTTGGTAGTGTAGTGGCGGATTCGGTATGGAGCGAACGTTGGTATTTCCTTTCCTATTGGTTCTCGTCGTGGGCCTCTTCGCGGGCACCCTCGCCGCCGACTCCGCGACTCCACGGATCCACAAACGCGCCGACGCCCTGCTGCGTGTTTCGCACACGCGCTCGTGGCGAGACCGGGTTGTGCTCCGCAGATTCGGCATCCGCGCGCAACGGGTGCATGGGGTTGCTCTTCGGAACGGCGGTCGGGTGAACGGATTCGCGGTTGTTTCGGTTCGCCGCGCGTCCTCCGCCGCCCGGCGCGGGCTGCAACCGGGTGACATCCTGATAGCCCTGCGCGGCGTACCCGTGCGCAGCGGAGATCACCTCCGCGTCGTGCTCGGCGGTTCCGGATTGACGCAGGACGCGGCCATCACGATCGTGCGCCGCGGAAAAATCCGCGCGATTGCGCGGCCCCAATCGGGCAAGCGTGTGTCGAATCCGTCTTGACGGCTCTGCAGACCGGGCCTACGTTGGCCGGTCATGGGAAATCGGTTCTTCTCGCTCGCGTCAGGGCTCACGTCTGGGTTCGCGCTCTTGTTCGCTCTTTCCATCGCACATGCCCAGGATGGCGACACACCCAAAGAGGGCGAGAAGAAGCCGGAGGAGGGCGCTTCGGAGATCACCGAGGCCAATCCCGAGGATGCCAGTAAGCCCGGGCCGGCGGATGCGCTGCCGAGTTACTCGCTGCCTGACAAGAAGAAGAAGATCCTCTCACTCGAGCTCGCGGGTTTCTTCGACTACTGGACCGACCGGTACCATTTCCGCGTGCTGTACAAGGCGCCCAACCGTTTCGCGCTCGGCTTTTGGGGCAAACCCGACGGCATTCCCATCGCGGGGTACGCCGACCACCGTTTCTTCGCATACGACGCCGAAAACACGCGGATCGTTGCGTGCGAGGCCGTCGGCCAGAAGATCAAACTCCAAGCGGACGGCGACAAACTCGTGCTCTCCCACGAGTTCAAGGGCGCGCTCTTCACGGACCGTTACAAGCTCGACCTGAAATCGTTCGGATTGAACTGCGGCGATTCCCTGAAGCGCGAAGGCACGATGCTTTTGGGCAAAACGGAAGACGAGGACGGGATGAGCGCCACCTTCGACGCGGACGGCCTCGTGCGGAACCTGCAGGTGCTCGTCGAGGGGGGCACGTCTCCACGATTTCGATTGCACACGGTGCGTGTCAACGGCGACATCGACGACAAGCTTCTGCGCTTCCCGTCGTTCAAGTCGGTCAAGGAGCACGGGAAGGTGCTGAAAATGCCGACGCGCGTGGCGTCGCAATACTTCAAACGCGCACTCGCCGCGCGCACCGGACTGAACTACCCGAAAGTCCGCGACCGCATGGGAGCGCGGCCGCCCAACTGGGAAAAGGTCGCCGAAAGCGACAAGACGATGGGCGCCGCGTTGAAGAAACTGCTTCCGCCGCCCGTGGTTCCCGCCGACTCCAAGTGATGTTGCCGGACACCCGGGTTGGCGCTCACGCCGGGTTCTTGAGCAAGTAGATCGGGCGACCAGCTAGCGTCGGCTTGTCCCCAAGGACGAGCGGCTTTCCGAACGCATCGAGCACGCGGTCGTAATCGATCGGCAGCGACACCTCGCACTCCTCCAGCGCATAGGCAAACGCGACCTCGGCGCCACCAGGTTTTTGGAAGCGGTACAAGAACGCGCGGTCCGAAAGCTCGCGCCGCTCCAGATAGATCGCATCGCGGAAGTGCTCCAAGAACGCCTCCAGCATGTGAAACGCGGGACGGGCGCGCCACTCGCCGCCATCGGGAACATCGTCCACGAGGCCCCCATCGTCCACGAGGCCAAAGTCGGCCGCCGCGAGACGCCACCAATAGACGCGGTGGATCATGCCCGATGCGATCGCCATCACGAAGTAGCGCAGCATGAAATCGGCGTAGTCGTCCTCGGTGACCCAGTCGACAAACCCAACCGACGAGAGCCACCAGTTCACCTCGGAGATGATCACGGTGTCCGCGCACCCCGGTGCGAGCCGAGCCATGCCGCGCGCCATCGCGAACTTGTCGACCGAATCGAGACCGAACTGGGTGTTCTCGGGTGCACCGCGCCGATCAACGTAGAGATGCAACGACAGCGCATCGAACTTGACTCCGCGGGGCAGCATCGAGAGCGTCGCGGCCAGGTAGTGGTACTCGAAGTCGTTGACCGCCGGCCCCATCAAGCGCACGTTGGGATAGCGGCGCCGGATCTCGGCAAACGGCTTCGCGAGGCGGCGGTACTCCGACAGACTCCAGATCCCCCACTTCACGCGGTTGACGCAGTGGCCGACCTCCGCCCACTCGAGGATGTCCCCGACACGTTCGAACACAAACGACACGAACCGATCCCAAGCTTCGGGATCGTTGATCGCGCGGCGGTCCTGGACCATCGCGGCCGCGATCGAGTGGCCGTCGGCGTGGAGTTCGCGCGCGAGATCGGCCGTGAATACCCACTGCTCCTCTTTTTCGTGATGGCAAAAACGCAGGAGTACCGGAATCTTGCCGAGACGGCGCAGTAGGTCGCGTTCGCGCTGCGCCCGATCCGCGCGCGGGTGCAGCGTCATGCCGACAAACTGCTCGACCGGTTTACTGTTTGTCTTGGGCACATACGCGCGGCGTCGCGCGAGCCGGTACCCGATCCAAGCGGGGACCAACCAGAGGACTGTCGCCAGAAGTTCGATCATGGTTCCGATCGGTGAACGGTGGAGCCAGCGCTCCTTGACACCGAGAGCGCCGATCGGCTGGCTGCCGCGAGGATCCCAGATCCAATAGTCCCGCGGCGCCGGGTAGCCGCGCTCGCCGGACGCCGCGAGCTCCTTCTTGATGCGCCGTTCCCGGAATGGATGCCGCCAAGCGCGCGTCTTGCTGTGCAGCAGGAAACGCAGGACGAACCGTTTTTCCTTGCGATAGAGATCGCGCGTCGGCTGCCCCACGCCGACGTAGAACTCTCGAAACAGCCGCCGGATGTGCGCGGGCAGCGTGAGCCGGGACAAGTCGAAGGCCCGGTCCCGGAGTCTGAGCGGCTGTCCCCGCACACGGCCGCGGTTGAGATCGATGAATTGCACGCCCGCCCACTCCATCGGGCCCGTGCGGCGCAGCAGGATGTTTTGGTTCCCCATGTCGCCGTGTTTGATGCCGGCGTCGTGCATGGGCCGCACCGCTTCCGCCACCGTCTTGAGCAGCGCGCCGATCTTGTCGTGGTACGGTTCGTCGTGATAGAGGTGAATCAGCTCCTCGCGCAGACTCGACAACCCGTCGCACCAAAGACAGATGTAGAAACTCTCGGCCAGGCGCGGGCCCTCCCAACGCTCGAGGTACGCGATCGGTTCCGGGGTCCCGATTCCGTTGGAAAAAAGCGCGGAAGCGACCCGGTAGCTCCGTTCGGCCTTGGAACCCGTGCGTTTCGCGAGACGGCTGCGCAGACGTCCCTGTGCCGGAAAAGACTTCAGGGCCGCGACGATCGTTGTGTCGGCGTGCGGCAACTCCACGCGGAGCACTGTGCTGCGCAGGCCGAGCCCAAGACCGTCACCCGCCATGTGCTCGCGCAGCGACGCGAGCGCATCGACGAGCTTCGGGTCGCGCCAACGCGCAGCGAGCTCACCTGAAAACGGCCCGATCTGTTGCGAGTTTTCCGGCACGAAGCGGCAACGATACCCGTTGGAACCGTCTGACCAAGGGTGCAAGTTCCTACAATGCCGAGCATCCGCATCCTCTTGGCGACAACAACGACAAGTCCGGGTGGTGGCGCGGTGCATGTCATGTCGCTCGCACGCGCGCTGGCCGCGCGCGAGTTCGATGTTGGGATTGCGGCTCCGCCGGGGACACCCGTCTTCGAGTGGGCCGCGCCGGACGGCGGCGAGTTCGCCGGCACGCGTTACGCGCTCCGGGCGCGCGGCCCGTTGGATCCGTTCGCCGCACTCCGATTGCGGACGATCCTGCGGAAGAACGACTACGACGTGCTGCACGTGCACGCCTCCAAACTCGTGCGTCCCGCCGCTTGGGTTCGCCGGCTCCCCGGAGGAAAACCGACCGTCTTCACGCCGCACTTTCCGTTGATGCGGCGCCGGCGGGCGATCTACCGCTGGCACCTCGCGCGGCTCGATCGGTTCCTGGCCGTATCGCTGTCGATGCACACCCGGCTTCAAGAATCCTGCGGGGTCACAGCGGATCGTGTGGCGACCATCCCCCACTGGCTCGACACGGCCCGCATCGACGCCGGTCCCAGGAAACCCGGAGCCGCGTCGCGGACCACCGTGGCGTTCGGAGTCGTTGGATCGATCACTCCCCGAAAAGGACAAGAGGAGTTCCTGGAGGCGGGCCGGACTCTGTTTTCGCAGGGCGCCCACGAGACGAGGTTCGTGATCGCGGGTGTGAACAAACATGCCGACAAGCGCTACCTCAAGCGACTCGAACGGCTGGCCGAGAAACCGGAGCTCGCCGGCCGCGTGCGGTTTCTTCCGTGGCAGGATCCTCGCCGCGTCCTCGAACAGCTCGATGTCGTCGTGGTGCCCTCATGGGCCGAGGCGTTCTCCCTCGCCGCGCTCGAGGGACTCGCGGCCGGCTTGCCGGTGATCGCCACGGACGCCGGCGGTCCGAAGATCATCGTGCGCGATGGGAAGTCGGGTCTGCTCGTGCCGCCGCGCGACGTCGATGCGCTGGCGGAAGCGATGCAACGCCTGCTGGATTCGCAGGATCTTCGGGATCGTCTCGGTGCGGCCGGCGCAAGCGACGTCGTAAACCGTTTCTCCGAAAAGCGCGCGCTCGACGCCTACGTCGCCATGTACGCCGCACTCTCCGACCGCGTCTAGTATGGCGACGTGCGATTCGCGATCGTGATCCTGCTGGTGCTCGGACTCGGCGGCTGGATGCTGCACTTGACGACACCGGACGGGCCGCCCGGAAAGCTCGGCTCCACGGTGAAGGTGGCTGCGATCCAGTGCCCATCTCGTCTGGGCGACGTCCAGTACAACCGCGCCCATCTCACGAGATTGATCGAACGCGCGAACGAAAACGGGGCGCAGATCGTCGTGCTTCCCGAAACCGCCATCACGGGGTATCTCTCCCAGGATCTGAAGCGCAACTGGCACGTGTCCGGCCGGCCGATCGACGACGCGTTCACCGGCGTCGATCCAAAACCGTTCGCGGAGACGGTGCCCGGCGAATCGACGCGGCACTTCTGCGCGCTCGCGGACCGTTTGAACCTCTACCTGACGATCCCCCTGCTCGAGGTCGAAGAGGGGCGGTACCACAACACCGTCTGCCTTGCGGCGCCCGACGGCAAGCTCGTCGCGCATTACCGCAAGCTCACGCCGTGGCCGCATCCGGAGCAGTCGTGGGCGACACCCGGCGACCGCGGCGTGCAGACCTACGACACGGAATACGGCCGTGTGGGCCTCGCCATATGTTTCGACATCCACACGATCCTGGACAGCTACAAAGAGCATGACCTGTGGGCGCTGCTCTACCCGATCGCGTGGGTCGACGAGAGCCACCCGACGCTTTGGTTCCGCCAACTTCTGCCCCATCGCGTGAAGCAATACGGCCACCACCTGATCGGCGCCAACTGGAGCGTGGAACAGGAGCAGGACTGGGCCGGGTATGGCTACTCGACGATCATCGACGCCTACGGCAATATCCTGGCGCAGGCCGAGACGCGCGTCGGAGACGAGATCATCTACGCCGAGCTGGACTACACGTTGGGCAGTGAATGAGTGCGCCGGCGCGCGAAATCCGGTTCCTCGCGACTCGAAGCTCCGGCGAAGTGTCGGCGTTGCTCATCCGTCCGCGCGACGCGTTCGCGCTCTACGTGTTCAGCCACGGCGCCGGCGCGGGCATGCGTCATGTGTTCATGGAGGAGTTCTCGCAGGCGCTCGCGAAGCACGGGGTCGCCACCTTCCGCTACCACTTCCCCTACATGGAAGCGGGCCGGCGCGCACCGAGCCCGCGCCCGGTGCTTCTCAAAACCGTGCGGGCGGCGGTTCACGCAGCGGGCGAAGCCGCGCCGGACCTGCCGCGGTTCGCGGGCGGCAAATCCATGGGCGGCCGCATGACGTCGATGGCGGCGGCGGCGGAATCGCTTCCGGAGATTCGCGGTTTGGTGTTCGTGGGGTTCCCGCTGCATCCGGCCGGCCGGGAATCGACGGACCGCGGCGACCACCTGGCCGACGTCTCCGTTCCTCTTTTGTTTCTGCAGGGCACCCGCGACAAACTCGCGCAACTCGACTTGCTACGGCCCATCGTCTCGCCGTTGGATTGTCACGCCACGCTGCACGAGGTCGAGGGCGCGGACCACGGATTTTCGGTGCTGAAACGGTCTGGCCGCACGGACGCCGACGTCATGCGTGAACTCGCGGAGACCAGCGCGGCTTGGATGCGGGATCGCGCTTAGCCGGACTCGTCTGCCCCCAACGTCATCGGGTGCCGCTCCCTCGAAACGCACGCAGCACGCCGTTCTCGACAACGAGGACCATCCTGTCCGCCGGCATCGCCGGAAACCTCACGCTGTCGACGGGAAGCCGCCAGAGAATCTCGCCTGTGTCTATGTCGACAGCCCATGACCCGAAATAGACGATGTCGCCGAGGACGGTCGGCTGAACGGCGTCGCGAAACAGGTCCGGCTGCTTCGTTTCATCCGCGAGCGTGAGGATCGAGCTGCGGGCCACGATGCCCCACGTCCGCTCGCCGGCCTTGCCCATCATCACGATCGCACCGAGCCGATGCTGCGCGGGACGACTCGCGAAGTCCAAGAGGGCATGCGGAGACCAAAATTCCAGCTTGCCGTCGAGGTGTCGCCACCTGAACCCGGCGTCGGACCTTATGGTCTTTGGCGTGAGAAACGGCCAAGGCGTGCCCATGAAGATGCGTTTGCTCGTAATCATGAACCGGATCGAGCGTCTGTTCCGCCGCTCTTTGATGGGCCGGCCAGGGGACACCGTCTCCGCGAGTTCTCCGTTCGCGCGCCGGTAAGCGTGGAACGAGAC
The DNA here is from genome assembly GCA_036443405.1 of Planctomycetota bacterium. Lineage (GTDB taxonomy): Bacteria > Planctomycetota > PLA2 > PLA2 > PLA2 > JAZFYD01. The sequence goes on from JAZFYD010000140.1 coordinate 7,241, forward strand.
CACCCCCGGTCTGGCGCCCATTCCGATCACAAAGTCTCCGAACACCCTGAGCCGGCAGATCGGCGGAATGGGCTTCTTGATCCAGCGGCGTCTGCGCTCGCGCTTCCCCTTTGGCGGCGGCTTCAGTTCCTTTTTCTCTTTTTGCTCGGCCTCCCACTTTCGAAGCCGGGACCGGTAGTGACTCCACATCGGAACGACCCACACCGGCCAAGTCGAGCCGGGTTTCACACGGGCGAGATCTCCGTCGAAGTTGGCATAGAACTCGAAGTCGTGGACCACCCAGTGGTGAAAGTGCCGGGGCTTACCGTCGATGCGCAGGCCGCGGAACTGCCAAATGACGTCGAGCTTGTTTCCCTTGAGCCTGTAAGCGTTGACCCTGCTCGGCTTGATCTCGACGAACGCGGCACCTCCGGAGACGAGGAGACCGGCTTCTTGTCGGAAGCCGTTGAGCTTTTTGGAAGCACGCACCTTCCCGGTGCGCAGATCGAACGCGACGAGTCTGGGGCCTTTGGCGACGACGAATCCAACGCCGTCCCACAAAACCGGCGGCGCCAGGACCTTCCCGAGATCGAGTTCCCACGCCTGCTCGATCTCGGTCACGATCGGCGCAGCGGCGCTTTTTCCGTTGCCTCCGGCATTACCGCCCCGGCCGGTCCAACGCGACGCGGGCGCAACCATGCCGTCGAGTTCGGCCGGAGGCTCCTCAGCGTGGACGGCGCGAACCAGCGTCAGCGAAAGCGCGCTGACTGCAATCCACCGCCGCACTACTTGCGCGCCTTGGGCCGCCAACCGTCGGCTACGTCCTTCGCGAACTGCTCCACCCGTTTGCCGAGTTCGGTTGCCGTGAGACCGAACGCCGCCATCGCATCGAGCTTCTCGGCGCGGCCGGTGTAGTAGTTGACGACGAAGTCGGCAAGGCGCTCGCGGTACTTCCCGTTCTCCGCGTGATAGAGGAACTGGCAGATCGCGGCGGACTGTTCGTAATAGAGCCGCGCCAGCGACTGGTTCCGCTCCCCCATGGCCCAGCGCCGCACCATCTTCATCCCGGGTTTCGAGGAGAGCGTCATCTGGTGCCGTTGGGTCATCGTGATGAGTTTCGGCCAATCGATGAGCTTCCCCGTCCCGGTCAGCGCATGGACGGTGTCGATCGAGGTGGCGCGCGCGTCGAAGAAATTCCACGTGCCGTTGTCGAGGTCGTACCGACCCTCCTCCATGAGCGTGGCGAATCCCTCGACCACCCAATACCCGGGAATGTTCCCGGAACGGCGACGCTGACTGTCGGCGAAGCGCGGGCAAAGTTCGTCGATCCAGTGGTGCGTGAGCTCGTGAACGAATGTGCGCGCGATCCGTCGCTCGGCGTCGCGGCCCTTGTGCCAGTAAAAACGAGAGAGCCGTTCCATCGGCGTGTAGTGCCCCGACGTCCACTCGAGAAACCCGGGGTTGCGCACCTCGCGCCCGGTTCCCGTCGTCGTCATGTATTCCTTCTGGCTCGCATACAGGAGTACCGCCAGTCCCTTCGACGCCCGGCGGAACGGCTTTTCGGTTTTGAAGATCTGTTCGAGCGCTTTGCAGGTCAGCTGCCCCCAGGCCAGACAGCGTCCGATCACCGCCGTGTCCTTGACCGGGGTGAACAAACGCACCGGCCCGGCGTCCACCTCGAAGATGTCCTTGCGCCAAACCGCCCGAAACCGGCTCAGATTCGCGGAACCCGTACCGATCTGAACGCCGGCCGGTTCGAGGTCGAGATGCCAGTCGAGCCAAAGGCGCGGGCCGCCGAGCGTGAACTTCGGATCCGCGACCTTCTTCAGGACCTGAAGCCCCTTGGCGTGTTTCGGCGCAAGCCGGAAAAGTTCGCGCAACAACACGAGTGCGGTTTCCCGCTCGGACTCGATGTCCGCCTCGATGCGCTGCATCAGCAGGTTCGTGTACACCGTTGCGGTCCCGTCGAGCACCTTCCGCACCTTCTCGACCTTGTCCTTGCGCGGCCCTGTCCGAAGCGTCTTCTTCTCGAGCTTCTCCAGGCGCTTCTTGAACTTCTCCGCCTTCTTGCCGCCGAAGCCGTCCCGCTGCGCGCGCTCGAAGACCTCCCTTACGAGCGCCTTGTCCAGCGACGCGTAGGCCGTATCGAGCACCGCGACCAGACGCTTTTTCCGTTCCCTGGCCGCGAGATACCGGTAGGCGCGCAGCCGCGCGGCCAGATCGGCGGAATGAAGATGGCTGCCGGTGTCCGTTTCAATGAGCGCGAACTGCGCGATCGCGTGCCGGCGCTCCGACTTTTCACGACCGGTGACGAACTCCTTCGTCTTCTTGTCGTAGCGGCCCTTCTCCAGGATGTTCCCGTCAAGCGTCACGGCGCGATCCGCGAACGCGGACACGGATGCGGACGCGAGCAGGAGCACGAACGCGAACACCCGACGCATCACTCGGCCTCCCGTCCGCGAAACGCGCGGAGCACGCCGTGCTCGACGACAAGCACCAGGCCATCGGCCGGCACCGCAGGGAACTTCACGCGCGAAACAGGAAGGCGCCAGAGGATCTCCTCCGTGCCGAGGTCGACCGCCCAGGATCCGAAGTAGACGATGTCACCCAAGACGGTCGGGCGCACGCCGTCGCGAAACAGCCCCGGCTGCTTCTGCTCTTCGGCGTAGGTGTAGATCTTCTTCTCCTTGATGACGACCCACTTGCGGTTGCCTTGCTCGCCGGTCATGGCGACGGTCCCGAGACGGTGCTGCGCGGGCGGCTGATCGAAGTCCCACAGATAAAGCGGCTTGGAGATGCGCACGCCGGTCTTCGAAACAGCCAGCTGCAGACCGATGTCGCTCCTGGATCCCTTTGCTGCGAGGACCTTCTCGGGCAACCGGATGAAGATGTGTTTCTCGGTGACCGTCAGTTGCGGCGGCGTCCGGTTGTTCTCTCGGGAGTAGACCTCGCAGCGATATCCGGCGGCCTGCTTTCCCGTGGAACGCCTGAGGGCGCTCACGAAAACGATGTGCTCGATGGCGGCGCCGCCCCCTACGAGCGTTACGGGCGTATTCCCGCCGGACTGGCAACAAAAGACATAGTCCCCCAGTATGGCCGGCGACCCCTGGGGCTCGGAGTCGAGCGGCACGTGCCACAGCGGCCACCGCGTCCCCGGTTTCACGCGCGCGAGGTACCGGCCGAAGTACGCATACAACTCGTAATCGTGAACCACCCACGCGCCGGGTTTTCTGTGAGTCCCTTCGATGCGCAGCCCGCGGA
>JAZFYD010000141.1:0-18212 GCA_036443405.1 Planctomycetota bacterium
TGTTCAGCCCGTGCGTGACGTTCAACAAGGTCAACACCTACCCCTGGTTCCGCGAGCGTGTCTACAAGCTCGAGGAAGAGGAACACGACCCCACGAACTTCGACGCGGCGATGAAGAAGTCGTACGAGTTCGGCGACAAGATTCCGATCGGCCTGCTCTACAAAGAGGAGCGCGGCATCTACGAGGACACCGACCCGGTGCTCAACGACGGCCCGCTGGTGGATCAGAAGATGGGGCTGGATCGCGAGACGTTCAACGCGCTGTTGGCTGAGATGAGTTAGCGAGGGCGCGCCATCGCCGCGCGTGCGTTGATGTCCGCGATCGCGTCCCAGGCCGCGATGCGAAGACGGATATCCGTGTCCAGGAGGCGGCGGCGCAGCACAGGGATGTGATCGGTGTCGCCGTCTTTTCCGAGAGAGTGGGCGGCGCGCACGCGGACGAGCGGACGACGGTCATCCAGCAGCGGCACCGCCACGATCGGTTTGAACAATGCGAAACCTCGAAACGGATCCGGGCCGGCGGGCATCTCCAGTTTGGAAAAGCCGCGCAGGAGCGCCTTCAACTCGGCGTCCGACCGTACGCCTCGTTCACCCACGATCCCGACGGCGACTTCCGGGTACTTCTTCAATATCTCGGCCCGAAAGGGGCCCGGCCGGTCTTCCAGCGCATGCCAGGCCCAAGAGTCTTCGTCGGTACGCGCAAGCGATAGCAGCGATTCCAGCGCCTCCGTGTCGTCCGGCGGCAGTGTCGCGATCGCCATGATCGCGTAGTCCTGAGCGTTGTGATCCGTATCGCGCGCCGTTTCGAAGAGCCAGCGCCGGTCTGGCTCGGGACAGCTCTTCCACCGGATGAGCGCGGCGATAGCGTCCGCTCGAACATCGAGCCGCAGGTCCTTGGACCAGGTACGCGCCGCGTCCACAAAAGCCTCGTGTTCGAGTTCATGCATGCGAAGGAAGACGAGCAGATCGTCGATCGCGTCGTCGATACGGGGCAACCGTTTCCGGAACCGCTCCGGATCGGCGAGTTCGTGGTTCCAGCCCAGCGCGAGCGCGTCGGCGTAGACGGATCTCTCTGGAGATTCCTCCAAGAGGGCGGCGAGGCGTGCCTTTACGAGGTCGGGCGAGCGACGCACCAGGTGGTCGAGCACGTTCTGGTGCTTGCCGATGTCGAGTAACTCGTCCGTCAACAGGCTCGCCAGCGCGAGCTGTCCGGCTTCGGAGTCTCCGTTCTTGAGGGCCTCGATCACGTAGTACGCTTCGAGGTGCCCATCTGGGTGCTTGCGCAGCATAGTCGTGAGCGCTGTTGCGCTCGTGGACTGCTTGACGCCGATCTCTGACAAAGCCTCTGCAATCTGTTCGTAGCGTTCGTCGTTCAGGTGCTCGATGAGCGCGGTTTCGACCAGCCGATCGGGCGCACCCATGGACCCGAGCACGTCGATGGCTCGGGGATTCGGTAGCGCCTGGACGAGCCGCGGGACGGATCGTGGTCCGATTCTGAAGAGTGCATTATTGGCCTGGCTCGACTCGCCCTCGGCGGTCAGGAAGAACTCCACCGCGTATAGGTAGCCCCCCAGGAAGCGAGCGATCTTGTATCGCGCCTCCTCGTCGGCCTTCCACAGCTTGTGCAGTCGCGAAAACGCAGGCGGCCCCACGAGGCAGAGCAGTTCGACGTCGTTCGTGGCGGCGGCGTCGACCAACGCTCTGAGCAAGGGCGCGCCCAAAGGCGCCATGGCACCGAGCGCCTCGCGCGCGGCTTGGTCTCCGTCGATGGCGAGCGGGATGATCCAGGGTCCCGCATCGCGGCCCGCGGCACCCATGTGTTCCAGCACTCCGCACATTGACCCCTGGCGTGCGGCGTCGTTGAGCCCCTGAATGATCGCGGGGATGGCGCGCTCGCCGGCTTGTGCCAGGGCCCACTGCGCGGCGAGGTGATCGACGTGTTGCGCGAGCGCGTCGATGCTCTCACCCGAGAGGTTGCGTTTCATCCCCAACGCCCACGCCGCACGCCAATCCGTCGCGACCAGCGCGCGTACGTCCGGTTCGAGTTCGTCGCGGCCTTCCCAGTAGCGGGCGATCTCGTCGAGGGTGTCATCGCGCTTGGCCGGGTCTTTCAACGCCGCGCGCAGTTCATCGACGGTGGGGGCTTCTTGGGCGGTCGCGGTTGCGGCGAGCGCGAGCGCGAAGAGGACGTGGCGTGCGTTCCGCATGGGGTCACCTCGCCGCGCGCGCTTCGATCGCCTCGATGGCGTCCCACGCCGCGATGCGAAACCTCTCGGCATCCACCACGCCCTTGGCGAAGAGGCACCTCCGGAGAATCGGGATGTCGTTCGTCGTCCCCCACAGGCCCAGAAACTCCGCAGCGTTGGAGCGCCATTCGGGACCGTCGTTCAAGCACGTTCGCGCTTCGTCGAGGACGTCCTTCGGCAAAGGGGGCCAGACGCGGTGCCGGTCGCTGTTGGGGAATAATGCTGCCACTCGCCGGAGTTCGGCGGGGGATCGTGGGCCTCGGTGATGACACAGATCCATGGCCGCGACATGCGTGTCGAGCATTTGTTGGGTGAACGCATCGGATCGACGAAGCAGTGCCCGGAACGCGCGTCGATCCCCGTGAGTGGCGCGGCGCAGGAGAGCTTCGAGAGCAACAGTGTCGGACTCCGGCATGCGGGCCAGCGCCTCGATCGCGTGGCGGGGCCATTTCTTGCCGGCCTGCTTGATGAGCCACTCGCGCTGCGGTGCGGTTGCCTTGCCCTGGTGCGACAGCGCCACGATGGCCGCCATGCGCAGAGGAGTGGACTTTGGGACACGGCTGGACTCCGCCCCGGTGTCCAATACGGGATGCCAGTAGTCGAGCGCAAGTGCGAGATAGATCACATCGGCCTGCGTGAGCGGGATTTGCCGGACGAATCGATCGCGGAAGCGTGCCTCGTCGGCCGCGTCGCTGCGTAGCGCGAGTGCCGCAAGGTCGGCCTGCACTTGGATGGGCAGCGAACGGTCCTGCACGAGTCGCGCGAGTTTGGGTTTCAGCATCTCGGGCGCGCGCTGCGCGAGGTGAGCGAGGATCTTCTCGCGCGAGCCGCCGTCGATGGATGTGTTCGTCACCAGCGTAGCGAGCGCAGCATGACTTCCTTTTGAGTCGCCGCGGATCAGCGCGTCCACACCAATGTCGCTTATCCAGGACGGAAGGCTCGTGATCTCGTGAGCGATCCAGTTCGCCGTGCGGGAGTCCCGCAAGCCGATCCGCGCCAGCGTGGAGTACGCGGGATATCCATACCGCAGTGTGGTCTTCGCACGAACGCGTTCTGCATAAGGGAGCTCAGACCATCCGCGAAGCACTTGGATCTCGGCCCGGACCGCGGCGAGGAGTTGCGACTTTTTTCGTGTGCCCCAGAAATCCAGCAGGCGCTGGTGATTCGCGCCGGGTCTGGACTTCAGGAGGTAGCTAAGCGCGTGGGGCTGGTCACCGATCGCGTACTCGATCCAAGGCCGCACTGTCGGATCCTCTTCGGCGATTCGGATCAGCTTTGGCAACGCCTGTGGGCCGACAAGGCAGAGCAACATCGCGTCGTCGGTCGCGTCGAGCTCGTAGAGTTGTTTCAGCAACGGGGCTCCCAGCGGAGCCATGCGTACCAGCGCGTGGAGCGCGTGTTGATCGCCAGCCACGGCGAGGGGAGCGAGCACGTAAATCGCGTCCCGCCCGGCCGGACCCATGCGTCCCAGCACCTTACACATGGCCGCACGGCGCGTGATGTCCCGGAGCGCGTGCAGAATCTCGGGCATCGCCTGATGCCCTAAGCGCGCAAGCGCCCATCGGGCCGCCGGGTCCCGCGAGTAGCGCACCAGTGTCCGAATGGACTCAATCGCGCAAGTGGGTTTCATTCCCAGCGCCCAGGCCGCGTGCCAGGTCGTGGGAACCAGCGCGCGCACATCGGGCTCGAGTTCCTCGCGGCCCTCCCAGTAGCGTGCGATCTCGTCGAGGGCATCGTAGCGTTGCCTGCGGTGCTGGAGTTGGACGCGAAGTTCGTCGACCGACTGCGCGGACGCCGCAGTTGCGAGTGCGAGGACCAGCGAAATCGCAGCCCGTCCGGTCATCTGGGGGCTCCGGCGGCCCGCGCCTGGATCGCCTCGATGGCGTCCCACGCGGCGATGCGGACGTTCACATCCGGGTCCAGCGGGCACCGGCGCAGCGCGGGGATGTCCTCGGTGGTGCCTCCGACGTGGAGGGTCCACGCGGCGTTGGATCGGGTCGCGGCGTCGCGCGATCGCAGCAGGCGTGGGGCGAGTCGCAACTCCAGGTGCGAACCGTTCGGAACCGACGGTGCTTGGAACTCCACGAAGGCCTCGAGCAGCGCGTTCAGCTCCGTGTCCGATCGGTCGCCGCGGGCATACACGATCGCCGTTGTGATGTCCGGATGTTGTTCCACTGTGGCTGTCGAAAACACGTCCCGTCTCAGCATGAGCGCTTCGAACGCTGTCTGGTAGGTTTCATGTGGGGCGGCGAGAAGGAACAGCAGTTGGAGGCTCTCCGTGTCGCCGGCCGGCAGGCGTCCGAGTGCGAGGATCGCCTCGTCGCGTGCGGAGCCGGGCGTCGTCGCCATGCGAACCATCCAATCCCGCTCCGATTGTGGAAGAGGCTCGAACGTAGCCTGTGCGACCGCCGCGGCCAAACGAACTTGCGGGAACTTGCTCTTGGCCAGCTTGCGAATTCTCGCCCGAAGCACATCGTGGCGGAATCCCAGCTCGCACCCGTATTCGAGAATGCGAGCTTGCGTCCGCCACGAACAGGTCCGGAACCGCTTGCGATAGCGTTCCGTGTCCAAATGCTCGGGTGCCAAGTTGGACATGAACATTTCCGCGAAGATGCGCATCGTAAGAGAGCGGTCGTTGACGAGTCGTTTCAGTTGTGGCTTCAGGAGTTCCGGCGACTTCGTTGCGAGGTGATGCAGAATCTCCATTCGGGCGTCCGAACTCAATGTGGTGTTCGCCACGAGTTTCGCAAGCGCGACGCGTGCGGTCCCGGTGTCACCAGAGACAAGCGCGAGCGCCGCCGTGTCCCGGATCTTGGGCACGACTTCGGCGTTGCGTATCACGCGGTCGAGTTGCTGAACCGTTTCCGCCTGGGTGACGCCGATCGCGGCCATCGTGTCGATCGCCGCGTCCTGGTGCTCGGTTCCGAGATACGCCCGAAGGTGGACCTCCGCGCCTCGCCCCCAAGGCCCCCTAAGCTGCAGCGCACGAAACGCCCGCGTGTGCGGCAGGGCGCGTACGAGCGCCGCTTCGTTCATCAATGCCGCGATGCGGTCGGTGACATAGGGCCCGAATCGTTCGGGTTCGTCGAGAAAGAACTCTGCGCCGTAGGGCTTTCGCGCCAGCGCATCGATGACCAGATCATGTTCTTCGCCGACGGACTTTCGCAGCCGGGAAAACGCGTGCGGCCCGACGCAGCAGAGGAGTTCCAAGTCATCCTCCGCTTTGCCGCTGATGAGCGCCTTGAGCAGCGGTGCGCCCAGCGGCGCCATTTCGTGCAGCGCATTACGGGCCGGTACGCTCCCATCGATGGCCCACGTCAGGATCGCAAACGCAGCGGGGCGCCCGGCGGGACCCAAGTACATGAGTGCTCCGCACATCGAATCCCGGCGATCGAGATCGTTGAGTCCGGCCAGGATCGCCGGTATCGCTCGAACTCCGGTTCGCCCCAATGCCCACTGGGCCGCGAGGTGGTCGACGTGTTTCGCAAGCGCATCGATGGACTCCTCCGAGATCGTGCGTTTCATCCCCAACGCCCACGCCGCGCGCCAATCGGTTGCGACAAGCGCGCGCACATCGGGTTCGAGTTCGTCGCGGCCCTCCCAGTAGCGGGCGATCTCGTCGAGTGCGTCGGGACGTTTCTCCTGGTCCTTCAACGCCGCGCGGAGTTCGTCGACGGATTGTGCGGATGCTGCGGTTGCGAGCAGCATCACGATCGGTATCGCAAAACGCATCATCGCCCTGCCAATCGCGCATTGCGCGTTCGGATGGCGTCGATCGCATGCCACGCCTGCAATCGCACGGACGCGTTCTTGTCGAGCAGGCACCGGCGCAGCGCCGCAACGTCGTCCGTGGTGCCGGATCGCCTCAGTTCGCGCGCGCCGCGTCTCCGGATACCGGAGGACGCGATCCGGAGCAGTTCCAACGCGAGCGCGCGGGGAAGTGGATCCAGCCTCAGAATCGAGCCGAGAGCGGCGCGAAACTCCGCGTCGGATCGGTGTCCGCGCGCCGCGATGACCTCGGCTGTGATCTTTGGGTACTTCTCGAGCGTGGCCGTGTCAAACGCGCCCTGCCGCTGCCTCAGCGAGTCGATCGCGGCCTCGGGGATCTCTTGATGGGAATCCGTGGCGCCCTTCTTTCGCTCGGCGAGTTGGAACAGGATGTCGCGAACCTCGTCGTCGTGATCGGCGACGGATGAGAGTGCGCTGATTCCCGACCTCTGATGCGGGCCCTTTGTGCGCGCCAAGGCCAACAGCCACTTTCGGTCGTTTTCTCCGCAACGCCGCCAACCCCACAGTACCCCCACGGCGGCAGCACGAAGGGAGACAGACTCATGCTTCGTCCACCGCTCCATCGCGGCGATGAGTGCCGGGTGCTCGAGGCGGTGCTTTTCGACGAAGTAGATGAACCAGGCCGCCGTGCGGTCGTCGAGGTCCGCGATGCGCTCCTGTAAGCGCTCGGCGTCCGCGGCTTTGTGACCCCATCCCAGCGCAAGCGCGTCGGCGTACATCGCCTCGGTGTCACGCAGGTAAACCCAATCGCCGAGCTTGGATTTGGTCAGCTCAGGTGCGGTTGTCGCTAGGTGATCCACGACTTTCCAGAACCAGTGGCCCGTCAATGGCGTCGCCATCACCAAATCCGCAAGTGCGTTCCGGCCGCTCTCCGAATCGCCCTTCAGGAGCGCGTGCATCGCGTCCCGGATGTGGTCCCCCTCGCGATGGGTCTGCACCGCGGCCATCAGTTGTTTTACGTGGTCCGGCTCCGATACGCCGATCTCGGAGAGCGCGCGAAAGATCTCTTTGGCATCGGGCGCGGCCATGTGCTTCAGGAGGTGGGGCACCGCGCTCCGGGCCTGGGGGCCCATCTTCGCGAGGGCGCGGCACGCCCGTTTGGCCGGAAGGGCGCGTACGAGTGTGGGGATCGCGTTCGGTCCAATTTTCGCGATGTCGGATGCGAACTCATCAAACACGTGCAAGGGGGCCTTCGCAGAAAGCCAGAACTCCGTTGCGTACGGAACGTCGAAGATCGCCGATTCGATCTCGAACGTGGCTCCTTTCTGCGAGTTCCACAGCCGCAGCAGTCTCGGGAAAACCACCGTGCCGACGCAGCAGAGCATCTCGAAGTCGTCGGTTGCTTCCCGTTCGATCAGGATTTCCATCAACGGCGCGCCCATCGGGGCCAGCGCCCGGATGGCGTCTCGCGCATGCTCGTTACCGGCAAGGGCGCGTGTCGCGAGGGGGTACGCGACCTCGGCGGGATCCGGGTTCATCTGGCCAAGCACGTTCAGCATGGCCTCCTCTTTGTCCGGATCGTCGAGTCCTGCCAGAACCACATCTAGCGCCGGGCGGCCGATCCGAGCCAGCGCCCAGCCCGCGACCAGTTGGCGGTGGACGTTTCGCGCGAGTGTGTCGATGCTCTCCTGCGCCACGACGCGTTTCGTGCCAAGAGCCCAAGCCGCGCGCCAGTTGGTCGCGACCAACGCGCGCACGTCGGGTTCGAGTTCGTCGCGGCCTTCCCAGTAACGAGCGATCTCGTCGAGGGCGTCGGAGCGCGTCGTCACGTCGTTCAGCGCCGCGCGTACTTCTTCGACGGACTGTGCGGATGCTGCGGTTGCGATCAAGAGAACGGCCGCGGTCGCGATAGGCCACAACGACATCGCTACCGTCCTGCCTCCGTTTCGCGGGCTCGGATGGCTTGGATCGCGTCCCACGCCGCGATGCGAACTTCAGCGCTATCGTCGAGCAGCCGTCGGCGGAGAGCCGGGATGTCGTCGGACGTGCCGTGGTCTCCCAACGCCTCGGCGGCGTCTTTTCGCAGATCAGCATCGCTGTCTCGGATCCACGTTCGCGCGAGGTCGATACACAGAGTGACCGGCCAGAAGTCGTGAAGGGCGTTCCTTCGCTGGGCTCTTAGGTGATGCCGCTCCTCTTTGGATCGAACACCGCGTTCGTAAATGACGATGGCGGTGGTGTGCCGGTGCCTTTTCATGGCTGCGGGCGGGAGCGGCCCGACGCGCTCCACCAGCATGCCGGCGGCCGCGAGCGCTTGCGAACTGCGCTGAGACGCTATGGAGAGCAGGGCCTGCAACGCGCGATCATCGTTGGCCGACATGCGCGCGAGGGCTTGAATCGCGTTTCTGGCTTGGCGCACCACGCCCTCGCCCGTCGCGACAAGCCAGCCCCGCGACTCCTCCGAAGCGCTGCCGGAGAGGCCCAAAATCGCAATCGCATGTATGCGCAACGACGCGCGTGCGCTGGAATCGATGACTTCCGCGGCCTCAACGACGGGGTCGGCGAGGATGCCGGAGATCAACGCCAGTTCGAGGACCATCTCCTTGTCGCGGTCCGACAGCCGGCGGAAACGTATGACAAAACGCACGGGATCTGCGGATTCCGGTGCCCACTTGAGGCTGAGCAGGTCGGCGAGAATTGCGAGTGTGTCGGAGGAGCTCTTGGTCAGGGCAGCGAGTTTTGGAATCACAAGTTCCGGTCGCACCACCGCGAGATGTTGGAGGATCTCGTCGCGTACGGGCCCGAGCGCCTCGTTGGTGAGCACACCCGCGAGGATGTCGTTGCCCTCGGTTGTGTTTCCCACGATCAACGCGTTCACGGCGTAGTGTTTGTCGAATCGGGAACGGGCCGAGCCGATGTACCGGCGGAGCCTCCGGATCGATTCCTGCCGAGCGACACCGATGTCCGCTAGAGCCGATAGCGCCGACCTCTCATGCTCGGTTCCGACGTAGCGCATCAGAGCCCCCTCGGCCTGGCGCGCGTGCGCATCGAGTAGCCCAAGGATCATGAAAGAGCGGTCGCTCGGAAGGGACTCGATCAACCGCGGTACGTGCTGGTTGCGTGGCCGCGCCATCATGATCATCATCATGGATAGCGCCTGCATTGCGTCCGTGTCGTCGGCACGAAAAAAATCGAAACCGTACGGTTTGTTGGCAAGGTGCATGACGATTTCGGCTTGATTTGGGTGCTGCCGCATCCGTGGAAACGCGTGAGGCCCGACGCAACAGAGGAGTTCCAGATCTTCGGTTGCGTCGTATTGAATTAGCGCGTCCAGAAGGGGCGCACCCACCGGCGCCATGGCCCCGAGGGCATTGCGGGCGGATAGGTATCCTTGAATCGCACCCCTGGCGATGGCCGGTGCGCCGGCGCGTCCGTCCGGTCCCATGCGTCTGAGCGCTTCGTACAGAAGCTCCCGATGTTCGGGCGTGTCCTCGAGGCTCCTCAGGATGGCCGGGACCGCAGGGGTCCCGATCCGTCCCAGAGCCCAGCCTGCCGTCGGTTGGAGATGTACGTGTTTGATGAGTTCGTCGATCGACTCCTTCGAGACTTCTCGCTTGGTGCCGAGAGCCCAAGCCGCTCGCCAATCGGTGAGGACCAAGGCGCGCACGTCGGGTTCGAGTTCGTCGCGGCCCTCCCAGTAGCGGGCGATCTCGTCGAGGGCGTCGGAGCGCGTTGTCACGTTTTTTAGCGCCGCGCGGAGCTCGTCGACGGTGGGGGCTTCTTGGCCGACCGCGGTTGCGGCGAGCAGGATCAAACAAGAAGCGACGCGGAGCCGGGTCCCCATGTTTATCTCGCTGCGCGCGCTTCGATGGCTTCGATGGCGTCCCACGCTGCGATGCGGACATCGGTGATGTTGTCGAGCAGGCATCGGCGCAGAGCGGGGATGTCATCCGTTGTGCCACCCTTCTCGAGCAGGTAGGCCGCGTACTGCCGGGCTCCCGATCCGGCGGTCAGATGTTCCTTCCAGAGCGCGCGTTGCTGCTCGGTCGGTTTGATCGGGAAGGGAAGGCGGGGAACTCCCTGCGCCAACTGGAACTCGGCGTGAGATCGCGGGCCGCGCCAGGCGACGAGGTACCCCAGCCGATACTTCGACCGCGGCTTGAAGTCCTCGATCGGGATGACGCCGGGCCAATCCCGAATCGCCATCCAGGCCATCGCCGCCCCCTCTTTCGCCAGGCGCACGATGAGTTCGCGTGCCTGCTCATCATCGGCGGGCAGGCGACGCAGCGCGCGCGAAGCGTGGAACTCGCCTTTTTCGATCTGCGCAGCCAACCAATCGTAGTGCTCTTTCTTGGACCGTCCGCGATGTGCCAGAACCACAATCGCCTCCGCCCGGACTTCGGGATCCGTTGCGTGATTCGCCGTGATCGCCGCGATGTCGGTTAGTGCATCGTGTGTCCAGCCCATCTCGACCGCGTCTTCGAGCAAACGCGAGCGATCCTTGAGTTTCAGCGTCGCGCAGCGTTGGCGGAAGCGAGTCTCGTCCGCGGCTTCGTGGCTGCTGACGAGCGCGAACAGTTCCGCACGGATCGAGATCGATGCGGACCGGTCATCGATCAGCGCCGCCAATTTCGGTTTCAAGCGGGCCGGGTCCTGCCGCGCGAGATGAAGGAACATCCTCTTGCGCGCCCCTGGACTGATGCGACCGGCATTGTCGATGAGTCGAGCCATGAGCGCGCGTCCTGCGACGGTGTTGCCTCGCCCCAGCGCGTCGACCGCGTCCGAAGTTGCACGGAAGCGCAACTGCGCGAAGTTGCTCTCGATCCACCGCACGGTCTCCCGCTCACTCGCGCCGATCCCCGAGAGCGCGGCGAGCGCGAGTTCTTGATGCTCGCCGTCCAGGAACTCACGGACGGCGCCTTCCGCCCAGGGCGCGCGGATCTTCATGCGCTCGAGCGCTTCGAACGCGAGTTCTCGGGGCAGCGCCCGCAGGATCTCGGGGATCGCGAGAGCCCCCATCTGGGCGAGGAAGGCGCGCCCTGATTTCGCATCGAGGAAGTAGCCGGCGCCGTACGCATGCTGGAAGAGGACGAATGCGATTTGTCGGGCGACGCGCCGATCCCCCTTCGCGAGCTTGTCCAGCTTCGGGAACGTCTGCGGCCCGACGTAGCAGAGAAGCTCGTAGTCGTCTTCGGCGTCCGTGTCCTGCAGCGCGCGTAGCAGCGGCCCACCGACCGGCGCCATCTTTGCCAGCGCGCGTCGCGCCTCGGCGTTTCCGTCGATCGCCAGCGGAGCGATAAACGATGCCAGCTCGCGTGCCGGCGGTTTCAGCCGCTGAAGCGCGATGCACGCTCCCTCGGCCCGATTCGGGTCGCTCAGCGCGGCACGGAGTGCGGGCAGTGCGGGCTCGCCGATCTGCGCCAAGGCCCAGCGAGTGGCCTCTTGGTGCTGCAGGTGCGCGGCGAGGATCGCGATCGATTCCTTCGCGACCCTGCGCTTGGTCCCGAGCGCCCACGATGCGCGCCAGTTCGCAGGCACGAGCGCGCGCACGTCGGATTCGAGTTCGTCGCGGCCTTCCCAGTAGCGGGCGATCTCGTCGAGGGCGTCGGAGCGCGTCGTCACGTCGTTCAGCGCCGCGCGGAGCTCGGCGACGGTGGGGGCTTCCTGGGCGCCTGCGGTTGCCGCGAGCAGCGCGATCGCTGCAAGGACGCTACTTCTGTTCCAGCACAAAGTGCCGCACCTCGATGGACTGGTCTTGGAGCCAGATGCCCATGTGTCCGTCGAAGGGGCGGTCGGCGCCGGCGAACGTCCAGAGTTTCTTGGTGTCGCAGAAACAAGTGATCCGCTTGCCGCGGCGATCGATGCGGTAGGTGTGCCAGCCGTCTGTTTTGAACGCGCGGGTGCCGGTCTGGAACTTCTTGCTCGCCAGCTCCTTGCGTTTGCCCTCGACCTTCTGGCGGTCGAGCGCCCAGCCGTCCTCCATGATCCAGAGGCCGAAGTGGTCGAACGTCGAGGCGATGCCGAAGACGATGCCGCACATCGGCGCGTCGCTGGTCGCTTCGACGATGCGCAACTCGACGTGCAGCGTGAAATCGCCCGCGACGGGCCTGCGCTTCCAGTTGAGGATCGCGGCCTCGGAGATCTTGCCCTTCATCAAGCCGTCCTCGACGCGCCAGTCGGGCGGGCGCACCGACCAGCCTTCGAGGTCACGGCCGTTGAACAGTCGCTCGCCGCGGCTTTGCGGGACAGCCTCGCCCGAGGCTTCGGCGAGACCCTGCTTCGCGGCCTTGTGTTCCGGGTCCAAGGCGAGCACGCTGCGGTAGGCCGCGGTCGCGAGGTCGGGTTTCTTGGCCGCTGACTTGTCGGCCAGTTCCATCAATCGCTTGATGTGTGCGTCGACCATCTTCTGGAACTCGACGCGCGCGCGGTCGAGCTGGGCCATCAGGTCCGCTGCGAGCTTCATCGCCTGCTTCTCGTCGGGCGAGAGGTCCTTGCGGTCCTTTTGCGCGAGACACGCCTCGAGATGTGCGATCGCCGACTTTCGGCGTCCGCGCGCGCGGTCGAGTTGCGCGTACCCGACGTGCGCTGGCGCGTAGTCCGTTTGCTCCTCGAGGCTCTTGTCGAGAAACTTCTCCGCTTTTTCGAAGCGCTTCTTGTCGAGCTCCGTCATCGCGCGCTGCAGGAAATACCGCGCGGATTCCTCGTCCGCGAGCGCGACGCTGCCGAGAAGGAGGAGAACGACCGCGGCGAATCGCATCAGCGGCCCTCGTCGAAGTTTCGGAACTCGACCTTCGCCTTGGAGACCAGCAGCGCGACCTTGCCGTCGAACGGCCGCTCCCCCTCCGTTTCATAGGAAAGGATGCGCTCGCCTTCGTAGAAGATCGAGAGCTTGTTGCCCTTCACTTTGATCGAGAGCGTGTGCCACTTGTCAGGCTCGTAGCGGCCGAGCATCTTCTCCTCGATGAAGCGCCGCTTGTCGTCCTGCGTGCGGTCCAGCGCGACGGCGCCGCCGTTGATCACAACGCTCCACCAGCGGTTGCGGCCGTCGCCGCCCAGGAAGATCCCGTAGGTGTGGTTGCCGTACACCTTCACGACGCGCATCTGCACGCGCACGGAGTAGTCGCCGTTCTTGAGCGGCTCGTCGATCCAGTTGATCTGGCCGGCTTCCGACGGCGGCACGTCGCCGGTGATGATTCGATCGAGGCAGTTCCAGACGCCGCGCCGCCCCGGGTCCCAGCCGTCGAGCGTGTCCGAGGCGATCAGCGGCGTCCAGTTGCCGACCGGGGCCGCGCGCTTCTCCTTTGGCGGCCTGTTGCCGGGCTTTCCAGGGCCTTTCGCCGGTCCCGGGCGCGCGATCTTCGGCAGCTTCGCGACCGCCCTTTTCGCGATCGTGTGGCCGGGGTCGAGGGCGAGCACGGCTTCGTAGGCCTGCCGCGCCCAGTCGGTGTCCTTTTTCTCGTAACGGCGCGCGAACCGGATGCAGTCCTTGATGAACGCGTCGTTGAGTTCGTTCAGATCGGAATAGCGGCGGCGCAATTTGGACAGCGCTTTGGTTGCACCCCGTGCCGCGCTCTTGGCCTTGCCCGTTGCTCCTTTTTCGGCCGCGGCGGCACGGCACGCCTCGTAGTGCTCGATCGCCTCCGGGATTCGTTTGAGTTTTTCCAGCGCCTGGCCGAGCGCGAACGACGCTTCGGGAAGCGGCGAGTGTTCGGCGAGGGCGCGCTCCAAGAACCCGACGGCCTCGTCGTATTTCTTCGCCCGCAGCGCCTTCTCGCCCTTGCCGAGTAGGAAGCGCGCCACGTCGGGATCGCCGGCGCGTGCGCTTTGTGCCTGCAACAACAAGCAGCAGGCGAAGAGGAGGCCTGCTCTAAACCCGGTACCCACGATCCTCTGAATCCCTCAGCACGAGTGGCGATTCTAATTGCTATCATCCGCGACATGAGGTGGATTTTGACATTGGTAGCGTTGGTGGTCGTTTTGGTGCCATCGGTTACCGCGGAGGAAAAGGCGCTTCAGGAACTGCCGCTCGACGAACGTCTGGAAAAGGCGGCGAAGTGGTTGGCGTCGCGGCAGCGCGGAAACGGCACTTGGACGCGCGTGATTCCGGATCCGGCCCGCTACGTGAGTTCGAACAAAGCACAACGCTGGGAACCGGAGTCTCAGAAACGACCTCCGTTCGGCGTCACGCTGTTCGTGCTCTACACGTTGCTGGAATCCGGCTACACGCCGAAAGACAGGGTGATCAAGAACGGCCACAAGTGGGTCCTGGAAAACTGCCAGTACACGCAGATGTGGCATGCGAAGAGCGGGAAGGACACTAAGGACAATCCGAACATGAGCACGTACGACATCTCGGCGATGCTCATGTATCTCGAAGCGCGCTACCGCTCCACGCGCAAGAAGCAACCGCTGAGCGACAATCCGACCAAGCCTCCGAAGTGGAACAAAATCCCGAAGGACGAGTGGAGGTTGCTCAACGCGTCGGTCGTGTACCTCACAAGGGGAGTGGCGCCGGCTCCCCGCCGCGCCGGGTTCAAGGGATGCCAGAACATCAACGGGCTGTGGCGATACGGGCAGCGGAGGCCCAAGAACGCCGATTCGCACGCCACCCACTTCGTGTTGACCGGGCTTCGTGCCGCAGCGCGCGCGGGGTATCCCGTGAGAAACGAGGTCTGGCTGAACGCGTTGAAGGGGTTGCGCATCACGTTTAGAGGTAGCAGTGGCGGCTACGCGTACGAGAGGGCTGGAGCCGCGCGAATCCAAACCACGGCCGCGGTCGTCGCGGGCCTGCACATCTGTCACGAGCAGTTACTGGCAGCGGGGGTCGAGGTCCCGAAGTGGCTTCCCTTAAACCTGAAAAATGGCCTCAAGGTCATGGACGACAAGTACTACGTCGGGCGTCTCGACTTGCGTCGCGCGCCGGCGGTGGGTGAGCGGGGCACGATACGGAGGGGCCTGCTCGACCCTCTCGGTGCTCGTGGGAACGTCGACCCGATCTATTTCACGAATTACCTGTGGACCATCGAGCAACTCGAGGCGCTGACCGGCCGCGAGCAGTTTCGTGGCGAGAATTGGCATGCGGCGCGGCGGGAGACGCTGCTTGCCGTGCAAGAGGAATCCGGTGCGTTCGACGACTGGACGATGGTGGAGCCGAAGCAGATCCTCGCGACCTGTTTTGCGCTGCATTTTCTGAAGCGGACGACACCGCCGCCCAAGAAGCCCGCGCGGTAGAATCCGGCCGGCCCCATGCCGGATCTACCGTCACCCACGAGGAAGTGGATGTTTCGTATCGCCGCCAGCGCCGCTTCGACGGGGCTTGCCCTCCTGATTGCGCTGCCTTTGCTTTCGCATTGCAACAGCACAAAACCGATCTACCTCGAGGAGCCCGGTTGGGAAGACACCGGCCACCGCTACCTGTACGACGAGGACCTCGGGTGGCGAAACATCCCGGGTTGGAGGGACGGCACGACCCGCGGCGCGAAGCTGCACATCAACTCCAAGGGGCTGCGCGATCGCGAGTATCCGTACAAAAAGCCCGCCGGCACCAAGCGCATCCTGGTACTCGGGGACTCCTACGCGTGGGGGTACGGCGTCGCGAACGAGGAGGCTTTCGGCCACCTGCTGGAGCAAAACCTCAAGAAGACAAACGGCGTGCACAAGTGGGAGGTCCTGAACGGGGGGGTCTCAGGCTACGGCACGGACCAGGCGTATCTCTGGCTTCAGGCCGAGGGGTTGCGCTATGAGCCCGACATCGTCGTGCTCGCGTTCTTCCTCGTGAACGATCCCGAGAACAACGAGTCGTCGGTCCAATACGGGCTGCAAAAGCCGGTGTTTCTGAACACCGCTCTTGAGTTGGCCAACGTGCCGGTTCCCACGCCGTTTCAGGAGGCGCCGGTCATCAAGGCCAAGGTGGGGCGCCTGGAACTGACGATGGCGATCCTGCAGGCGATGGACAAGGAGTGCCAGAACG
Organism: Planctomycetota bacterium; assembly: GCA_036443405.1. GTDB lineage: Bacteria > Planctomycetota > PLA2 > PLA2 > PLA2 > JAZFYD01. The sequence goes on from JAZFYD010000141.1 coordinate 15,945, forward strand.
CCGGCGCGCAGTTCGTGGTGATGAAGTTCGGGCGGTTTCTCTACCCGGATCACCCGAAGATGATCAAGTTCGACAAGAACTTCGCGACCAAGCTGGGCGGCGTGTTCCAAGGGCCCTTTCTCGATCTCGACGCCGCGTTCAAGTCCGAGGGGTTCAGCCCGTTCGTCCTGTTGAACGGCAACAACGACGGGCACTGGAACGAGTTCGGGCACGAACAGACCGCGATCTTGCTGGAGCGTTTCCTGCGGGAGCAGGGGTCCATTCAGTGAGACGGGGCCTCTTGTGGGCCGGCGTGGTTGCGTGCGCGGGACTCGCTGCTCTGGCGAAGGACGCGGCGCCGCCGAAGGACCGGCCGATCCGCGATCTGGGCGCCGAGTATGTCGGCTCGGAGAGTTGCCGCGAGTGCCATCGCGCAGAGCACGCGAGTTGGCACAAGAGTTTTCATCGCACGATGACGCAGGTCGCGGCGCCGGGTGTCGTCGTCGCACCGTGGATGGGCGAGCTCAAACACCGCGGCCGCACCTACGAACTCGAAACGCGCGAAGACGGCTACTGGGTGAAACTGGATGCGCGCACGTGGACGGCCGAAGGGGGTGACGCCGGCAAGTTGCGCGCGGGCGCGGATCTCGGCAAGCGGGTTTGGAAAAAGATCGCACTCACGACCGGTTCTCACCATCAGCAGGTGTTTCATTTTCCGCTCGGCGAGGGCCGCAAGCTCCGGCTCTTTCCGTTCACGTGGTTGATTCCGGAGCAACGTTGGATTCCGTACGAGACCAGTTTCCTGGGATCGTACGCGGGCGGCGAACTCACGGACGTCTGGAACGAGGGCTGCATCAAGTGTCACGCGACCGGCGGCAACCCGCGACGCGACGACAAAACCGGGCGGCTCGATACGACGGTGGTGGAGTTCGGGATCGCGTGCGAGGCGTGCCATGGGCCCGGCGCGAAACACGTGGCGTTTCACCGGAAGAACCCGGAGCGGGAATCCACTGGCGAGCGCGATCCGACGATCGTTCACCCCGCGAAGCTCCCGGCCAAGACCGGCGCGATGGTGTGCGGCCAGTGCCACAGCGTTTATCGCGGGCGCACTCGGTCGCACGATCAGTTGTGGTGGCTCGACGGGTTTTCCTACCGGCCGGGCGACAACCTGAACCTCACGCGCGAGGTGATCCGGCGGCCGGTGGACTCGGGGCACCCGTTGATGAAGGACCCGTTCACGCGCTGGCTTCTGGATTCGTCGTTTTGGAGCGACGGCGCGGTGCGGGTTTCCGGACGCGAATACAACGGCCTCATCGAGTCGCCGTGCTATCGCGGCGGAAAGTTCTCGTGCCTGAGCTGCCACTCGATGCACAAGAGCGATCCAAACGATCAGTTGGCGGCGGAGATGGAGAGCGACGAAGCGTGTCTGCAGTGCCACGACAAACTTCGCGGCAAGGTCGCGGAGCACACGCATCACGGTGCGGAGTCCGCCGGGAGCCGTTGCTACAACTGCCACATGCCGCACACGAGCTACGGGTTGTTCAAGGCGATCCGGGCGCACAAGATCTCGAGCCCGTCGGTGCAGGAGAGCGTGATGCACGGGCGGCCGAACGCGTGCAACCTCTGTCATCTCGATCAAACGTTGCAATGGACGGCCGGGCATCTCGAGAAGTGGTATGGCTACGGCGTGCCGGATCTGGACGCGGAGCAGCGCGAGCGGTCGGCCGCCGCCGTGTGGTTGTTGCGCGGCGATGCCGGGCAGCGCGCGCTCGCGGCGTGGCACATGGGTTGGGAGCCGGCGCGCAAGGCGTCGGGCGAGAGCTGGCTCGCGCCGCTTCTGTCCGAGGTGTTGGCGGATCCTTATTCGGCGGTGCGCTTCATCGCGCAGCGGTCGTTGAAGCGGCTGCCGGGCTACGCGGAGTTCGAGTACGACTTTGTCGGGACGGAGTTTGCGGGTGCTCGCAAGCGTGCGTTGGAGCGTTGGGGTGGCGCCAAGGACCGCAAGCCGGATGCGCGGGCGCTTCTGCTCGACGCCGCCGGCGAGCCCGACCGCGCGGCCGTTGCCGATTTGATGAAGCGTCGCGACGACCGGCGAATCTATCTCGCCGAGTAGCCCGCGGCCTAGGTGACGGGTCGCGCGCGTAGGTGGAACCGCGTACCATGCGCCCATGAATCAGAGTGCAATAGACTACACCCGCGCCACCGGCTTGCTGGTGGCGCGCATCGGGTTTGGCGGCCTGCTGTTGGTGCAGCACGGTTGGGAAAAAGTTTCCAACTTCTCGTCGATGT
>JAZFYD010000142.1:0-11053 GCA_036443405.1 Planctomycetota bacterium
GCTCCGCTCCGCCAGCGCCCCGCTCAACGAGGCGACGTAACGGCCGATCCCGGTCGGCGGGACCATCGCGGGCCGGAAGTCCATTCCGATGCGCATCTAAGTATCCTTGTCCGGAATTATGGCAGCCACCCTTCACCTCGACGGCAGCAATCTTTCCTTGGACGCGATCCGGCGCCTGGTCGGTCCGGAAAACCCGAGTCTCGCGATTCGCCCCGCCGTCCGGCGGCGCGTCGCCAGGGCGGCCGGGTTCGTCGAAGAGATCCTCGCGTCCGGCGAAACCGTGTACGGCATCACGACGGGGTTCGGCCGCCTCGCCAACGTGCGCATCGGCCCCGAGGATCTCGGGCGGCTCCAGGAAAAACTCATCATCTCCCACGCGGCCGGCGTCGGCGATCCGCTGCCGATCGTCGAGGCGCGCCTGGCCGTCGCGATCCGCGCCGCGACACTGGCGGGCGGCCACAGCGGCGTAAAACCACGGACCCTCGATCTGTTGATGGCGCTTTGGAACAAGGGCGTCACGCCCGTCGTGCCGCGGCAGGGTTCGGTCTGCGCGTCCGGCGATCTGGCGCCGTTGGCGCACATCGCTCTCGTGCTTCTCGGCATGGGCGAGGCGTATTCCGGCACCCGCAAGATGGGTGCCGGCGCCGCGCTCAAACGCGCCAAGCTCAAACCGATCACGCTCGGTCCGAAGGAGGGGCTTGCGCTCATCAACGGCACGTCGGTGGCGACCGCGATCCTGGCGCACGGCCTCGTCCAGTCGCAGGACCTGATCCGCCTCGCCGACGTCGCGGCCGCGATGTCGCTGGAAGCGCTGCAGGGCACGGACAAACCGTTCGATCCGCGGGTGCACGCGCTGCGCCCGCATCCGGGCCAGCTGGCGACCGCGCGCAACATCAAGAAACTGTTGCGAGCGAGCCGGATCCTCCCCAGCCATCGCAAGAGCGACCACAAGGTGCAGGATCCGTATTCGTTGCGCTGCGTCCCGCAGGTGCACGGCGCGTCGCGCGACGGCCTGACGTTCGCGAAGGAGGTGTGCGAGCGCGAGTTGAACGCGGTGACCGACAACCCGATCCTGTTCCCGGCAGATGGCGACGTCGTCAGCGCGGGCAACTTCCACGGCCAGCACGTCGCGCTCGCGGCCGACACGGCGACGCTTGCGGTCGCGGAGTTGGGTTCGATCAGCGAACGGCGCATCGAACAGATGGTCAACCCGGACCTTTCCAACCTGCCGGCGTTCCTCGCGCAGAATCCCGGGTTGAACTCCGGATTCATGATGGCGCAGACCACCGCCGCCGCCCTCGTCTCCGAAAACAAGACGCTGTGCCATCCCGCGAGCACGGATTCGATTCCGACCTCTGCGAACCAGGAGGATCACGTCAGCATGGGCATGTGGGCGGCGCGCAAGTTCCGAACCGTCGTGGGCAACGTGCGGCACGTGCTGGCGATCGAGTTCCTCGCGGCGGCGCAGGCGCTGGACTTCCAGGAGTTGCAGCCCGGCAAGGGCGTCAACGCGGCGTGGAACGCGCTGCGGGCGAAGATCCCGCAACTACGCCGCGACCGCTACCTCGCCCGCGACCTGCGCGCCGCGGAGGAGATGCTCGCGAACGGCGAGCTGCTCAACGCCGCCGAATCCGCGGCGAAACGGCTGGAGTCGTTTTAGGAAGAAAAACCACAGAGGCACGGAGGCGTTTCTGAGATAAACCGAGCCGTCCGCGAGCGAGCGCCCTTCTTTTGAAGAAAGGAATTCCGGCCGCAACGTCTCTCCGGCTCGATCGCATGTGGAAATCCGTTGGCCTCCGTGTCTCCGTGCCTCGGTGGTCAACTTTTTTTCGGTCGGCCTCACTTCCCGAAGAACTCGATCTCGGTCAGCGTCACCGAGCGGCCCACGGGTTTGATGCGCATGGCGTCGCACTTGACCGTGCGGAAGCGGAGCAGCGTGAACGCGGGGGCGGGAGTTGCACCCTCCGCGGCGAAAGCGCCGGCGGCGTTCTGGACTTCGACGCTCTTGAGCTTGCGCCATTTGGATTTGCCGAGCTTGCTTTCGAGCACCCACTCCGTAGGCCAGGGCTCCATTCGCGCGGACCGCGCCGGAAACAGCACGATCGACGCTGGCTTCACGGCTTTGGGCCATGACACCTCGACTCCCGTCGGCGGCACGGCGCTCGACGCGCCCGTGCGCGAGCCGTCCACCAGCCGCGCGGTCTTGCCCTTCGCCGTCGCCTTTGTTGCGACGCGCGTTCCGGCAGCGTGACCGAATACGGGTTGCGAATAGACGCCGTGCCCGTTCAGGCGCGCGATCGGCGGTTGGTCGCCCGCCGGTTCGTGGATCAACCGGAAGGCGTGATAGCCGTCGGCAAGCGAGAGCGGCACGCGCAGAGTCCGATCGACGCCCTCGCGATCGAGCAACTTCTTCCCGTCGATCTCCAGCACGACCTTGCCCCGCGCGGATAGGAGCAACTGGTGCAGCCCGGATCCCGGAGCGCGCAGGAACCCGGTCAGGGTGATGCGTTTCGCACCCTTTAGTCCCTCGATCTCCCCGCCGGCCAACCCGGCGACAGCCACGTTGCGGCGCTTCTTCTTCGCGTCGACGATCTCGGCGGCAAGCCCGGGCAAAAGGCCGTCCACGGTCGCTGCGGGGCTCGGCGGCACGGGATCGACACGAAGCGCGAGCGTCGCGGAGCGCGCAGCGGGACCCGACGGGTAGCTCGCACGCGCGTGGAGCCGCACCCGCCCTGGGCCGACCACCCCCGCCGGGACTTCAAACCGAAAGGAACCGTCGCTGCCGGGTTTGGCCGTCGCCCGCCGGTTCACGCCCGCGAACAATTCGACCGCGCTCGCACCCGGTGCGCGGCCCCGAAGCAAGAACGTCCCGCCGAACACGGTCGGCTTTTTGGGAGCCGTCAGGGTGACCGAGCGCCCGGCGTTCGCCACCACGATCTGAACGGACTTGTAACTCCGCGTCTGGATCCGCCCCTTCTCGATGCCGACGACACGGAGTTCGTGCACACCGTCGTCCAGCGCGGTCGTGTCGATCGTCAACGGCTCGCCCTCTTTCGCGCGCGCGACGCGGCGGCCGTCGACAAACGCCTCGCAGGTCGCGATGGGATCGGCGGCGGGGTCGACGTTTGGTGTAAACGTCACGGAACCCTTCCACGGCCCTTCGGGCAGCGCGGGGTCGACCGTCGCGAAGAACGCGAACGGGCGCGCGAGCGCGTCACCGACGACCAGGAGCTGATACGGCCCCGAAACGCTCTGGTACATCGCCTCCGCGAAGCTGCAACCCTCGGCGTAGTGCACATGCATGTAGGGGTGCGGGAATTTGGGCCCGACCGCGAACCCCTCGGCGACGGTTCCGCTCGTCCCGGAGGCACCCGCGCGGATCCACTCGCTCAGCTTCGTGTCGCGCTTGTCCTGAAACGCCGCGCCGAAACTCGAAAGCGTCTCGCAGATCGCGCCGGGCACGAGCGTGCTCTTGGTCCTGCTCCAATCGAACGCGCCGATGCCCGCCATGACGCCGAACACGTCGTTCTTTCCGGACGGGAGAATGCCGCGCCCCGGGTCTTTGTCGCGCATCACGACGCTGTCGCGACCCAGCGCCTCGAGTCCCTTGGCCGCGGGCACGTAGCCTCGCTCGCGCGCGCGTGTCCGCACGTCGTTGTTCAGCGCAAAGTAAACGCGGCCCTCGGGTTCCGTGCCGTCCGCCGCGACGCTCCGTCTCAAACCCGCGAGGATCTCGGGCACGCTGTTGCCGCGCACGCCCGTATGGCCCAGCATCACGCTCAAGAAGTAGCGGTCCGGCGACCCCTTCGAATTCTTCAGCGTCGGAATCTCCTTCCCGATCCACCGATAACGGCTGCGAAACCCGTGCGCGTTCTGCACCTTGCCCTGCCGGTCGCGCATCTTGTCGAGCAGGCGCTGCATGCGCCGCCGATGCAACAGCGGTTCGAGCGACCGATCGGCTTCGGTCTTCTTGATGTCGTTCCAGCCGACGTCGATGCCCTTGCCCAGCGCCACGATCGCAGCGTCGCCTTCGCCGGTGCGCGCCAGACACACGGCGTAGTTGAACCAACTCATCGGATGGCTCGGGTAGTGCTCCAGGAACGCCGCGTAGGCCTCGCCGGCCGCCGCCGCATCCCCCGCCATCATCGCGCCCATGGCCTTGGCGAACCGTTTCTCGTCGTCCTCGGTCAAAGGCGCCGTCGTGAGCACGGGCTGGGTGTAGTCGATGCGGAAGTACTTGTTGATGCGCAGATCCACGAGCAGGGGATCATTCGCCTCCGCGCGGCGCGCGAGAAACGTGAGTCCCGTGAGGGAGCCGACGGGAGTCGTCGTCTTGTCGATGCGCCGCCCCTCGAGCAGCGGCTTGAGATCCACGGCGCACGGAAAATCCGTGCTGTAGACGATGCAGTCGATGTTCGAACCCACACCGTCGCGATCGAGAAACTCCCGGATCGGTTTCCAGATGGCCTCTTGGAACGTCGCGAACGGGATCTGGATCGACCCGGGAACGCCTGCGAGTTCGAGGAGGTTCGCCGCCGGGATGTCGCGCATCGCCGCGTACTCGTTGGCGACCAGCCGCGAGATCGGCGAGTCGGCGTTCACGACCAGCAGCGTGGTCTCGGGCCCTCCACCGGCACGGGCCGCACTCACCGAAAAGAACACGCCCAAAACGACGACGACGATTCTCGGCAAGCTCATCGGCGCCGCTTCACGGCCTGATAGACCTCGATCTCCTGCAGCGGAGCCGTACCACCCTCGGGACGCACCCTTAGTTTCGTCGTCCGCACCGGCTCAAACGTCAGCTTCACCAGCTGCGGCGCCTCATGCACCTTGACCTTTTTGTCCTTCGACTTCGGCGGACGGTTCGGGCCGCGCGCGACCGCGATCTGCAGGCCCTTCACCGGCACCCACTTGCCGCCCTTGTTCCATTCGACCTGGAATCTCTTGGGGAACGCGGCGTTGCCGGCCTTGGCATGTGTCGGAAAAAGCGCGACCGTCCCGATCCCCTTTTGGGCGCGCTTCCAGGACAGCGTGACACCTTTGGCGGCAACCGCAACGCCGGCGCCACCCTGTTTCCCATCGACAAGAGCTTCCTGGCCGCTGCCGGCCGACGGCTTGATCTTGAGGGGTTTGCCCGCGGCGTGCTGCGTCCGAAGCGGCGCCGTGACCCGCTCGCCGCCGAGCAGCGCGACGAGGTTCGCGGGACCCTCAGGCCGCAGGTCGATCCGGATCGGGTACCAACCCGCCTTCAGGTGCAGCGGAACAAATATCTGCCCGTCGACCGCGTGGTCGCGCAACAACGACTTGCCCGCGAGCGTGACGGAGAGCGTGCCCTTCGTCTCCAAAAGCAACTGGTGCGACCCGTCGGTCGGAATCTCCAGTTCGCCGGCGAGTTGAAGACGCGCGATCTTCTGCTTTCTCAGTGTCCGCGCGAAGTTGCGCTGATACGCCTGGCCGAACGACGTCGCGGCAACTGTCAGCTTCGTGCCGTCTTGCAACTCCGCTTCGCCGAAAAGCCCCGGCAACGTCGGGCCCACGCGGTTCGGGGGTGTGCCGAGCTTGGGCGCCGTGACCTCGAACTCGACGGCCTCGACGGCGCCGGGGCCGGGAGCATGAACCGCGCGCACGATCAGGAGGCCCTTCCCGATGCCCAGGTCGCGGTTGTTGATGCGCAATTCGAAGTGCCCATTTTTCGGCGCGACCTCCGCGACTTTCCAGGAACCGAGCCACGCCTCGACCCGTAGCGCGCCGGGCGCTCGGCCGAGGATCTTGCGCGGCTTGTGAAGCGGCGAGGCGGGTGTTTGCGCCGTGATATCGAGCACGCGCCCGTGGTTTTTCGTCGTCACGACCGCGATCGCGCTGGAGCGCGTTTCGATCGGCCCCGCTTCGACCGCCACCAGACGGAGACCGTGGATGCCGTCGTCGAGTTGGGTCGTGTCGAGGTGGATCGGCGCGCCCGGTTTCGCCCGTGCGTTGAACCGGCCATCGACCCACAACTCCCAGCGCGCGGCCTTCGTTTCGCCGCCGAGGCGCGCGTCCACGCGCACGGTTCCCGTGAGCGGCGACGGGTCCAGGATCGGGGTCACGGTCATGAACTTCGCGAACGGACGCGCCAGCGGTTCCCCGACGACCAGCAGCTGGAACGGGCTCGCAACGGACTGGTAGAACGCCTCCGCGAGGGAGCATCCATCCACGTAGTGCACGTGAAGAAACGGATGTGGGAACTTCTGCCAGATCGCAAACGGCTCGATGACCGTCCCACTCGACCCCGCGGCGCCGGCACGCAACAGTTCGGTGAGTTTGGTTTGACCGCCGTGGTTGAACACCGCACCGAAGCTCGTGAGGTTCTCGCAAATCGCGCCGGGCACGATGGTGCTCTTGGACTTGCTCCACCTATACGACGCTTTGCCGACCACCGCGCCGAGCACGTCGGACTTGCCGATGGGCAGCACGCCGGTTTGGCCGCCCGCGCCGGCGTTCAGGATCTCCGCCTTGTGTCCGCGCTTTTCCAGCGCGGCCTTCGTCGCGCCGAAAAACGGCGCGCGTGACTTCGCGCGGATGTCCTTGTTCGCCAGGAAATAGAACACGCCGTCGGGGCGGGTGCCGTCACTCGCGGCGGCGCTGTTGAGATACGCGAGTACCTCCGGGACGCTGTTGCCCCACTCGCCGGTGTAGGCGAGCATCACGGCCAGCCGGTAACGATGCACCGCATCCGCCGCTACATCGCGCTCGGGCTCGACATCGCCGGTCCAGTGATACGCGCTCGCAAATCCCTGCGCCGGCTGCATCTTCGTGCCGGAAGAGGCCATGGATTCGAGCAGCGCCTTGAAGCGTTTCGACTTGGCGTATCTCGCAAACTCCGTGCGTCCACGTGTGGCGTCGACCTGGTTCCAGCCGAGCGCGATGGCTTTCTCGAGGGCGTCGAGGGCCGCGTCCTTCTGTTTGAGCCCGCCGAGCGCGCACGCGTACTGGAAAAACACGCTCGGATGCGAGTAGGTCTCGAGGCACTTCGCCAGATGGACCACCGCGTTTCTGTAGTCGCCGTTCATGAGCGCCTTCTGCCCGTTGTTGAAGGAGATGCGCTCGTCGCCGTTGGCGTTGCGCGGCGTCGCCTTCTTGGCGCTCTCCTCGCGGCGGAAGTACTTGTTGGCCCGGCCCTGCAGGTTCATGAAGTCGAGGCCGCCCGCTTCGACGACGCGGTCGAGGTACAGCATCCCGGTGAGCGACCCGACCTTGTGCTTCATCTGTGGGTCTTTGCTGTCACCGACCAGCGATGCGAAGTTGACGCCGTAGGGGAAGTCGGCGCTGAACGCGACGAGATCGATCCGGTCGGTGAGGCCGGTTTTCAAGAGGTGCGCGCGGATCGGATCGCGGATCAGTCGGCGGTACTCCTCCAGCGTGAGCACGCGCAGATGTGGGATGTGATCGAGATACAGGATCTGGCTCGGCGGGATGACACGCAGCCGGGCGTACTCGTTGGCGATGCGCTTGCTGGAGGGTGACGCCTTGTTCACCACCAGGAGCGTCGTCTCCGGCCCGCCTCCGGCGGACGCGATCGAACTCAAGAGGAGGAGGATCGCGGCCAAGAGCGAGCGGCGCATAGCGGGAGGATAACCCGGCGCGGCCGGTTTGAAGGTCCGCGGGTGACGCGCCGGCGCCGGGCCGCGTCCGTTCGTCACGCGCCAACGCCGTCAGGCGTCGGGCCAGCAATACAGCCGCCGCGCGATTTGGTAGCTTCGCGCCCGTGCGAGAGATCCATCCCCCCACCGGAACCAAACTGAGCTGCCGCCATTGGGCGGCGGAAGCCATGTACCGCATGATCCAGCACAACCTGGATCCGGCCGTGGCCGAGAATCCGGATGAGTTGGTCGTCTACGGCGGCACTGGCCGCGCCGCGCGCAACTGGCAGTGCTTCGACAAGATCCTCGAGACGCTGAAGCGCCTCGGCGAAGACGAGACGATGCTGATCCAGTCCGGCAAACCGGTCGGCGTTTTCAAGACGCACAAGGATGCGCCGCGCGGCCTCCTGGTGAACTCGCAGATCGTGCCGCACTGGGCCAACTGGGAGAACTTCCGCGAGTACGAGCGCATGGGCCTGACGATGTACGCCCAGATGACCGCAGGCAGTTGGATCTACATCGGCACGCAGGGCATCGTGCAGGGCACGTACGAGACGTTCGTCGAGATGGGCCGGCAGCACTTCGATGGAACTCTGGATAACAAGCTGCTCGTGACCGGCGGATGCGGCGGCATGGGCGGCGCGCAACCGTTGGCGGCGACGATGGCCGGCGCCTGCTGTCTGATCGCCGACGTGGAACGATCGCGCCTCGAAAAGCGCATCGAAACGCGATACCTGGACGAGATCGCGCCGTCGATCGACGCGGCGCTCGAACGAGCGGCGGAGCGGCCGAATATCTCGATCGGCGTCGAGTGCAACATGGTGGATCTGCTGCGCGCACTGAAGGATCGCAACATCACGCCGGACGTGCTGACCGACCAGACCTCCGCGCACGATCCGTTGAACGGTTACGTGCCGGACATGCCGTATCGCGAGGCGCTCGCGCTGCGGGACTCGGATCCGGAGGAGTACACGCGACGGTCGCTCGCGACGATGGTCGAACACGTCAAGCTCAACAACGAGTTGATGGACCGCGGCGCGGCGACAGTGGACTACGGCAACAACCTCCGCGGGTACGCTGTCGAGGGCGGCATGGACCGCGACGAGGCGTTTCGGTACCCGGGGTTCGTGCCCGCATACATCCGGCCGCTTTTCTGCGAGGGCAAGGGGCCGTTTCGCTGGGTGGCGCTGTCGGGCGATCCGGCGGACATCCACAAGACGGACGACCTGGTCCTGGAGCTCTTCCCGGACGACAAGCCGCTCGCCCGCTGGATCACGCTGGCACGCGAGAAGATCGCGTTTCAGGGTCTGCCGGCGCGCATCTGCTGGCTCGGGTACGGCGCGCGCGCCAAGCTCGGCCTCGCGATCAACGAGCTCGTGCGATCAGGCGAAATCTCCGCGCCGATCGTGATCGGGCGCGATCACCTCGATTGCGGTTCCGTCGCGTCGCCGTATAGAGAGACCGAGGCGATGAAGGACGGTAGCGACGCGATCGCGGATTGGCCGCTCCTGAATGCGCTGCTCAACACGTCCGCCGGCGCGACGTGGGTGTCGCTGCATCACGGCGGCGGCGTCGGCATCGGTTATTCGATCCACGCCGGCATGGTGGTGTTGGCCGACGGAACGGACGACGCCGCGGCTAGATTGGAGCGGGTGCTGACCACCGACCCCGGCACCGGCGTGATGCGCCACGCCGACGCCGGCTACGAAGAAGCCATCGACTGCGCCAAACGAACGGGCATCGACCTGCCAATGGTCGAGTGAGCGCCTGGTCGGCGGTTCTGCTGGTTCGTTTGTAGGAACCACAGAGGCACAGAGACACGGAGGCGTTCCTGCACGAAACGAACGTCTTCCGGAAGTTGAACCTCTTCCTGGCTCCCGCTTGGAGAAGAGAACTCGATCAAGCCGACCTGGAGCCTTCGATCTCCTGTTGGCCTCCCAAACTCCGTGCCTCTGTGGTCACTCTTCTTCGACTCACTTCGATCGTTCCCAAGCGCAACGCGTTAGAATCCGCGGCCACATGGTCGACCTGTTGATCCACAACGCCTCGCAGATCCTCACGTGCGCCGGGACCGAACCCAAGAGCGGCCACGACGCGGGCGAGATCGGCCTCGTCGAAGGGCCAGAGAACGGGGCCGTCGCCATCGACGCGGGCAAGATCGTCGCCGTCGGTCCCGAGGCGGCCAAAGAGTCCGCGGACGAGGAGATCGACGCCCACGGCGGCGTCGTGCTCCCCGGTTTTGTCGACTGCCACACCCATGCGGTCTGGATCGGCAGCCGCGCCCACGAATTCGAGGAACGCGGCCGCGGCGTCAACTACGAGATGATCGCCAAGCGCGGCGGCGGCATCCGCGCGAGCATGCGCATGCTCCGCGAGGCGAGCGACGAGGAGCTCAACCTCGCGGTGCTTCGCCACCTCGACACTTTCCTCGAACTGGGTACGACAACGATCGAGGCGAAGTCGGGATACGGGTTGAGTCTCGACGCCGAACTTCGCTCGCTGCGCGCGCTGAAACAGGACCACACGGTCGAGGTCGTCCGGACGTGCCTCGCCGCGCACTCGATCCCGCCGGAGTTCGACGACAACCGCGACGGGTACCTCGACCTCGTTTGCGATGAGATTTACCCGGCCGTCGTCGAGGAGCAGCTTGCGGACTACTGCGACGTCTTCTGCGAGGTCGGCGTCTTCACGTTCCAGGAAGCGGAGCGCGTCTTGCTCCGCGGCAAGGAACTCGGACTGCGACCGCGTGTGCACGCCGAGCAGCTCTCCCACGCCGGCGGCGGCCGCCTCGCCGCCCGGGTCGGCGCGATCACCGCCGACCATCTCGAGTTCGCGACAAAGGTCGACGCAACGGCCATGCGCGACGCCGGGGTCATCGCCGTGTTGTTGCCCGCCGCGAACTACATCTTGGATCAGGCGGAGCGCCCCTCCGCCCGCAGCATGATCAACCTCGGCCTCCCGATTGCGCTCGGCACCGACTTCAACCCGGGCAGCGCGCCCACGCAGTCCACGCCGCTCAACATCAACATCGCCGTCACGCGTTTCGGCATGAGCATCGCCGAAGCGATCGTCTCCTCGACCATCAACGCGGCTCACGCAGCGGGCGTCGGCGACCGTGTCGGTTCGCTCCAGCCCGGCTACCAGGCCGACGTGATCATCTGCGACACGCCGGATTACCGCGACATCGCGTACCGGTTCGGCGTCAACCCCGTGCGCACCGTCATCAAACACGGCAAGGTCGTTTGCGACCGCGCCGCGCAGTCACGATGAGATCGAGCCCCATCCTCCTGCTCGCGCTGTTCGCGGCCTGCGGCGGATCGCCCGAGGAGGAGCTGCTCGGCACATGGGAAGCCGATGAGGCCCTGAAGCGCCTTCGTTTCGAAAAGGGCGCGCGCGCCAACGCCACGTTCGAGTTCACGTTCACGAAAACCGAG
>JAZFYD010000143.1:0-37402 GCA_036443405.1 Planctomycetota bacterium
GAGGCGCGGATTCGGTTGGTCCCGCCCCGACTCGCCCCTGGAGGAGCGCCCCTACTTGCGGGTGCACGAGCTGCGCGGGTTCACTGAGGACGAATCGAAGAGATATCTTGTCGAGCGCGGCGTGGACGAGGAACTCATCGACGCGATCATCGACCAGTGTCCCGAGGTGCCCAACTCGGACCAGATCAAATGGGATCACGAACCGAACAGTGATCCGCTGGCCCCCGACAAGCGCGTCAATCCGTACGAGCTCAACCTGTTCGCGGACTGGGCCAGAGAGGATCCTGCGCCGGAGGAGGAAGAGATCCGGCGCGCCACCGGCGCCCAGTACGTCGAGCAGCGCATCCTGCGCCGGATCAATTTCGAGCCGCTGACCGATCTGTTGCCCATCCTCGCCGCGGTGAAGTTCATTGATCGCGACCTAATCGCGAAGTTGACGGGCACGGAGGGGGAGCCACTTGACCTCGTCGTCACTGCGCTCGCTGACCAGGAGTGGATCGAGATCATCCGGGGCGAAGGCGGCGAGACCGGATCGTTCGGTGAAGTCTTCACGATGGGTGATCCGCTGCGCGGCCGCATGCTGAAGTACTACGGCGACGGGGACTTGCTCATCCGGGCGGCGAATCGGGCGCGGCCATTCCTGGAAGCGCGAACTCTGGAGGGCACACCGTCCTGGACCTCGTACGACGCGTGCATCCGCGCCATCGAGCATGACCGGGACAAGGCGCACGACTGGTGGGAGGCGGCAGTCGGCATCATCCTGCAGCAGCGTGACTATGCTTGGCTCGCCGAGTTGACGAGCGCCCTCCTCGGCTCCGCCGTTGCCCTGCCAGCCGACGAAGACGCGCGGAAGGGACGCGAGCCCTCCATCCTGCGCCCGGCCGTCCTTGCCGCATCCGCCTCTGCGAGGCTGCAGGCGGGTGGACCTGTCGATACTACGGCGTATTGGAACGAGGTTGAGGCTTCCGTGATCTCCCGCGCGCGCGGGGACCATGCGGCGATCTACGTGTTCCGGGCCCAGGCCGGCGCGCTCGTGAGCGCCGCCGCACGCTATGACGAACTTGACCCGCGAGTGACCAAACTATTCTGGCGGGGTGCTCTCGGGCCGGGCAGTTGGCGCAGCCTGTTCGAACGCCGTGCGCTCTCCGCTTGCGTGGCCGGTGTCGAAGCGATCGTCGAGATGGCCGAGACTGGCAACTCTGGCGAAGCCGAGACGCGTGATCGCATCCTCGGTGTGCACAACGGGTCCTCGGGTGCGGTCCGGCTGGCAATGCGCTGGAGGACGACCAACCCGGACTCGCCCGCGACGGCGATGATGGCGTCGCTGGCGGCGCGGAGCGCCGCCTTGCAAGGGAAGTGGAAGGAGATGCGAACCTGGTTCCGAATCTCGTTGGAATTGGCGCGATCCTACAAGGAGCCGGCCCAGTCGCTCATCGACTGGCGGCGTCCCGAAGATCTGTTGGTTCGTTTGCAGGTTGAGGCGCTCCGCGCCGTGTGGCCGGCGCAGTTTTCGCCGCTGCGCGCTCTGGAGTTCGTCGGGCCGCTCGAACCGGCCGGCCACGGTCTCGACGGCGACCGCCTGCGGAGCCTTGCCATTCGGTGTTCGACGGCCGACAGGCCGAGCCATACCCTCCCCGTCCATCTGGCAGACGTGAGCAAGACTTCGGTTCAGCTTGAAGTCGACGGGCACAGCCGCTGCCTTGCGCACGTTGCGGTGGCGCCCGCCTTCGTGTCGTTCGCCGAGTCGATGGCGGCTAGGGGAAGGGTCGAAGACGCGGTTCGGATTCTCAAGAGTGCTCTATCGCGGTCGTCCGAAATCGGGCCAGCGGCTCTGCACCACACCCAGGAAGCGCTCTACCGAATCGGGATTCGATTCCGCCTCGCCGAAGTCGACTTGATCGACCTCGGCCGCGTCACGCTGGAGACGCCGAATCTGGCGGGATTTCTGCTCCTCGCGCGTGCGCACCTCGGGGACGAGACTCAGGCGCGCCACATTGACCCGCGAGGACTCGAAGGTGCGAACCGCGTCCTTTGGATTCACGCGCTCTGGCGATCGAGTCTCGGCGGGGAGCAGGACCTGACGCAGATCTTCGATTCCCTCACCGACAATGAGCGCGCGATCGAGGGCGTCTCACTCGAACAGGGGTTGGCCGTCCTGCTCGACCAGACCGAGTTGCAAGTCATCGAGTCCGAGAGGCCTGGCCTTCGCGCGAGCGGCGGCAAGATCGATCTGGGATCCCTGAGGCCCATTGCGAAGCAGTCCTTCGCTGCGCTGGTCCGGCTCGATGCCTTGATCGGGCGCCGGTCGGGCGCGCTCGAGCGGCAAGCGAGGCGTCATGGTGTTCACCTCGCGGGCGAAACGGCGCTTCGCGAGGCGACGGCGATTTCCCTCCGGATGCCCGATCGCGCGCGGAAGCTCGCGGTCTGGGCCTGTCATTGGTTCCGCGAGGCCGGGGATGCGGTCGGCGAGTTTCAGGCGACGATCTGTTTCGCCTTATTCGCGGAGTCGAGGTCGGAACGGGGACAGGCGCTCGAAGACGCAATGCAGCTCGGACAGACGTTGATCCAACGCGAACAGCTCGGGAGGGAATGGGAAAAGATCACGGAAGTGTTCGACAGCCACGAATACGAGTGGATCGAACAGCAAATTGACCGGGCGTGGCAGCCCTGGGCGACGCGGTTCGCCTACGTCCATGCCCTCGTGAGCGACGCGGGGCTGGAGGCGCGCCGCTTCAAGGAGACCACCATCTGGCGCGACTTCCCGAGCCCGTCGGATTGGCGACTCGCGACGGTTCTCCCCCCTGAAGCCCACCCCGAGCTGGCGGACGAGGACGACGAGGACATGGAGAACGGGGAAGTGCAAGTCGACACATCGGCGCCGGTTACTGCGCCCGCGAGCGCGTCGGCCTCGCGTCGGACAAAGGCGCTGCGCAACTGGCCTGCGATTCTCAGGGATCTTGGCTACGGCGTGTTCGGCTTGGGAATCCTCGGGACGATCGGGTTCTGGGTCTTCCGGGGGTACTCGATGGTCTTGGAATTCGTCGCCGACGGCCCGGTTTCATTCGGATGGCGAATCGGCACGTTACTCGGGCTGGTCCTGAGTGGTTCATACCTATTCAGCGTGCGGAGGCAGATCCGCAGTTGGGTGCTCGCGGGTATCGGCGTGCGCTTGGCGATCGAAAGGGCCGACGAGTACGCCGTCGTATCGGATCGGACCTTGACCGCACGGGAACGGGTCCGCTTCCAGGTCAATCTCCACACGGTGCGGTTCTACCCGCGGCAGTTCACGAATTTCATTTTCCGGACCTTCCGGGTCGCGAAGGGACTCTACAGGGGTGAGACCTACGCCGAGGGACTCGATGCGTACTGCACGACTCCGCTCGAATTCGACGGAATCGCGCCGGAGATCCAGACCGGCCCGCGACTCCAACCTCGCATCGATCTCGAATTGAGCCTGCCGGAGTACCTGCACGGTCCGTGCTGGGAAGCGCAGGTTCACAGCGCTCTGCTGGGTGAGCGGCCGTTCGACCTCGCCAATCTGCGACTCTACTGTCGGCGCGTAACCGACCGGCACGGGGCGCGCAACCCTTCGTGGCGGGGCAGCACGCTGGAACTCGGAGCGGGGTGGCCCGTGGAGAGCATCGACCTCGATTCCTCAGCGGAGACGCTTACCGAACAGGACTGGAGAGAACTGCAGCCGCGGGAAGACGTGCACGGCCTGCGTCTGGTCGGCTCGCCGGTAGAAACGGACTCCGGTACGGCCATTCGTATTGACATGCAAGACTCGAAGTCGGGTGCCCTACTCGTCCGTCCGTCCGACGTTCGCCAGCGCTTCCCGCGGCTGCATATCTGCCTTGTGAGGGCGTCGCGCGTGAGTGGAACGGGTCCTCGCTACGACACTGACCGCCACAACGCCTCGTTGGCGCGGATGTTTGCCCACGAGCTGCACGACTCCGGCGTGGGCGCGGTGATCGTCGTTCCGCCGCACTGTTCCCACAAATCGATGCAAGCCTTGTACGCCGCCTGGGACAGACCGAAACTCAAACTGCGGACGCTGCAACGTGCCGTGGTGGAGACGCAGGTGGAGATTTCGAAGGATATGGAGAGCTACTACGGCAACAAGACCGACGCGTGGGAGGCGGCGCTCGACGTCTGCCTCTATGCTGGGGCGAATTGGAAGTTTCACGCGTAGATGAAAATCCTAGGGAGGTGTTTCATGCAGTTGTGGGAGAAGTTCAAGGGGCTATTCAACGAGGAAGCGAATCACCTCGCATATGAGCGGCTGCCGGACGCGAAAGGGGCGCGGGCGACCGCGAACAAGCACTACTTTCGCGTGACGCTCGTCAAGATGTACCTCAAGGACAAGAGGACGCTGGGCCAGGTGTGGTATCCCGCGGTGCAGTCGAGCGTCGCCTGCCAGTTCGGGAGCGCCAAGCAGGCCGTCGAGATCCCAAACATCGCGGACGAATCGCGGCTCGTGGCTAAGCAGGAGAAGAAGGGCCACGTCGTCGCCGAGAACTTCGAATTGGTTCCGCTCATGCCGTTCCGCGGCGGCACCGTTCGTCTCGCCGCGGGCCTCTTCGCCGCGGAGGGGCAGGATGTCGTGGCCGGGTTCCTCGGCACGATGAGCAGCCTCGCGAAAATCCTCAACGTCCCGCAACTCTCCTCGACTCTCGACCTCGCCGCACCCATTGCGAATGGCATTCAGGCGCTCTTCGGCGCGTCGGGCGAGCACATGCGATTAGTATTCCACGACACATTCGTGGGCCGCGAACAGGGCAAGAACGAACTAAGGAGCGGGTACCTGTGCGTTGTCCGGGCACCGCAGGACGATCTCGCCGGCAAGCCCCTCGCGGTCGTCGACTTCAAGCTGCACGCCGGCGGCGCCGCGATTACGGACTATGACTACATGGTGTTTCGCGTCGATGTTTTGCCCGAGCGGGACGATTGGAAACAGCTCACCACCATCGCCGAGCCGCGCGACCGCGCGATCAAGGCGATCGAGGACCACGACCTCGACGAGGAAACCCGCGTCAAGAAGTCGCACGGCCACCTGCAGGAGGCGATCGGCGCGGCGTATCGGGCGCCGGAGATAACGACGACCGACCGGCGTCGCGTCATCGGCTTGCTCAAGGAGGAGTACGAGGAGATGAAGCGGGACTTCGGGTTCATGGGAGCCGCCACGGCGGGACGCCGCTCGCTCGATGGCGCGATGAAGTTCGCGCCGACTGCGGCCCTGGTCGGCGGGCTCGGCGAGGTCACGCCGGAAGAGGCGATCTTGGATCTGTAGCCCGAGGAGCGCCCCTACTTCGTGCTGAATATGTCCTCGTCGCTCTTGAGGAGGATGTTGACGCTCGTCAGTGAGCCGTAGAAGCGCGTGACGAGGGATCGCAAGCAGCATCCGCGCGCTCGGCAGCGCAAACCGGTCGCGCGGCCATGATGCCGCGATGGGCTGCTACAACTCCTGTGTCGTGAACGCGCCGACCGACGAGGTGTGGGCGACGCTGCGCAACTTCCATGACCTCGAATGGGCCAAAGCGGTTCTCGAGACCTGCGAGACGGTTGGTCCCAAAGGGCCGCACGAGGTCGGTGCCGGACGGTTGCTCAACGGTGTTTTCAGGGAGACACTCCTCGAGCTTGTCGATGACGGAAAGACGATGCGCTACAGCATCGACGACGCGCCGGGCACGCCGGTAGGCAGCGCGACCGACTACGTCGGTACGGTGCGGCTTCACCCGGTCACGAGCGACGGCACGACGTTCGTCGAGTGGTCGTCCGCCTGGTCCGAGAGCGAGGGCGGCGTCGCCGAATTCTGCGACCCGATCTACCAAGGGCTCTTGGCGGCGCTCCAAAAGCGTTTCTATTAGGTGCACGGGGGCCGGTACTACCTGTGCCACCCGATCGCAGCATCTGTTTGCCCAGCCTGATTCCCGCGCGGAGGCAGGCGCCGTAGAGGCACGCCGATTATGCCATAGCGTCCAATCGGAGTGCGCGCGCCTACCTCCGGCCCAGTTCGAGCACCGTTGGATGGTAGTCACCGTCGATGACTTCGGTTCGTGCGGGATCGCCGCCCCCGTGAAAGCCCCCGTTCGCCCTGTCCCGTTAGGTCACGAATTGTCTCGTTCCGTCTCTTTCCCCGAGTCGCCAAACTCTCACTCGAAAGCGCGAAACTCGCTTGTCATCGAGGTTTCCGCAAACCCGCGCCCGCGCTTTAGGAATCAACCGCTCTATCCAGCTGAGCTACGGGGTCTTGTTGGGATTCTAAAGCGAAAGATGGGGGTAGGGAACGACGAGCGGAGGCGAAGTCGTTTCCGTAGGGGGGCGCAGCCCCCCTGGAGAAAGCTGCGCTCTAGCGAAGCAAGCCGAAGCGAAGCGTAGGCGAGCGAAGCTTATCCAGCTGAGCTACGGGGTCTGTTGGGGATTCTAATGCGAAAGATGGGGGTAGGAAACGACAAGCGGAGCGAAGTGGTTTTCGAAGGGGGGCGCGCCCCCCTTGAAGAAGCTGCGCCTGCAAAGCTCGCCGAAGCGAAGCGTAGGCGAGCGGAGCGCATCACGCTCGTGCGCTAGCCATCGACTGGGTACCGGGGGCGGGGGCGCGCCCCGTAGGTGGCCCAGACCGGGAACGCAGCCCTCCTACGACTTCTTTTTCTTCGCCGGGAGGCGTTTTTGGTCGAACGTGACCTTCGTCTGCATCGATACGTCGAACTCCTTGGTTTCGAACTCGTACTCCACATGCGTGAACCGTCCATGCGTCCTCGAGAACTTCGCGAGGCCGTTGCATCGGGGTCCCGCCGTGAAGCGGATTGATGCAACGCCGTTGGAGAGCTTCTCCAACTTGCAGGTCGTGTTGTTGCCGACGAAGACGGCGTGGATCACCAAAAAGTGCCAACCGCTTTGAATGGTCCAGGTGTCCTTGACCTTCACGGGTCCCTCCGGCAATAGCCAGAGCCAGTCGGGACCGGCGGTCATCAATTCGTTCGTGTCCACCTGCGGCGGCTCCGTCACCGGCTTGAGAACGCCCTTTTCCCGTACGAGTTCGATCGTCCTCCCGGCCAGCGTGTGCTTGTTCATCTCGGATGAGGCGGAACGTCTCCCCTTCGTCGTGGTGATTGTCTTCGTCTCGTATTTGGTGAACTTCCGCTTTGCTCGCACCGGTCGCCCGTCTTTGACTTCGATCGCCGTCTGTTCGTACCGGCAGTCGGTAATCACTCGCGTCGTCGTATCGAAGATCTGCGTGACCACGCGGGAAGTCCGTGTGATGGTGACGAGGACCTTGGCGCGGCCTCCCTTCTCCCATCTGGGCACTAGCATCCTTCCTTGGCCCGGCTTCTTCTTGTCGCCTTGGGCCAACGCCATGCCGGCGATGAGCGTGAGAACGGTCAACTTACGCATCCAACGGAGCCTAGCGTACGAGACGGCGACGGAACGGCGGGGGTTGTGCCGTCTACAGCTCAGCGTTGGACTCCCGGTTCCTGTAGCTTGGAATGATGGGTTCTCAGCAGTTGCTCCTCGATTTTCACGAACGATGCCACCGCAGTCTGCAGCGGTATCTGGAACACTGCCGCGTGTTGTCGGACGAGGAACTCGACCGCGAGTTGGAGGGTTTCGGCTACCCGACGGCGCGGTTGCAGTTGCACCACGTGATCGGCGCGGAGCGTTATTGGGTATCCGTGCTGCGAGGCGAGATGGATGCCAGCGAGGATGAGGCCGACGCCGCGTCCATCGATGCCCTCGAGCGGTTCCGGCAGTCCGTGTTCGAAATGACCCGTTCATGGCTCGGCGAAACGCCCGAGGAGAAACTGATCGCAGCGCGAACTGTGACGACGTTCGGCGGCCACGAGCGGAGCCTGGCCCCGGTGCACGTCATCCTGCGCACCCAGACGCACCTGTTCCATCACATGGGTCAGATCGCCGCGATGTGCCGGTTGCTGGGGCACCCGATCCCCGAGGGGATGGACTTTCCGATTCTGTAGGAGACCGAGAGCTCGCCGCCGCGAAGATCAGTACGTGAGAACAAGTTTGCGACCCGGGGCGGTCAGGCCGTATGCGTTGGTGTACGCGTCGATTTCGAATAGCGGGTCGATCCTGCGATCGTCGACCAGGATGCCCAGCGCCGAGGCGGCGGACTCCCTCATCGTGTGCTTGAGCCTCTTGCTCGACAGAACCTTGAGCAGCGGATCGATGGCCGCGTTGCTTCCCAGGTGGCTCAGCGCCGCCACCATGTGGACCTGCACCGAGACGGACTTCGTCATGACCAGTTTGTCCACCAGCAGCTTGGCTGTCGCACGCCGGCCGAGGAAACCGAGCGCCAGCGACGCGTCTTCCACAACGGTGTTTGAGCCGTCATCGAGGGCTTGGACGAGCGTCTGCTCGATCTCGGGCGTCGGACGCCGCAACAGGCCGAGCCCCTGGATCGCGGGAGCGCGCACGCCGACGGTCAGTCGTTTGCGCTGCAAGCACTGAAAGAGGTGGTCCCGCGCATCCTCGGCGCCGGAGAGTCCAACCGCGATCGAGAGCGCGGCGGTTCGCTCGATCTCCTTGGAGCGTTGCAGGCTGTTGAGAAGGAACTTGCGCAGCCCCTTGTTGTCCGGGTCGCGCTGACTTGCGATGCCCAGCGCGAGCGCAGCGTACGGCCGGACGACCATGTTCGCGTCGTCGACGGCCTTGCGCAACAGCGGGATTCCGATCGGCGTGAACGCCGTGCCCATGCCGATCGCCGCATAACCTTGCACGAGCCGGTCACGGTCCCGGTCGAACGCACGCAATAGGGCCTTTTGCCCGCGCAGGCGGTGCGCCTCCGACAGTGCGTCGGAGCGCATCAGGAGCCCGAGGCCGAGCGCGGCACTGCGGCGCGTGTGCGCGCGGACGCTGCGGGAGGTCAGCAGACGGGCGAGCACCGGGACGGCGGACGGGTCGGCGGTCATCGCCAGGCCGAGCGCCGCGCGCCCACGCGCAACATCGTTGAGCTTTCTGCCGTTGAACTTACCGCGCGTGACTGCTTCCATCAGGATCGGGACGAGCTTGGGGTCACGCGTCAGGCCGCACGCGTAGAGCAACGTTGAGGCATCGGCCGACTTCGTCTTGGCGGCACACCGCACGGCCAGTTGGTGTCCGAGCACTCGGTCGTCGCGCCCGCGCATGCTCACCGCGAGGATGGCCAGCCGGCGAGTGTGTGACGACATCCAGACCTTGTCCTTCAACAGACGGTCGTAGAACCTGCGAACCTTGTCCCGCAACGCGGGGTTCTCGACACGAGCGAGCGAACCGAGGCCGATGGCGGCGGACTCATAGATCTTCGTCGGCTGCTCCCGTTTGCGCAGCACAGACAGGAAGCGCTCGACGTCCTCTTCGTTGCCCGCGCGCCCGAGCGCACGCAATGCGGCCGCACGGACGCCGGTGTCGATCGAACTGTCCGCGGACCGGCGCAGGGCCGCGACCACTCTCTCACGTGTCGCCGCGTTCTCCCGAGCCACGGCGGCCGCGGAGCCGCCCGAGATGACATCCTTGCTCGCGATCGTGCGGCGCAGGCCGAGCATGTGCTCGCGGTTGAGTTCCCACCAGATGCGCCACGAGGCTGCGTAGCTGACCCCGCCGGAGCGGGGACCGGCCCGGTTTCCACCGCGGGGGTTCGGACGGGTGGGCGTGGTCGGCCCCGGCGTCGGATCCGGCGCGGGCGCATCATTCGGCGTGTCCTGGTCGGGCCCAGGTAGCGGCGTCGGGGGCGGGGGAGGATCCGGATCCGACGGCGGGAGCGGGGGCGGATCCTCGGCCGGGGGGGGGAGGTCGCAGATGCTCCATGCGACGGGCATGGGTGCGGTGAAGAGCAGCAGGGTGATGAGGAGCTTGCGCATCTAGGTGCCTTTCGAGGGCGTACGGCGCGACGGCCGCGCCGCGCACACTCGCAAAAGCAAAGTTCGTTCCAGCGCTCAGAGGCCCGAGAAAGCCGGAAATCGGAGTGCGGGGTGGCGTTTCCGTAGCGATTCGGTGACGCCCCGGGCCTAGAGCAAGGTCGCACCGACGATTTCGTCGTGTGCCGCGAAACGGTCCGGCCGCAACGCCGATATATCGATGCTGGTCTTTTCGCCGCGCCACAGTTGGGCGGCGAGTTGGCCCAGCGCGGGCGCGTGCATCACGCCGTGGCCGGACGAGCCGTTCACGCGCAGTACGCCGTCCTGAAAGCCGAGCAGCGCGTGTTCGTCGGGGCTCATCTCGTAGTAACCGGACCAGCCGCCGTCGATCGGGACCTCGCGCAGACACGGCACGCACTCGTGCGCACGAGGGACGATGCGCTCGCGATCAGGGTGCAGCAGCAGGACGCGGTCGTCGCGCACGCGCAGGTGGAAGCCGTCGTCGACAAACACCGTCATCGGCATATTCGTCGGAAGCGCGTCGGTCGGCGCGGTGGTGACGATGTGCCGCTCTTCGGGCACGACCGGTGGCCCCGTCCACGCGCCGCGCGCGTCGATGTCGAACGTGTCCGCACTTTCGCCGTAGCGAATCTCCACGCCGAGATCGCGCGCCCGGTCGAGGTAACCGCGGAGTACGTCGAGGGGGTGGACGAACCCGTCCTCCGGGCTGAACAGGCCGCCGACGACCGGCTTGATGAACGGGTTGAGTTCCGCGATCTCGTCCGGCGTGACCTCCCGCGCCTTTGTGAGCGGCGTCAGCGTGTTGCGCAGTGTGTCGAGAACTGCCTCCGTCTCAGCCAGGAACAGGTAACCCGCCGCATCGATGTTGAGGTGCGGACGCGACAGCAGCGAGAGGCGCGTGTTGATCTCGCTTGCAAAGTGCGTGCGGAAGCCGCCCGTTGCCTTGCCGGTGCTTCCAAGTCCCGGCTCCGCCTCGCGTTCCACGACGATGACATTGCGTTCGCCCTGCTCGGCTAGATGACAAGCCACGCTGGCGCCGATGACGCCCGCTCCCGCGATGACGACCACACGGAGATCCTAGCGCACCGATGACGGCGAACAGGACCACGGTTCCGAGCATGGCTTTGGAGAATCAGCAGGGTCCCGCCGTCCGCCGCGAATGATAGCGTTGATATCTTCAGTTTCGGCCATCGGCGCGTCGCGCACGGGAGGGTGTTGTGCAGGGTTTTGGAATCGCATCGTTCGGGGAGCTCTACGCCGGTCAGTACGACGCACGGCTTCACCCAGCCATGGAGTCGGAGACGAAGGACTCGGTCGAAGTGCTCGCCGAACTCGCGGGCGGCGGGAGGGTTCTCGAACTGGCGATCGGTACGGGCCGCGTGGCGATTCCGTTGGCGGAACGCGGCCTGGACGTGCACGGCATCGAGGCCTCGAAAGAGATGGTTGCCAAGTTGCGCGAAAAACCCGGCGGCGCCGCGATCCCGGTGACCATCGGCGACATGGCGGACGTGGGTGTGGACGGCGAGTTCAAACTCGTCTTTTTGGTGTTCAACACGATCTTCAATCTCACGTCGCAGGAAGCGCAGGTACGGCTGTTCGACAACGTGTCGCGGCGCCTCACCGCGGACGGGGTGTTCGTGGTGGAGACGTTCGTTCCCGAATGGGAGCTGTCGGGTTTCATCAAGCACAAGGCGGTGCGCGGGACCCGGGCCACGAACGACTCGGCGGGCTTCGAAGTCGTCGAACACGATCCGGTGGCCCAGACGCTCGACTACCAACGCGTGTTCGCGACGGCGAAGGGAACACAACTCGCGCCGCTCGCGATGCGTTACGCCTATCCCGGGGAGCTCGACCTCATGGCGCGCCTGGCCGGCCTTTCGCTGCGCGATCGTTGGGGCTGGTGGGACCGATCCCCGTTCACGGCCGACAGCATGAGGCACGTCTCCGTCTACGCGCGTTGACGCATCGCCGCGCGACGCTCGCCGGAGCGGCGCCCTCGGCGAATCTCGCCGAAGTGCAACCGCGGCGCGCCTCCGCTAGAATCCGCCGCCGGAGGACAAACATGCGGAACCTCGTGGTTGGGTTGTTTCTGTGCGCGGCCGCGTTCGGCGACACGCTTGAGATGAAGGACGGGCGCCTGCTCTCCGGGACCTACATGGGCGGGAGCCAGAACACCATTCGCTTCAAGGCGAAGGGGCAGACGATGACGCTGCCCGTGCAGGACATCCTCGCGCTCACGCTGGAGCGCGCAGGCGGCGCGGCCGGTGGGTCTGCGGCTCCCGCTGCGGGCGCGGCGGCGGCTCCCGCGGCCGCTCAGCCGATGGCGCCCGGCGCGGCGGTGACGGTTCCGCCCGGCACGCCCTTGATCATCCGGACCAAGGACTTGATCGACTCGTCGCGACAGAAGTCGGGCCACAGGTTCACCGGAGTGCTCGAATTCGATCTCGTGGTCAACAAACAACTCGTCGCAAAGAAGGGCACGAAGGTTTACGGCGTGCTGCTTGAGGTGAAAAAGGGCGGTCGGCTCAGAAGGAAAGCCGAGCTGCGCCTCGAACTCAACACGATCGCGATCAACAACCAGCCGGTGAAGATCGAGACCGGCGGTTTCGGCTTGAAGGGCGAGGGACAAGGCACTGGGAAGAAGGTCGTCGTCGGTGCGGTCATCGGTGGGATCGCCAAGGGCAAGAAAGGCAGGCGGCGGGGCGCGGCGGTCGGCTTGACGGCGGCGGCGTTGTCGAGCAAACAGATTCGGGTGCCGCCCGGCACGCTGATGGAGTTCCAGCTCAAGGCCGCGTTCACGGTGAAATAGACATGAAGAAGCTGCTGCCCCTCACCCTGCTCATGGCCGCGTGCGCGACGACGACGTCGAGCGACTCCGGCTTCTTGGACGACTACTCGATCCTCGCGCCGAATCCCGACGTGACGGATTCGCAGCGCTGGATCTCCGCGGACATCGGCCAATACGACCGCATCCTCGTCGCGCCGTTCGTCGCGTACTTCCATAAAAACGTGGCCGGCAAGCCCGTGAACGCGAACGAGCTGGACGACCTGCTGACGCGCCTGCGCGGTTTCGTCATCGATGCGTTGGCGGAGGACTCACTCATGGCGACCGAACCCGGCCCCGGTGTGCTGCGTCTCGAAGTCGCGGTGACCGATCTGCACGAGCAGCCGGCGAAGGGCTCCGGCCTCGGCCTGGGAAGCGCCAACCTCGAGATGCGCGCCACCGACAGTGAGACCGGCGCGCTCCTCGCGGCCGCCGTCCATCGCGCGAAGCTCGGCGGGCTCGATAACGCCGGCGACGGCAAGTGGGCACCCGCACGGGCGGCGGCGAAGAGTTGGGCCCAACGAGTTGCGTTGGCGCTCGACGGCGCGCTCGACGGCTAACGGTTGCGCTCGGGCGCTCTGCGAGGTCAGCTCTGCCGCGCGAGGCCCATCATTCGCGCGAAAGCGGTTGCGAGTTCGGCGATGTCGAGTTCGAGGGCAGATTCGCCGATCGTGACTTCGGTCCTCGACGTATCTGGTTGCTCTCCGGCGCGAGCGCCACCGACGATCCACAGGCCCGTTTCTCTCGCGACCTGATCGCGCGCGCTCGCGATCGCGTCCGGCGTTGCGTTGAAGTGCAGGTGGAACATGTTGACCTGCGGCGGGTTGGGGATGAGCTCGATGCCCTCCACCGCGGCGATCAGTGGCGCGAGTTCCATCGCGCGCTCGCGGTACGCGGACATCCGGACGAGCTGCGGTTCGAGACGCATCGCGGCCGACGCGGCGGCGACGAGGCTCGATGCGAGGTTGCCGCCCTGGCGGCGTTGCCAGATCGCCGCTTCCTCGATGAAGTCCTTCGCGCCCAGCAGCATCGAGCCCGGTAGCGCGCCGATGCCTTTGTAGAACGACACGTACGCCGAATCGAATTCGCCGCAGATCTCCGGGAACGGCCGGTCGTAGAAGACCTGCGCTTCCCACAAGCGCGCGCCGTCGAGATGCAAGCGCGTGTTTTGCGAACGCGCCAGCCCGGTCAGCTCGCGTAACTCCTCCCACGTCGGGAGCTGTCCGCCGTTTTCGCGTGTAGGCAGTTCGATCAGAAGCGCGGCGAGCGGGTCCGTGACCTCGCGGAGGTCGGCCGCCAAAATCGGGCGCTCTGTGGGGCCGATCAGCGTAGACCGCAGGTTGTGCAACTCTGCGTAACCGGCTTGCTCGTGCAATTCCAAGTGACTCGTCGGGTGAAAGCCCACGTGATCCGATTCCGCGCGATCCGCCCAAATCCGCAGCGCGATCTGTTGGCCCATGGTGCCGCTCGGCATGAAACGGGCCGCTTCGAATCCGAGCAACTCGGCTACGCGCGCTTCGAAGCTCTGCAGGAACTCGCCGTCTCCGTACTCGTCGTGGTTGAGTCCTTGCGCGCGACACCACGCCGCGACCCGCTCGAATTCGTCGGCGGGGTTTCGATTTCCGTGGCCGACTAGCTTGCGGCACGCCCGGGCTAGCGCGATGCGTTCCTGGTTCGGAGGGCTCACGACGCCTGTACCGTGATGACGACCTTGCCGCGGACCTTGCCGTCTCCGAGGTGTTGGATCGCTTGCGGAACGTCGCTCAGCGGGAACCGGCGGTCGATGACCGGTTTGATCTTGCCCGACTCCAACAGCTCCGTGAGCACCGCCAGGTCCTTTTCGTTGGGCTGCGCGATGTACGCCGCCATCTTCTTGCCGCCAAACAAGACGGCGCGAAGCGTTCGCATCGGCGCTCCCGCGGCGACGACATAGATGCCGCCGGCCGTGAGGGCGCGCTTGCAGTCCGCCAGCGGGTGTTTCCCCGCGAGGTCGAGGATCAGGTCGTAACGCTTGTCGCTTTGGGTGAAATCGTCTTGGTGGTAGTCGATGACGTGGTCCGCGCCGAGCGAGCGCACGAGATCCACCTTCGTCGTGCTGCACACGCCGGTCACCTCGGCGCCGTAGGACTTGGCGATCTGCACGGCATAGGTGCCAACGCCGCCGGACGCGCCGTTGATCAGCACCGTGTGTCCCGCGCGAATCCGGCCCTTGTCGCGCAGGCCCTGCAGGGCCGTGAGCGCGGAAACCGGAACGGCCGCGGCCTCTTCGTAGGAGAGACTCGTCGGTTTCGGCGCGATGTTCTTCTCGGCGACGCACACGTACTCGGCGAACGCGCCTCCGCCGGTGCTCTCACCGTAGACCGCGTCGCCGGGCTGAAACCGCGTGACCCCCGCGCCGACGGATTCCACCGTTCCGGCGAACTCGTGTCCGAGGACCGGCCGCTTCGGCTTGAACACTCCCTGGTACAGGCGAACCGCCCAGATCGTGCCGGTCAGCAAGTGCCAGTCGCCCGCGCCGACGCCCGCCGCGTGTACCCGCACGAGCACTTCGCGCTCCCCGGCGGTGGGTTGGTCGACTTCCTCGAGTTGCATGACCTCGAGAGGTGCCCCGTACTTTTTGTAGACAATCGCTTTCATGGCTGGCGTCAGCCTACGCCAGGACCCTAGCCCTGGAGTAGTTTGGCAACGCGCCGCCGCACATAAGGCAACACGTCCGTCGCGAACCACGGGTTCCTACGCATCCAGATGTTGTTGCGCGGGCTCGGGTGCGGCAGCGGAATCCGCGTGGGCCGGTAGCGTTTCCAGTTCCGAACGGTTTCCGTGAGGTTCTTCTCGGCAGACTCGAGATGCCAGCGCATGGCGTAGGCGCCGATCACCAGAGTCAATTCGATGTTGGGGAGCCGTCCCAGCAGGTCGTCGTGCCACGTTTCCGCGCACTCCGGTCGCGGAGGAAGGTCGCCCGACTTTCCCGTGCCCGGATAACAAAACCCCATCGGCACGATCGCGATCTTCTTCTCGTCGTAAAACGTCTTGCGATCAACACCCATCCACTCGCGCAAACGATCTCCGCTCGGATCGTCGAATGGGACGCCGGACTCGTGTACGCGGCGTCCCGGCGCCTGTCCCGCGACCAGGATGCGCGCGGACTCTTGCGCCCGGACCACCGGCCGGACCCCGTGCGGCAGATGCGGTTCACAGATCGTGCACCTACGAATCCGGCCGAGCAGCGCGTCGAGCGACGATTTTCTTGAACTTGCCATCGTGCCGAGGGGTTGGATGCCGTCACGCCTCGCGGGGTTCGTTTCAGCGATCACCGAGCATCGTGGTGTGCGTGCGCCAGCCTGTTTCGCTCTCGGTCGCCACCGCGATCCCGGCGCCCCGCGGCTCGAGTTGCGCCAGCAGTTCGCCCGTCTCCGCCCAGATCGCGCTGCTTCCGGCCGCTTCGAGTCCGCCGGTTCTGCCGCCGAAGTTCGAGAGCACGACGCACACGGAGTGCTTGGCCGCATAGGCCTGAAGTTTCGCCGTCTCCTCTTCGAGTTCGTTCGGCGTGAAGAACATGCTGGCCAAGTAGCAGCCCGCATCGCGATCCGCCGCGGCCTGCGCATGCGCCGGGCGGCCCGTGTCGGCGCAAACGGCGATTGCGGCAGTGTGCCCGCCGAAGTGCACAAGGGGGTTGCGGTCACCCGGGTTGAAGACGGTGTTCTCCGCGGGCGGCACCGCACCGCCGGGATTGGTTTCCGGAGGGAACGCTCCGAGGTGTTGTTTGGTGTAGAGATCCACCGACCCGTTTGGCAACAGGATGAACGCGCCGATGTGGAGTTTCTCGCCCACACGCGCGGGCGCGCCGACGATCAGCGTCATCTCTATCGTCTCCGCGAGCGCTCGCAACGCGTCGAGGCGCATGTCCTCCTCGGAAAACGCAAGCGTGTGCGCGAGGTCCAGTTCGTAACCCGTCAGGGAGAGTTCGGGGAACAGGAGCACGCGCGCGCGTGCCTTCGCAGCCGCGAGAGCGAGCCGGACGTGCTCCTCGAGGTTGGCGTCCACGTCGCCGCGAACCGGGATCGTTTGGGCGGTGGCGATTGTCCGTGTGGTCACGTCGCAACCGTAGCACGCGCGCGACGGGTCTGTGCTGCGCCACGAACTCCATCCGATGATGGCGCGAACGCACGCCAGCACTCGCGAAAAAGTTACCTGGCACGCGGCGGCCAGCCAGGACAAGGTCTGGCGGGACTCGAAAACGGCCGCCCCTCCATCGCTGGGGAGCGGCCGCTCGTTATTGGTTGGAGACGAAACCCCTACGCGTGCTTCCGTCGGCGCATGCGCCTGGCGAAGCCCGCCAGCGCGGCGCCGAAGAGAACGATCGTACCGGGTTCGGGGATCACGCCAGGAGGAGGGGCCGGGCTGCCCGGGTCGACCGTAAAGCCCCCTCCTCCGCTACCACCCGTTCCGTTGGTGATATCACCGTCCGCGAACCGGCCACACGCCGCCCGGCGCAGCCTCGATGCGGCCGCCACAACCGACGATGCGGTTCCCCGCTGGCGCACCGCCCGTGCGCCCGCAGCGTGGCGCAATACGCCCGGAGAATCTCGAAAGAGGTCACCCGGCACTCTATTTTCCGTGACACTGCATTGTCTTTGTTGTCGCGAGCGCAACCGCGGGCGAACGACTCACGAGGCTTGGTACGCCTCTTTGAGCCACTTCTTGAGTTCCGCATTGACGTCTTTTTTTGTCCCGAGCCGAACGCGATGTGTGCACATGGAATTGAAACTTCCGGAAGCTTCCAGACGCTTGCCCGCCGCCTCGCCTTTCAAAACGAACCCGACATCCACTCGCGTTGCGGTCGAGGGTTGAATCAGCGCGAACTGCTTGCTCCTACGCAAGCTCACGTAGGCCTTCTTGGGCGCGACTTCGACGTCTCTGCCGAATTTTGAGACCACATCGATGAGCGCATCGTAAATCGGTCGCAGATCCGCCTTCTTGCCGGCGTACTGTGTCGCGACCAGGTCAACACTCGAGCTGGCCACCGACGGAACACCGCCGAGACTCTCGTGCGCGACTAGATTTGCATATCCGTGCGTCACGCCGTGCTGTCCTTTGAGCAGCTTCACGATCTGACCGTGCTTTTTGAGGCCGCTCTTCTTGGTGACGACGAGCCACTGCGCAAGCGTCTTGCCGGTCCTCGCTTTCAGATTCGCCACCATCGTGGCCGTCATGTCTTTAGGGCTTGCCATGGGGTCTCTCTCCTATCTATGTGTCTTTCTCGCAGCAGAGCGCGGGCGCGCGCCGACCAGGGTTATGGGGACGATCAATACGAGGAAACTGACGTGATACCAAAGTGGCATGCGATTCCAGACCGATGCTTGGATGCCAACGCCCGTCAAGAGCAAAAGCAGCGCCGCAAAGACGGCCGCGCGCGATCCGACCTTCGAATCGACGCGGCGCGCGGATGCTCCCGCGAGAAACGAAGCGGCGATGCTCAGGACCAGCGAGGCCAGTAACGGATTCGTCGCGTCGTACGAGCCGCCGGCCGTGAAGACATCATGTTCCGACGGAAAGATCGCGGCCAGACCCATCCCGCCGACCAGCCAAAGCACCGTCCAGACCGCGTACCCAACGATGGAGCCAAGTATTGTACGTTTCATTTGTATCTCTCTAGACGGGCCAGTTTTCGCTCAAACAACGCTTGGGCGATAGCGGCTGCAAGAGTTTGAAGAGGATGAACAGGAGCCGCGTGCCGAAACTCGGGCGCCCTGTCTCGATGACGGATTGCAGCGTGTTCACAATCATCGTGCCCCCTCGTTGCATCTGCTTGGCCGTCTTCGTCCCATACGGAAGATCCTCGATCGTCAATGTGAACTGAACTCCTTCCGGTACCTGTTCGAGCTCATAGATCACTCTGCACGGCGGATCATCGAGTTGCGTGAAACGAAACGTGTGGCTGAACTTCTTTGGCGGGACGACCTCGAGAATCTCGCCCACGACACAGCATGCCGAGGCTGGACGGAGAGGAAGTGTTCATCGAACTGCGCAAACTCAAGCGCGACGTTTGCGTTCTCCTGACCAGCGGATTCACGGAAAAGGAGATGGTCGACCGTCTCCGAGGCACCGGCATCGCCGGCTTCCTCAAGAAACCCGCGACCATGCAAGCCCTGCTCGCCAAGGTCGCCGAGGTCCTGAAGGCCGCCGCCGGCGGCGTGGTCAGCAGCCCTGAGTGACTGCAACCCCTCGCGATCGACTCGTGTGTTCGCGTAAGATCGCGGCTCGTCGAAACGCCCGCAGCACCGGGCACGGAGGACCTACCTGATGGCCGCAAAACCCACGACCGTGAAACAGTACATGGACGCCGTTCCCGAGGAGCGCCGCGCCGCGATCCGCGCCGTGAGGGCGGCGGTCAACAAGGGGCTGCCGAAGGGCTACAAGGAGGGCATCCAGTACGGCTTCATCGGTTGGTTCGTTCCACACAGCATCTACCCCGACGGGTACCACTGCGATCCGAGCCTGGGCGTTCCGTTCGCCGGGCTTGCGTCGCAGAAAAACCACATGGGGCTCTACCTGATGTGCGTCTACGGGGACGAGAAGCAGCGTGTCTGGTTCGAGAAGGCCTGGGCGAAAAGCGGCAAGAAGCTCAACATGGGCAAGTCCTGCGTCCGCTTCAAGAGTCTGGAGGACGTGCCGCTTGACGTCGTCACCGAGACGGTGAAGCGCGTGCCTGTCGCCAAGTTCCTCGCGCAGTACGCGGCGTCGATCCCCGAGTCCGCCAAGAAGAAGATCGCGAAGAAGAAGACTGCGAAGAAGGGACGATAAACGGCCGCCCGCACCAACTTGCCGAAAAGATCTGACCGCATGGACAAGACCATTCAACTGAAGACCGAGTTCATCAGGCTCGCCGGTGCCCTCAAGCTGGCCGGCGTCGTGGGCTCGGGGGGCGAGGCCAAGCACCTGATCCAAGGGGGGCTTGTTCACCTCAATGGGAAGCCGGACACCCGTCGCGGTGCCAAGGTCCGGCCGGGAGACTCCATCCTCGTTGATGCGGATCCTCCGGTACGGATCTCGGTGGTCGCCTTGTAGCCGACACCGCCCCGGCGACTCCGGAGATGAGCCCGTCCGAAAAAACATGCAGGGCAATCCCACGCGGCGGGAAGATAGGGGTGATGGCCGCCGCCGACGAACTTCGCCCGGAGATGCTCCTGCAGCATGCCGGGTTCGTGCGCGCGCTTGCGCGGAGCCTTCTGAACGATGCGCATGCCGCGGAGGACGTTGTGCAGGAAACGTGGCTCGCGGCGTTGCGCCGGCCTCCCGCCGACCGCACTCGGCTGCGCGCGTGGCTCGGCACGGTCGCGCGCAACCTCGCGCTGCGGGATCGGCGCGGTGTTGCGCGGCGCTCGCAGCGTGAGCGACGTTCCGCCAGATCGGAATCGCTCCCTTCGACCGAGCAGGTTGCTACCCAGCTCGAGATCCAACGCGAGGTTGTCGCTGCCGTCATGGCGCTTTCGGAGCCGTACCGATCGACGATCGTGTTTCGATTCTTCCATGGCCACACGCCAACGGAGATCGCCGCGGCTGCCGCGGTCCCGCTCAAGACGGTGGAGTCGCGCATCACCCGCGCCTTGCAGAAACTCCGCGCGCGCCTCGATCACGTGCACGGCGACCGGCGCGCGTGGTGTGTGGCGCTGGCTCCGCTCGTTTGGCCGCGCAAGGCTGCGGGGGCCACGGCGGTCACGGGGGGACTCGTGGCAACGAAACTGAAACTCGCCGCCGGTGCCGCGGTCCTCGCTGCGGTCGTGGGTGTGTGGGCCGTGCGTCCGCCGCCTCGCGAGACCGACGCGAGAGCCGAACGCGCGGTCGCGACATCGGATTCGTTCCCGCCGGTTGACTCCACGCCCGCGGCTCGCGCTGCGATCGAGCCCGCGTCCACCGGCGCGCCGGATCCCGACGATCCGGCGCAAGAAAGCGCCGTTCACTGGGCCGCCGGCGTGATCTCGGGTCGCGTCGTCACATCGGATGGCAAGCCGTTTCCCGAGGGTACCGGCATCTCGTTGACGGGGCCGATCGTCCACGAGCGCGACCTCCCCGCGGATGGGACGTTTCGGTTCGAGGACCTGCTCGCCGGTGCGTACGAACTCACGGTCGACGCCGACGGCTACGCGCCAGAGTTCGCGAGCTTCCGTGTATCTCAGGAGCACGCGCTGGTACTCGACCGCATGCTCTTCCTCGGGCGCGGTGCGACGATTCGCTACCGCATTAGCCTTGTCGATGGCACGCCCGCGCCCAACGTCCCGTTCGAGCTGAGCAGTAAGCGTGTGAACGCGATATCAAACACCGCCGACGGTGCCGGTAAGTTGCGGCACATCCCGAAAGGCAAATACGTTGTCACTTTCACGTACGCGAATCGGGAACATCGGTGGGCGATCCGGCTGGAACGAGACCGCGACATCGATATCGAAGTTGTTCCGGATGCGGAGGTTGTAGGTCGGGTGCGCGACGCGTTGGGGCGTCCAGTGGCAGGCGCGAGCGTTTCCTTTGGCGGTACCGTGATCCGCGCATCGACGACCACCGATGATGACGGCCGCTATCGCCTCGTCGGTTTGGCCCCGGGTGAATACGGCATCACGGTGACCGGCGTCGGGTTCGCGGCGTGGGGCGGCCGCCCGTCGCTCGCGCGTGTAGCGCGCACCAAGCAGGACATCTCACTCGAACCGGGTTCCCTTGCCGGCCGCGTGCGCGGGACGACCGAAACGCGGTGGATCCAACTCGCCGGCCCGATCCGGCTCATGACCCGCGTGGACAAAGACTCCGCGTTTTCGTTCTGGGGGTTGCCCGCGGGTAACTACCGCCTCAAGCCGACGGGGCCGGGCCCGTTCGCGCAGCGTGTGCTCGAGATCGCGCTGCTTGACGGCGAGGAACGTGACGGGATCGAAATCGACATCACCAAGGCGACCTTTGGGTTTTTGGAAATCGAAGTGCGCCGTTCCGACGGCACCCCCGCGGTGCGGCCGCAGTTCAGCGTGACGGATGGATTCGTCTCCACAAGCATGGCCGGCGTATCGATCGCGCCCGGACGGTTTCGCCTGCGCCTCGAATCCGGAAAGCGCGTAGTCGTCGTCTCGGGGTCCAACAACGAAGGTGCGCGAATTGAACTCGACATCGCGGAAGGGCGGACGGTCACCCGCAGCGTGAAGTTCAAACGACCCGGTGGCGCCACCTGGTTCGAACTGAAGACCCGTTAACTCCGCTGCCGGCGATAGGCCGTCTTCACGAGTCCGCCGGCGTACGTCTTGGTGGAAACATGTTCCCAATCGACATCGCGATCGAGCGGACCAAACAACGGGAGGCCCTGTCCGATCAGAACGGGCACGCGCGTCACGATGAGCTCGTCGATGAGGTCGAGTTCGATGAACGACTGCACGGTCTTACCGCCGTCCACGTACACGCGTTTGTGACCGCGACCCGCCATCTGTTCGAGCAGCGCGGCCGGCGTGAGCGACGACACCTCGGCGCGGCCGTCCCGCAGATGCTCGGGGACGGACTCGAGCGTGCGGCTCAACACTGTGAGCGGGGTTCCTTCATACGGCCAGCCGTCGAACTGCAACACCGTCTCGAATGTGACGCGCCCCATGATCATCGCGTCCACCGTGGCGATG
Organism: Planctomycetota bacterium; assembly: GCA_036443405.1. Taxonomy (GTDB): domain Bacteria; phylum Planctomycetota; class PLA2; order PLA2; family PLA2; genus JAZFYD01. Next base: position 22,335 of record JAZFYD010000143.1, read on the forward strand.
AACTCCGCCCAGCCGAAGTCCTCGCCTTCAGGCGGCTCGGTCAGCCAGTCGAACCCGCCGTCGGGCCGCGCGATGAATCCGTCGAGGCTGGTGGCGATGTAGACAACGGTGGTGGCTCGTTGCGGCATGTGGCTCCTCAGTCGGTTTGTGTGACTTCCCAAAGACAATTTGCGGTTTCGATCTCAAAGCCGGCGCGGCGGCAGTTGCGGAGGCTCGTCGTGCCCGGCACCACGTCCGTCACAAGCGTGTCGAGACCGAGTTCGGCCGCGTCGCGCATGCGCGCGAGAAGCAGATCGCGCTGAATCCCGCGTCCGCGGAACTCCTCGTGCGTGAACGCGTTGGCGAAGTACGGGTGTTTCTCGTCGTCGGTCACGTACATCGTCGCCCAGGCCACCGGCCGCCCATCGACCTGCGCTACGAACGTGCGGAACCGGTCCGTGCAGTAATACGGCGCCTTGGCGGCGCGGACGTCGGCGGGAATCGCCGGACCACCTTCCGTTTCGAGAAGATCGAGAAACGCGCCCGCCTCGTTGGGACCAAGGCGCCGGATGTCGTGGGTGGCGTCCGCCTGCCGACCCGCAGTTTGTGCCGCGAGGAAATACAGGCTGATCGTTGGCCGATACCGCCGGTGCAGCAACTCGTTCACGACGGGCGCGGTGGCGTTTTCAATCCGCAGATCGATGCACGGCGGGGTGCGCGGATCGTAGCGGCCCAGGAGCTCATCCAGCGATCCCAGCGCGCTTTCGTTCAGGCCGAGGATGCGATTTGTGTACGTCGATTCGGGCCGCGACTTGTCAAAGAGCAACAGCGCTCCATCCACGGGACACGCTTCTACGGCGATCGACTCCACGGACGAGAGTGTGCGCGTGGCGTTGAAAACCGCGTACTCGATACTTCTCAGATCAGGCTGGTGCGTACAGCCGTCATCGTCCGCGCTATCCGGCCGCGCTTTTTGAGCATGTCGCTGGGCTCGCACCGGGCCTGGATCGAGTGTGGGACTGCGCGACGGGCAACGGCCAGGCCGCGCACGGACTCGTCGAGCACTTCAAGGAGGTCATCGCGACGGATGCCAGCGAGGCGCAACTCGCGAACGCGGTCCCGCACGAGCGCATCGAGTATCGGTTGGCGCCGGCAGAGGAGAGTGGGCTGGAGGACGGCTCGGTCGATGTCGTCCACGTCGCGCAGGCGTTGCACTGGTTCGATTTCGATCGGTTCTATCCCGAGGCGCGCCGGGTGCTCAAACCGGGAGGCATCCTGTCAATCACGCTCTACCAGCACACGGTGATCGAGCCCGCGCTTGACGTCATACTGCGCCGGTTTCACGATGAGGTCGTGGGATCGCATTGGCCGCCGCGGACGAAGTGGTCGCGTACCTACTATCGGGCGATCCCGTTCCCGTTCGACGAGTTGGAGTCGCCCGACGACCTCGCCGCGACGGCGGTGTGGACGTACCCGGATCTTCTGGGATACATCGAAAGTTGGTCCGCGACGCAGCGCTACAAGCGCGCGCTTGGCGCCGACCCCGTGGACGAAGTGCGCGGCGAACTGGCGGCGGCGTGGGGCGCGCCTGCGCAAGAGCGCCGCGTTTTGTGGCCGCTCGTCGTGCGGGTGGGGCGGTAGACATGGCGGGCCCCGGCGAACGCCAGGTCATTGGTCCGATCGCGCCGTTGTTCATCGTCGCGAGCGTCGCGGACGCCGTCGCGTTCTACGAGCGGCTCGGGTTTGCGCTGCGATACGCGATGCCCGGCGAGGAACCGTTTTTTGCGATCGTCGGCCGCGACTCCGTCGAGATTCACATGAAGGCCGTCGGCGATGAGGTGGCCCCGCTGCCCAACCCGGTGCGTCACGAGTGGGTGGCTTGGGACGCGTTCGTGTTTGTCGCCGATCCGGACGCGCTCGCGGCCGAATTCACCGGTGCGGGCATCGTGTTGCATGAACCGATCAGCAATCGCGACGACGGTCTGCGCGGTTTCAAGATCCGCGATGCCGACGGCTACGTGCTGTTTTTTGGGCGGCCTGAATAGCGCGACGACAGTCGGACACACGCCTACGGCTTGCGCAGAATGAGATCCAGCATCGTCGGTGCGACCAAGTGGCCGTCGCTGCTCTCCGTGCGGCGTTGCCACTCCCCCGCGAACTCCCGCGCGTCCGTTTCGCTCAAACGGCCCTCGCCGACGATCTTAGGCACGTAGTCGCGGAGGAATGCGCCGATCCAGCGCCACTCGTCCGAACCGACGGCGCCGATGCGTGCGATCGGTTCGACGTGCACGACTTCGAGTCCGATTTCGCGTGCGAGTGCCGGCAGGCGTTTGCCGACATCGATGTCGCCGCCCGCGGCCGCGAAGCTGTCCATGCATCCCTTGACCGCGCGATCGAACGCGCTGCTCGGCGGCAGCAGGGACATCGTGCCCCAGTCGATGTAGTCCTGGATCACGAAGCGGCCGCCCGGCTTTAGGGCGTGCGTCACCCGCGACAGGGCGGACCGTGGGTCTTCGAGCCAGCAAAACAGCCAGCGCGCATACGCGGCATCGAGGGAGTGCTCGGCGAGTTCCAACTCCTCCGCGGGGCCGCAACTCGTCTCGACGTGTGTGATGCCCTCTCCGGCGCAGCGCCGGTCGATCGCGTCGAGGAACCGCTGGCTGAGGTCGCGCGCGACGACCTTGCCCGCGGCGGTGACCACGCGCGCGAGTTCGAACGTCGTGAACCCGGGGCCGCATCCGAGGTCGAGCACCGTGTCGCCGGGGCTGATCGATGCGCGCTGCCACGCGCTCTGCGCATGCGCGAGCCACGTGCGATGTTGGAACTCGAGGCGTTTGGCCTCCGCTTCGTCGGTTCCGAGGATGTAGTCGTCGATGCGGCTCATGGACGATCAACGCCGGCGCCACTCATCCCACGGCACGATGCCGCCGTCCGGGTCGGGCTCGCCGGGGAGGCGTGCCAGGTACTCGAGTCTGTGGCCGTCGGGATCTTGGAAGTAGATCGACACAGCGGGCGTCCAGGCGAACACGGACGGGACCTTTGTCGAAACGCCGTGGAAGTCGCGGGTCGGGATGCCCCGGTCATGCAGATCCTCGATCACCCGCTCCATGTGGGCGGGAGGAATCTCGAACGCGAAGTGCTGTGTGTGCACCTCCTCTTTGGGTTTCTCCCAAAGGCCGAGCATGGTCTTGCCCCACCCACCGGCAAACAGGAACGCCGCGCGCCGCGTCTCCTCCTTGCGCCCCAACTCGAGCCCGAGGGTCTCCACATAAAACGCCGTGCTCTTCTCGAGGTCGACGACGTTGATGTGGGTCTCGTAGAGACCCGTGATCAACACGGGTGCGTTCGGACTCACGTGTAGTTGTTCCCGTCGCGCGCACGTTTGCGCGCGACGGGGGATCGTAGCACCGAATGTTCGTAGACGGACGGGAGCCCTAGCGTCGGCGGCGTCGCCGCGAGTTTTGGCTACGCGTTTCGGTACCGGCTCCGCCACGATTGTTGCTGCGCGTGTTGTTGCCCGTGTACCGGCCCCCGCTGCGTGTTCGCTGCTGCGAACCCGAGCGCGAATCGGCTCGCGGCGTGAACGATGTCCGTACCGCGGGGCGGTCGGGCTCGGGGCGGACATCCGGCGGTGAACCCGCGGGGCGATCGAGCGTGCGCTTGATCAGCTTTTCGATGTCGCGCAGGTAGCTCCGCTCGTCGAACGCACAGAACGAGATCGCGGCGCCGGTTAGTCCCGCGCGTCCGGTACGGCCGACGCGATGGACGTAGCTCTCCGGCTCGTTCGGCAGATCGAAGTTGATGACGTGCGACAGCTCTTTGATGTCGATGCCGCGCGCCGCGATGTCGGTTGCGACCAGCACGCGCAAGTCGCCGCGTTTGAAGCCCGCAAGCGCACGCTCGCGCGCCGTCTGCGACTTGTTGCCGTGGATGGCCGCGGCGCTAACCCGTGCGATGTCGAGTTTCTTGGCGACCTTGTTCGCGCCGTGTTTTGTGCGCGTGAAGACCAGCGCGCGATCGACGTCCAGATCGCGGTCCTGGAGGAGTTTCAAGAGCATGTTGATCTTGTGTGACTTCTCGACGAAGTAGACCGCCTGCGAGATCGGCTCCACGGTCGAGGAGACGGGATCGACGGCGACGTGCTGCGGGTCGCGCAGGATGTTCTTCGCCAGGTTGCGGATCTCGTCCGGCATCGTCGCGGAGAAGAGCAACGTCTGCCGGTTGCGCGGAACCTCTTTGACGATGCGGCGCACGTCCTTGATGAAACCCATGTCGAGCTTGCGGTCGGCTTCATCGAGCACGAGGTGGGTGACGCCGGAGAGATTGATCAGCCCTTCGCCCATGAGGTCGAGCAGGCGTCCCGGTGTGGCGACGAGAATGTCGAGGCCGGCGCGCAGGGCCTTTTTCTGCGGGCCCTTGCCGACGCCGCCGAAGATCACGTGGTGGCGCAGGCGCGTGCCGCGTGCATAGGTTCCGAAGCTCGCGCCGATTTGCGCGGCGAGTTCGCGTGTGGGTGCGAGGACGAGGACGCGGATACGGCGGGCGCCGCCATGTTTCGTGTCGTCCGCAAGGTGGTGCAGGATCGGCAGCGCGAACGCCGCCGTCTTGCCCGTACCCGTTTGTGCGCAGCCGAGCAGATCGCTGCCGCGCAACACCATCGGGATGGCTTTTTCCTGAATGGGGGTCGGCGTTTCGTAACCCGCGGCGCTCACGGCGTCGCAAAGGTGTCGGGAGAGGCCGAGTTTGGCGAACTCGTTGTCGCCGGTGGGGCTTTCGGTCTGCCCCTTCGAAGTCTGTTGAATCATCGTTGTCTCGCGAAGTCGGAATGCGGCTTCGTTGTGGTTTTGTTGCCTTGGCCCTTGGCCGTAGGCATTTTTGGGATGGGGCAGCGCATCCGCTGCCTTGCACATCCCACCCTCGAGACATGAGTCCGAACTTGAGCTCCCCAGAGTTCCATCGTTGCGCGGGTGGCGCTCCGGCCCCGGGGGGAAGGCGCTGGCGGACGGGATGGCGCCTTTGCGGCACCGCGTCAGCCTCAGCTCAGCCGGAAGTCTCCCACGAAATTGCGGGGATGCAAGCTCGGCTGGACCCAAACGTCTCCGAACTGTTGCAAATCGGGCGTAGTGCGCCGGTTAGGTCACGCGGCTAGGAGTCCAGATCCTTCTCGATGCGGCGCAGCTGGCGTAGATGGTGGCGCATGTGCATCTCGCTGAGCTTGTACCACTGACCCGCGTTGAGCCATCCCGCGGCGGGATGTTTGGAGCAAGTTTTCGGCGACGCCGCGGAAACCGGATCGAGCAACTCGCGGTGGCGCCGTTCGACTTCTTCGAAGCGCGCGATCGCTTCCGTCTTGGTTATGGGATTCGGCGTCGCGAACGTCGCGAACTCCGGCGGCAGGTTGTTCGGCACCTTGAATCGTCCCGGCGGGAGGCTGCCGACGAGATTGATCATGATCTTCGGCATCAGGCCGGTGCGGCCCGGTTGGCCTTCGCCGCGTGCCAGCGCCTCGGCGCCCTCGAGGAACTTCAACGAAACGCTCGTCACGTGATCGCACGCCTGACCCAGCGTCCACTCTCCATCCGCGCGCTCCTTGGAAAAACACTCGTCCGTGCGGCGCGCCAACGCCTGGCGCCACGTACCGGACGTCGTCTCGAATTTGTGGAGTACCCGCTGCATGTCCATGGCGGGCAGCGTACCACCGGACTTCCAAACACGGGCGGGCCCGGTACGTTTCCTGGACGGAAGAGCTGGAGTAGCTGCGACGGCGGCGCACTCGTTTCTTAGTTTTCGCTTACGAACTTTCTTAGGAGGCGCTAAGCGTTGCCTAAGTTCCCCGGCCTAGTTTGCGCATCGACTTGGAACGGCAATCGAAAGGACTTCCGATGCGTCAACGAAATGAAACCGCCACCGCCATGGCACTTGCTTGTTGCATGTGGTTGCTTTGTGCGTGTAGCTCCAACAACCCTCCGGCGGCAAACGGTAACGATCCCGCCGAGCCGGCGTTCAGCGCGGAGTTGTTCTCCACGGCCTCCAGCAATGTGGACAACCCGTACTTCCCGCTTGTGCCGGGAACCGTGCAGATCTATGAGATCGTGACCGAGGACGAGACCGAGATTGTCGTGGTTGAGGTCCTGGACGAAACACGGACCGTTGCGGGTGTCGTGTGCGTCGTCGTGCGCGACCGCGTCTACGTCGACGAATTGCTCATTGAGGACACGCACGATTGGTACGCGCAGGACGACGAAGGCAACGTCTGGTACATGGGCGAGGAGGTCGTGAACTACGAATACGACGACGACGGCAACCTCGAGGAGACCAACGACGACGGTAGCTGGGAGTCCGGTGTGGATGGCGCCGAGCCAGGCATCGCGATGTGGGCCGCGCCCGTGATCGGAGCGCCGTATCGCCAGGAGTTCTATGAAGACGAGGCCGAGGACATGGCCGTTGTCGTTGCGACCGATGCCACCGTCATCCTCGGCGACGGAACGATCTATGTGAACTGCCTGCAGATTCTCGAGTGGAGTCCGCTCGAGCCGTTCGCGGTCGAATACAAGTACTACGCGTCCGGTGTGGGAGTGGTACTCGAAGACAAGGTCGGCACGGACGAGAGAGTCGAACTCACCGATTTCTCCTGAGTTTTCCGACGATCTCTGACGGTGTCCCGGCGGTTGCGCAACGCCACTCATGCGCACCGCCGGGCGCCGCTTTTTCTTCGGTCGAGTGGGTCGCTACCGGGCCTGCTCGCGCGTCACGCGGACCAGCGCCTCGGCCGCGCGCCGTAAGCCGCCGAACTGCGCATCGAAGTCGATGTTGTTGTCGCGCTGGATGGAGACTCCGCGGTGGCTCGAGAAGTGCCACGTCCAGCCCGACGGGTTGACCTCGATCACGAACACCTCGCCGGTGTCCGCATCTCGCACCAGGTCAACGCCGAGCAGCGGGATCTCCGGAAGCGCCGCCGCCGCTCTCCTAGCAAGCGCCAGTATCTCGGCGTCGTCGGTGAGCGTCCAGGTGCTGTCACGCGTGTTGGCGACGATCGAAACTCCTCCGCCGCGGACGCCTCCGGTACCGAACGCGTGGCGGGTGGGGAGGGGGCGTCGCTCGCGGCTCGCCTCGACACGAGTCGCCCAGAGCACTTCGCCAAGAAGAGTCGACACGCGATAGCTGACTGGATACGGGCCCGTATACACGAACTCCTGCACCATCAGATTCGAGTTGTTATTGCGCGCCACGGTAGGGCGTCTCCATTTCACGCGTCCGCGCCGAATGATCTTCACGTCCGCGCCGCGCGCGCCCCCGTCGGGTTTGCGGACGACGTACGGTCCGAATCCTTGCAGATCGGGATTCTCCCCCTCGCGGAGCAACGTCCAACGCGGAACCGGGACTCCCGCGGCCTCCAGTCTCTTCGACTCCTCGCTCTTGCCGAGGTCGGCGCCCTGGAAGACATTGGCCCGCTTCGGCCCAACGCGGTGCTGGAGACGGGCGGGGGAGAAGACCAAAGTCGGTCGCAGCGCGAGCAAGCGCCGTTTCCATCGGCGCCGTTCGTCACGCACGACGTGTACCGCGATGTCCGGCGCGATCTCCCTCACGTGGTTCGCGACGGTGCCCATCGTGCCGCTGTGTTCCGGCAGCGGAACGAGGATCACGAGATTACGTTTTTTGGGCACAGCGACTTTATAGCGTGCGTGCGGTGTCGTGGGAAGCGAACGGCGGCAGCCGGGGCGGCCAGGTTTGCTTGTACTCGCGTCCGGTCGAACGAAGACTCCGAGATTTCTCTTGCGGTCGCTGCGCTACCGGGCGTGCTCGCGCGTGACGCGGATCAGCACTTCAGCCGCTTTCCGCAACCCGTCGAACTGCGCCGCGAAATCGATGTTGCTCTTGCGCTGCGTAAGTTTCCCCGTCTTCGACGAGAAGTGCCAGGTCCAGCCCCTGGGATTGACTTCGAGCACAAAGATCTCGCCGGTGTCGATGTCGCGAACCAGATCTATGCCATGCAGGGGGATCTCCGGCATCGCGGCCGCTGCCTTGCGGGCGACTGCGAGGATGTCGGGGTCGTCAATCAGAGTCACGATTCCGTCGAGCGCACGCACGGTGACGCTGGCACCTTCGTCGAACGCGGCGCGCGAGATCAACCCCTCTTGCGGGGACTCGACCCGGATCGCATAGAGCGGTTGCCCAAACAGAGTCAAGACGCGGTAACGAGCCGTCCTGCGCTCCCGTGTACACGAATTCCTGCACGATCAAGTCCAACTTGCCCGGGCGAACCGGGTCTTCCATTCGCTCCCACTTCACTTGCTCGCGGCGCATGATCTCCACGTAGGCCCCGCGCGCTCCGAAATCCGGCTTGCGGACAACGATCGGTCCCAAACCGTCGAGATCGGGTTGTTCCCCTTCGCGCAGCAGCGTCCAGCGAGGCACCGGCACGCCGGCCGCTTCGAGCCTCTTGTACTCGTCACTCTTGCTGAGCTCCGCGCCCTGAAACACCTTTGCGCGCTTCGGCCCGACGCGGTGGTGGAGGTACACCGGCGAGAACACCAATGTCGGTCGCAACGCGAGCAGGCGACGTTTCCACGGGCGCCGTTCGTCGAGCACGAGGTGCACCGCGATGTCCGGCGCCATCTCCCGCACGTGGTCCGCGACCGTGCCCATCGTGCCGGTGTGTTCCGGCAGCGACACGAGTATCACGAGATTGCGTTTTCTGGGCACGGCGGTTTATAGCGCGCCCGAGGTTGCGCGGGAAGCAACGGGAGCCGCCGGACCGGCCCCCGCTGTTTGGTTGCTACTTGCGGCCGACGAATCGCAGGCTCTGCACCTGCCCCGCGAGTTCGGCGAGTTTCGCCTTGTCCGTGTCGGTCTCGCCGAAAGACGCGAGCTGCTCCTCGGTGTAGACCAGCCGGTCCTTGACCTCGACCTCGCGGAGTCCCGCGGCTTCCAGCCCCGCCACGTATTCCGCCTCGGAGATCGCCCCGCCGATGCACGCTGCGTACGCCGCGGCCATCTCGCGCGCCCAATCCGGCAGGTCCTGAACCACCATGTCGGAAACGCTGAATTTACCGCCGGCTTTCAACACCCGCTGAATCTCCGCGAACACGCGGTCCTTCTCCGGCGAGAGATTGATCACGCAGTTGCTGATGACCCAGTCGACGGAGGCGTCGTCCGCGGGGAGTCGTTCGATGATGCCTTTTCGCACCTCGATGTTCTTTGCCCCCGCGCGCTCGATGTTCTCGCGCGCCTTCGCGATCATCGCGTCGGTCATGTCGACGCCGATGACACGCCCTTCTTCGCCGACCTTGTCCGCGGCGATCAGAAGATCGAGGCCGGCGCCGGACCCGAGGTCCAGGACGGTTTCCCCGGGCTGCACGCCCGCGAACGCGAGGGGATTCCCGCAGCCGAACGAACTCGCGCCCGCCTCGGGGTGCGTAGCCAGTTCGTCCTGGTATCCCGCCAACGCCGCGACCGTGCTCGTGGAGCCTCCGCCGCTTCCGCAATCCGGACCGCAGCAACTTCCGCCACCGGTGACCTTCGCCGCATAGGCGTCTTCGACCTGCTTTCGAATCTGTTCGTTGGTATCCGTCATCTCACAACTCCTGTCGTGTGTTTGTCTTGATCAACCGTCGCAACAACCGGCCTTGCACGCTTCGAGCGCGTCGGCGAGATCACGCAGCGCGCTAGCTAACGCTCCGCAATCCAACGTGTAACGCACCTCGCGTCCTTCCTTTTGCGCTGCGATCAGCCCCGCGTTTTTCAATGCCGCGAGATGACGCGAGACTCCGGACAGGTGCACGCCGCAGCATTCCGCGGCCTCCGTCACTGTCAGCGGTCCCGCCGCGCTCGCCAGCCGGGCTATCAACGCCAAGCGCGTCTCGTCACCCATCGCCTTGAACAGCTCGGGATTGAGGTGCGCCTCGAGAGTCGTGGTGCATTCGCTCGCACGTGTCGTTTTGGCCATGCGGGGACAATAGCACGTGTGCGCAATCATGCAAATAAGTAGAATTCCCCGCTTGCCAGGCGGTTTTTCCCGGGTGACCTTGCGACGACGCAGCGCCTCTGCCAAACAGGGGCCCATGCGCCTGACACGATCGTTGCTCCCGCTCCTGTTTGCTCTGCCCGCTGCGGGCGAGGACCAAAAGACCGTGCCGACGGTCCACGACTTCAGTTCAGCCGAGGGACAGACACCGTTCGTTTTTCGCCGCCGGCAAAAGGCCGTCGAGAAGCCCGAGCTGAAGGACGGGCGGCTGCAGATGCTGTTTGGCCGCGCGGAACACAAGACGTCGGTTGGGTTCGAGCGCACCGCGTCCGGCGCCTACCGCCGCATCGACGCGCGCTTCACGCTGTCGCTCAAGGGGCAGAACGAGGGTGCGTGTTTTGCGCTGCTTCGTACCGGGCGTTTCGATCACAAGGGCTTGGTTTGGGATCCGCAACCGCCGCGCAAGACCTCGCCGGAGCTTCTGGCGACACCGGATTGGGCGGAGCCGAACCTGAAGGACTCCCTCGCCGTCGGGTTCGATGTGAGAAATCCGAAGGACGAGGACTGGTTCAACGAAAACGGGAACTTCTACGGGCGTCCCGAGCGTGAGGTCAGTCTTCACTTCGACGGGGTCGAGCGCGCCAACGCGCTTTGTCCGGCCGAACTGGCGACGGGCGAACCGGTGGCGGTGCGCGTTCTCGTCGAGTTCGTCGCCGGCGGCGCCGAGGTCACGGTGACGGTGGGGGAAGCCACGGTCTACGACCGCCACTTTCTCGCGCACGTCCTCCCGTACGAGTCCCGCGTCGGGTTCGGCGCGCACGGTACGGGTGAGGGGTTTCTCGACGACGTATCGGTGAAGTTCGAACAACCGGCTGTGCACACGCCGGCGCCGATTCGCGTCGAGGCGATTCGCCGCGGCTGGGTGTATCCCCGCCACGGCACCGACACCCGTGAAGTCGACCTTCTGCCCGCGGAGTTCGCGACCGAACGCATCGTTGCGACGATCACCTACCGGCCGCCGATGGCCCGCGACTTCTGGGACAGAAAATCCGCCGTGTATGTGTGGGACGACGCTGGCACCCGCGTCGAGATCGCGCGCGTTACGACACCGTTCATGCTGTTCGGGAGAAGCTACCGATACGACGTCGACGTCTCGAACTTCGCGCCGTTGCTCTTTGGGCGCCGGAAGATGGCCGTGATGGTCGGCAGCAACGTCGCGCGCGGTTTCCTGGTCGACCTGGACCTGGCGTATTACCGGAAGTCGGATGACCTTCCGCCCAGGCCGCGCGCGTTCAGCGTGCAGACGCTTTGGAGCGGCAACGCGCACTTCAACAAGAAGGACCACCTCAAGAACTTCTTCGCGCCGCGCACCGTTGCGGTTCCGGACGGAGCCAAGCGCGCGCTGGTCCGGATCTGTGTCAGCGGGCACGGGGTTATGGAGTTCACGGAACTCGGCCGCACGCTGACCGTCAACGGCGAGGAGTTTCGAAACCAACTCTGGAAGACGGACTGCTATCTCAATCCGCATCGCCCGCAATTCGGCACGTGGAAGTTCGATCGCGCCGGTTGGCAACCCGGCGGTATCGTCGAACCGTGGGTCGTCGACATCTCGCACGTTCTCGCGGCGGGCACTTTGAAGATCGGATACGCACCCGATACGTTCGAAGCCAAGAAATGGGCCAGCCACTGGGTCGAAGCCCAGGTGGTGTTTTTCAATTAGACGCCACGTAACGCGAGCGCGTGAATCGCATCCGAGGAACCATGGCGACACTCAAGACGCGACTGGACGCGATTCGCAAGGGATTTGAAAGCAAAGCTCCGGCCGAGGCTCTGGAGGTCATGCACCGCGCGACACGGGACCTCGCCGAGGAGATCGAGGTGGCGCCCGGCCTCGGCGTGGGGGACGCGTTTCCGCCGTTTCGTTTACCCGACTCGAGCGGCAACCCCGTCGATTCCGCGGCGCTGTTGGCGCGCGGTCCCCTGTTGCTGGTGTTGTTTCGCGGTCACTGGTGACCCTATTGCAACGCGGAGCTGGACGCTCTGAACAAGCTGCAAGACAGGATCGAGAGCGCGGGCGGCACCCTCGTCGCGATCTCGCCGGAAACCGCGCCCACGAGCGCCAAGCTGATCGCCGACCGCAGGTTCCATTTCCCGATCTTGCGGGACGAAGGCAACGCCTACGCCGCGCAATTCAACATTCTCAACCGCCTGCCCGACGACCTGAAGGCGATCTACCTCGAGTTCGGCATCGACCTCGAGAAAACCAACGGCGAGCCGAGTTGGACGCTTCCCGTGCCGGGTTCCTATGTGATCGATCGGACGGGAATCATCCGCCACGCCACCGCGTCCGCGGACTACACGCAACGCCCCGAGCCGGACGAGTCGGTCGCGGCACTTGCGCAGTGAGCTTGCGCAATCCGCCTCGCGTCGGCACAATCGCTGGCGCGATGGAGATCCGCACACGGACCGAAGGTGACGTCACGCTGATGCGGCTGTCCGGCCACCTGGACGGCACGACCGTGGAGGATCTCAAGACTGAGGTCTCCGCGATCCAAACCGGGGGCGGCTCGCGCATCTGCCTCAGCTGCCAGCGCGTGGAGTTCATCGATTCCACGGCACTCGGACAGCTCCTCGCGATGCACAAGAAGTTGAAGACGGGTGGCGGCGAACTGGTGATCAGCGAGCCTTCGCGTTTCCTGCAGTCCGCGATACGGACACTCGAGCTGTATCACATCCTCGAGATCTTCGACTCCGACAAAGACGCCATCGCCCACTTCGCGTAGCCGGGTACCCGGTGGCCGCGCGGTCGCGGCGATGGTGCGCGTAGTTTTGGGCGCCGGAGGCAGGCAGCCGTCATGTTCGGTTGCTATGATCAGTTCAGGTGGGAACTACAGGACATCCGGGCTCTGCGGCCGCGTTGGAGGCCAAACGTTGGATCGACCTCCTTGGTGACCAGGTGCCGGTCGATGTGTTCGGCGCGGCCGCCGGCCGAGGGGTTCAAGTAGTAGAGGAGTCTCTGGCGCTCAATCTCACCGGTGCGCTGATCTGCGAGGCGGATACCGCAGCGCTCATCAACATCGAGGTGGGGGAGGCGATGCCGTGGCGGCGATACACGTGCGCGTTGCTCCTCGGCCACTTCGCGCAGCTTCCCGATAGCCCGACCTGCCACATTCACTTCGATCGTCGCACGCTGAAGGAAAAGTCCGCCGATGCGTTCGAGCCGGCCAACGCGTTCGCGCACGAGTTTGCGCTGAATCTCTTGATGCCCGAGGACACCCTGCGCAATCTCCACGCGCAGAACCCCGGCCTGTTCGAACTGGCGCGTCGCTGCGGAGTTCCGCCCGGCATCCTGAAGGAGCGGATCGACTGGCTGGGGTTGCCCGTCCTCGAATAACCCGGCCCGGCGCGCCGTTTCAGCGGTCGTCGGACTCTTCGTCGCACCCCCCCTTTAGGACGGATACTTGACATTCCGTCAGACTAGTCTAAATATTAGACCATCACGGTTCCAAGAGGGGACCGATTCGAAGCCATGTCAGGCAGGCCAAGAAACGCGATACTCAAGGCCGCTGACCGTCAGGGAGGAATTCAAAGTGCGCAAACAACACAAGCTACTCGCGCTATTCGCGGTGCTCTTCTCATCGGTGCTGTTCGCCGATGAGCCGCCGGCCAAGAAACCCGAAGCCGAAGCCGAACCCAAGATCGAGATGGACGCGCGTTCGCGCGAGCTGTTCGACGCCTGGACCAAGATGGAGTACTTGCCGGCGAACGCGGGGCTCAAGAGCGGATCCTTGAAGATCGAAGCGGAGGCGGCTGGTTGGCAGGGACAGATGAAGGGTGGCGCGACCTACTCGTGGGATGCGGCCAAGGACACGAGCTCGCTCGAATGGCGCGCCGATTCCGCGGCGATCGGCCAGGCGTTGGCCCGCGAGGGATACTCCAAGGAGAGCTTCGACCGTTGGTTCCTGTCCGACATGGAACGGAAGGGCCTCGAGGGGTGCAAGCTGACCTCGGAGGAAAAGGATGGGAACACCAAGATCACCGTGCATGGCAAAGCGAAGAGCATGGTGACCTCGATGCAGTTCGATGCCAACGGCGTGCTCGTGCAGCTAATGCGCCGGATCCCGGTGATGGGGAACAACGTCGATCTGACCGAACGCCGAGAGTACATGGATCACGGCGGGAAGAAGCTGCTCTCCAAGGAGCACTACGAAATGGAGATGCAGGGTTTCGGAACCGTGAGCGGAACGACGGAGTACACCTACACGGATGTCGGCGGGTTCCGCGTGCTCTCTGGGATCAAACAAGCCGGCAAGATGAACGGTCAGCCGGGCGGTTCCAAGACGATCAAGATCACGGATTACAACGTCGAAGGCGCTGCCGCGGGCACGTCCGACAAGAAACCCGAGAAGTAGCGTGCCGGGGTCACTCCCAGGACGCGCAGATCCGGTTGCACTCGTCGATCTCTTCGACGGGTGTGACCGTCTCGGTCTCCGGCATCACCGCGGGTTCGACGCGGCAGAACAGGAAGTGGTTGTGCGTGAGGCCGGCTTCGTCCAGCCCGCGGCACCACTCCCGATAACCCGGTGTCTTGCGAAACGGCGTCAGGTGCCCTTCGAGCCGGGTTCGGTTCAGGCGGTGCGCGACGATGCGGCCGGTCGGAAACGCGCCGCGGAGAAGATCGATCAGAAGCGGCGTCTCGGCGTCCCCAGGGCTGTACGTCACGATCTCGAAAACACCGTTTTCCTCCAGGTGCGCGGGCGCCCGCCCGAGGCACGCGCGCACGATGTCGAGGCCGTCCGCGCCGCCGTCGGAGTGGAGGAAGTGACTGGCCGCGGGCGGTGCGGGTTCAAACGGCGGGTTGATCAGGATCGCATCGAACTTGCGGTCGCCGAGCGGTTCGAACAGCGAACCCTGCACGAACTCGGGCTCGCCTTCGATCCCGTTGAGCTGCCAGTTGAACCGCGCGAACGCGAGCGCGCGCGGGTTGATGTCGACGCCGGTGACGTTGGCGCCTCGCGCTGCGGCCGTCACACAGTTCACGCCGGAACCCAGGCAAAGCTCGAGTACGTCGCCGCCCTCGAAAAACCGCGCGTTTCTCTGTAGGTAGACCTGCTCGAACATCAGC
>JAZFYD010000144.1:0-30766 GCA_036443405.1 Planctomycetota bacterium
GACGTGGCGCAGCGTCTCGATGAGCTCGTCGAGGGTGCCGAACGGCAACGTCCGCGCCCCGTCGTTCGATGCGAACCCATGGCCGTTCTTGTCCGCGGGCCACTCTCCGGGCGGGTACGGCGGCAGATGGTGCGTCGTCGGGGTGAGCAGATCATCGAGGGGCACGATGCGAAGACGGCTGGCTCCCCGGTCGGGCCTGACGGCTGCCGTGAATTTCGAGTGCGGTCCCACGAGCTCGCTGGTCCACCGACGCAACTCGGCCAACTCTCGCGCAAGCTCGCGCTCGGACTCCGGGCCGGCGTTCAAACGCCACGCCGCGCCGACGGTGAATCCCAGCACGATGACGCCGAGCAGCAATACGTCCGTTCGCCGAGTCATCGCGCGACCCCCACGCGTCGGGCGATCACGACGAACACACAGGGGCGCTCGGCCACGGTCGCGCCGCCGACCAACATGGCCTTACCGAACGGCGCCCAAAACGACGTGTTCAACCTTGTCAGCTGCAAACGCGGCGTGTCGATCTCGCCGTGCTCCGTGTCGTGGCGCGCGATCGGATCTTCGACTTTCGTGCGCTGGAACCGGCAGTGCAAGATCGCGCCGTCGTCGCCGCCACCGCCACCCAGGCAGCCTGTGACCGAAACGGCGAGCCCGTCGAAGATGGTTGCGCGGCGCGGATCGCCGATCTTGGCATCCTTGGCAATCTCCACGTCGTAGTCGCGCAGATACGTCCGTCGCGATCCCTCCTCCTCGACGGCGCACTGTCCGTCCAACCCGGTCAACCTCGCCTGGCCGAGCACCTTGCGCGCGAGCAAGCGCTTGGCCGTGTCGTCGTCGAGGGCGCCGGACACCGCCCGCAGCGCCTCAGCCTCCTCCGTGGACACCTCAACGGCGAGAACTACCGCGGACCAACGGCGGTTGCGCACCTCGCGGCACCAGGCGAGCAATCGCGCGACGCCCGCGTGAACCCGCGGCAACGTCCGCACGATGAGACGCGAACGGGCAGGCTCCACCGACGCGCCCGCAAGTTCGTCCCACGTGGGGGGCTCGACGGTCTGCGTAATGAGCTCCACGAGCTGATCGATCTCGAACAGCCGCATGGCCTCCTGTTCCTCGGGCTTCTCGGGATCGTATTGCGACGGCACCAGATTCGTCGGGTGCCACACACCCACCGGAACCGGCGCGCACAGGTCACCGACCTCGTACACCTCGAGTCGCAGCGCCTTTTGCGCCGCGGCGGCCGCGCCCCGCGCTTGCGCGCGCACACGCAGCAACCCGTTCAGACGGTCGATCTCGGCGGAGAGACTCTCGACCCCGCCGCCGTCCTGCGCGCGCGCCGCGAGCCCGCCGAGTGTCACGGCCGCGACAAACACGGCGACTCGGCCCAACAGCGTGATCCGCCCGGAAGCGACAGCGCCGCTCATCGCGTGCCTCCTCCCGGAGCCAACTCGACCGCACGCACCAAGAGCAGACGCCAGCGCGCACCGCTCGCGCGCGGGCCACCGACACGGCCGGCCGCTCCGATGCCCCACGCGCCGCTGCGCAGCTCCATGCGGGCCCGGCCGTTGGTGTAACGCCGGGACGCGAGTTGCAGGATTCCGGTGTCGTGCGTCGGCCGCAGGAGCCAATCACCCGCGTCGCCACCTTCCGCATCCATGTCCGACACGAACCGGACGGCCACGTGATTCCGCTGCCCGGGTTCGGTCAGGTGGACGCGCGCGGCGATCGTGGTTCCGAACTGCTCCACGCCGACGATCGGGTCCGCCGTTTGCGACTCCTGCGCAACTTCGACATCGGAGTCCGCCACGTGCGCCGCCTGAACTCCGTGCCACATGACGGAAATCTGCCCGGAGAGCAAAAGCATGCGACCCGCGAAGCGCGCCTCGGCGACACCGGCCTTGCGTGCCTCCTCGAGTCTCGCAAGAGCGTTCGGCGGAAGCTCCATCGGATGCGCCGCGAGCTCGAGCGCCAATGCCTGAGGCAACTCGATCCACTCGACTTCGAGCGAAACCGTGCGATGCGCCCGCACGCGAAGATGGCGATCGATGAACGTTTGAAGGTCGGCAGCCGTTGCGGGACTCTGCGTCGCCAGGAGCAGGCGCGAATTCACCGCCAACAGCGCGGCGTCGGGGTGATCCCAACGCAACGGCGCGGAATTGCGAAGGAGTTCGACGATCTGTTCCGAAGAACCGAACCTCACGACCCCCTCCGACGCCGCATGGGCGAACGGAATCTCCTCGTCCATGTTGCGCCAGTCACTGGGGGCGATGTACTGCGGCACGGCCACGGCGAGATCCGCAACCGGGAACGCGTGCAGCTCAAACCCCGCTTCACCAACGAGCGGCGGGCCACCGGCCGGCTCGCCGGGATCCGCAGCGCGCGCCGCCAGGGCCTGCAACTCGCGCAGCCGCGCGGTCAGCGCGTCGGCGTCCTGCCCACCGGCCAGCATCGCCGCACCGAGCACGAACCCGCTCACAGCACAAAACACCGTCGAACGCGAAACGCGACGCCGCCTGACCGAAAGACCCACGCAAGAATGTTAACGCCCGTCGTCGGTCGCCGCCGTCAATTCCGTGGCCGCGCCCTCCCCCGTCCCAACGGCGTCAGGCCTCAGGCTCACATCCCGGAACCGCCTCGCGCTCGCAAAGCAACAGCGCCCGACTCGGAAGCTCCAACGGCGTCAGCCGTTGGGCCAGCAACACGAGTCATTGGCCCAAGGGCCAATAACTCTTACTCCCACTCGATCGTCGCCAGCGATCGCTCCAACGCCGTCAGGCGTTGGGCCAGAAACAGAAGCTTGCCCTTACTCCCACTCGATCGTCGCCGGCGGCTTACTCGAGATGTCGTACACGACGCGGTTGATCCCACGCACCTCGTTGATGATGCGATTGGAGATGCGGGACAGCAACTCGTGCGGGAGTTGCGCCCAGTCCGCCGTCATGGCGTCGAACGAGTTCACGGCGCGAACCGCCGCGACGTTTTCGTAGGTGCGCTGGTCGCCCATGACGCCGACGGCACGGACGGGCAGCAATACGACGAAACTCTGCCAGAGCTCCGTGTAGAGGCCCGCGGAGCGGATCTCGGCCTGGCAGATGTGATCGGCCTGGCGCAGGATGTCGAGGCGCTCCTTCGTGATCGGCCCGAGCACCCGCAGGCTGAGCCCCGGTCCCGGGAACGGCTGCCGCGAGATGATGCGCTCCGGCATGCCGAGCGCGCGTCCGATCGTGCGCACCTCGTCCTTGAACAGCTCGCGCAGCGGCTCGACCAACTCGAAACCGAGTTCGGCCGGAAGCCCGCCGACGTTGTGGTGCGTCTTGATCGTCGCGGTCGGTCCGCCGTGCGCCGCCACGGATTCGATCACGTCGGGGTAGAGCGTGCCCTGCGCGAGAAACTTTACGTCTCCGAAATCGCGCGCCTTATCGCGGAACACCTCGATGAAGGTGTGGCCGATGATCTTGCGCTTTTCTTCGGGGTCCGTGACCCCGTCGATGCGGCCGAGGAACAGCTTCGACGCGTCCACGAAATGCAGGGGGATCTCGAAGTGGTTGCGGAAGCTCTCCTGGACCTGATCCGCCTCGTCGAGGCGCAGGAACCCGTTGTCCACGAAGATCGGGTGCACCTGTTCGCCGATCGCGCGCTCGCACAGCTTCGCAACGACCATGGAGTCGACGCCGCCGCTGAGGCCGAGCACGACACCCGCGTCCCCCACCTGCTCGCGCAGGCGCACGACTTCGCGTTCCACAAACGCACCCATCTGCCAGTCGCCGCGCATGTTGCAGATGCGCCGGAGGAAATTCTCGAGCAGTTCGCGTCCGCGTTCGGTGTGCGTGACCTCGGGATGGAACTGAATGCCGTAGAGCTTGCGCTCGTCGTTGCCGACCGCGGCGAACGGCGTGTTCGTCGTCGTGGCGAGCGGCCGGAATCCCGGTCCAGGATCCTCGACACTGTCGCCGTGACTCATCCATACCGGCGTCGGGCTCGGAATCGCGTGCAGCAGATCGCCGCCGTCCGTGACCTCCATCAGCGCGTGGCCGTACTCGCGTTTTTCCGCCGCGATCACGGTGCCGCCAAGCGTGTGACACATCCACTGCATGCCGTAACAGATGCCGAGCACCGGGATGCCCAGCTCGAACACCTTCGGATCGCAGCGCGGCGCATTCTCGGCGTACACCGACGCGGGGCCGCCGGACAAGATGATGCCACGCGCGCCCTCGAGCCGCTTCACGTCCACCGTGCAGGGCACGATCTCGCAGTAACACTGATGCTCGCGCACACGACGCGCGATCAGCTGTGCGTACTGGGTTCCGAAATCGAGGATGTAGACGCGTTCGTAGTTCACGGCTCTGTCCTTGGCGCCAGCCTAACGGTCCGTCCGGTAGTTGGGAGCTTCCTTGGTGATCTCGATGTCGTGCGGGTGGCTCTCCGTGTGGCCCGCGCCGGAGATGCGGACGAACCGTGTTTCCGTGCGCAGCGCCTCGATGGTCTGCGTGCCGCAGTACCCCATGCCCTGGCGCAGACCGCCGACGAGCATGTGCACGAGATCCTTGAGCTTGCCCTTGTAGGGCACGCGCCCCTCCACTCCTTCGGGAACGAACTTCTCGGTCGCGCGAATCTCGTGTTGTCCGTAGCGGTCTTTGCTTCCCTGCGCCATGGCGCTGGTGCTGCCCATCCCGCGATAGGACTTGAACGTGCGGCCGCGGTAGAAGATCGTCTCGCCCGGGCTCTCGTCGACACCGGCGAAAAGCGATCCGACCATGATGCTGTGCGCTCCGGCGGCGAGCGCTTTGACGATGTCGCCGCTGTAGCGGATGCCGCCGTCCGCGATCACCGGGATGTCGCGGCCGGCCAGGGCCTTGGCGCAGTGATGAATGGCACTGAGTTGCGGGACGCCGATGCCGGCAACCACGCGCGTGGTGCAGATGCTGCCAGGGCCGATCCCGACCTTCACCGCATCGGCGCCGCGGTCGGCCAGGTAACGGGCGCCATCGCCCGTTGCCACGTTGCCGGCGACGACGTCGACGGAGTGCGTCTCTTTCAGGTACGCGACCATCTCCCCGACGTTCTTGGAATGCCCGTGCGCGGTGTCCACGACGAGCACGTCGACTCCCTGCTCGACGAGCGCCGCGGCGCGTTCGCGGCTGTCCCCGACGGCACCGAGCGCCGCGCCCACGCGCAAACGGCCCTTCTCATCGAGGTTCGCGGCCGGGTACTCGGCCAGTTTGTTGATGTCCTTGATCGTGATCAGGCCTTGCAGGTGCATCTGCTCGTCCACCAGCAGGAGTTTCTCGACCTTGTGCCGGTGGAGGCTGTGCTTGGCCTGTTCGAGGGTCGTATCGATCGGCCCCGTAACCAGCGGCCCCTTGGTCATCACCTCACCGATGGGCGCGTGGTCGTCGCGGCGGAACCGGAGATCGCGGCTCGTCAGAATCCCAACGACCTTGGGCCCCTCGACGATCGGGATCCCGCTGATCTTGTTTTCGCCCATGAGGCGCCGCGCGGTGCCGACGGATTCGGTCGGCGGCAGCGTGACCGGGTCGTAGATGATGCCGTTGACCGACCTCTTGACCAGGTAGACCTCCTTGACGTGCTGCTCAATCGTGAGGTTCTTGTGAATCACGCTGAGGCCGCCCTGCTGCGCGAGCGCGATGGCCAGCGCGGACTCGGAGACCGTATCCATCGCGGCCGAGAGCACCGGGACGTTCAGGCCGATATTGCGGGTGAGTATGGTGCTCACATCCGCGTGGGAGCCGAGGATCTCGGAATACCCCGGCAGCAGGAGGACGTCGTCGAACGTCAACCCCTCGCCTACGATTCGATCTTCCATGCGCACCTCCGCCTAGGATGCGGGAGCGCCAGTTTCAGCTTTGAGCTATGAAAAAGGGGCGCAATCCCGCGCCCAATCTTGAATTGAGCAATCCTACAGCGAGGGTGCGACAAGTCCAGGATACGGACCGCGGGGGCGGCTCTACTCGGGTTTCGCCTGGGGCGCCAACCGCGGGTCCGCGCCGCGAACGCGGTGCAGCTTCATCAGGGCGACGTTGTAGTCGTAAAGGGCGCTGACGGCCGCCACCTTCGCCTCCGTCAGAACCGACGTCGACGTCAACACATCGCGCGACGTAGCGCGGCCGTTTTCGAACTTGCGGCGCTGGATGCGCAACGCTTCGGTCTGCAGTTCCACCGATCGCTCTGCCACGCGGATGTCCTTGAACTCCTCGTTCACCTCGCGGAAGACTTGCGACACCTCGTTTTCAACTGCCGCCTCGATGTCCCGCAGCCGGATGCGCGCCTGTTCGATCTGACGCTTGGCGCTCCGGATGCGCGCGCGGCTGCCGCCGCCCCGGTAGATCGGGACCTCGAGGTCCAAACGAAAGAACCCGTTGTCCTTCGGATTTTGGAAGTCGTTGTCCGTCGCGGTCCAACCGAGGGAACCACGCAGTTCGGGAGCCTCGCCCCCACACACGGCCTTCGAGTTCTTCTCGGCGGCATCCAATCCCAGCCGCGCAGAGTTGATCTCGGGCCGGCCCAACAACGCGGCTTCCAGGATGTTCGACTCGACCCAGGTCGGCTTCTCGTTGAGCGGCGCGTCGAGAATCTCGATCGGTGCGTCGGACTTGCGGCCGAGGAAGCGGTTGAGCACCATCGCCTGAATGGGGACCAGCGTCTCCTGACGCTCGCGGGTCCGCACTGCGTTCAGGTGCTCCACCTCGGCTTCGAGCACGGCCTCCTTCGTCACCCGGCCCGCGTCGAATTGCGAACGCGCATCCTTCACCTGGCGGTCGAACGCGCGCTCGTTCTCGAGCGCAACCTCCACCAGCTCGATCGTGAGCTGCAGGTCGTACGCGGCCGATGTGACGAGCTCGGCGACGTCCATCTCGGTCGCGGCGCGATCGTGGGACGCGCCCTGCGCGGAGAGCTTCGCGGCCCTGTACGAGTACAGATAGCGTCCCGATGCGAAGACCGGGAAGTCGGCGCGGATTTCGGCGTTGTATTGGCTCGTCGGCGATGTCGGGAACGTGGTTTCGATCCCGCCGCCGGCCGGTGCGAAAACCGCGCTCGGCTGCGTCGAGAGCCTGTCGTAACGAACACCGCCGGTCACGAACGGGATCATGAAGGACTTCGCCTCGTCCGCTCCGAGACTCGCGATGGTCTCCTGCTCGCGGGCGAACAGGATTTGCCAGTTGTACGTCAGCGCCTCCAGAACGGCTGCGTGAACCGTGATCTTCGTCGGGCGCTGCCCGCCCGCACCGGACACGGGTGTCGTGTCCCCGTTCTGGTCCTCGGGGCGCGTGCCGCCCCCGCCGGCAACGAGTTCGCTGCCGGGAATGAACAGCGCCTGGGCGCCGTCGGACTGGCGCGCGTCGGGCGAAGTACACGCGACCAGGAAACATGCAACACACGCAATGAGGGCGAACAGCCGAATCATGAAAGCCTCCAGACCCCGATGGGGGCGCTCACGATAACCACGGACCTCTCGTGCTCGTCGGAAAAAGTCGGATGCGGGACACTGGGGGGCCCATGCCTCGCGGACACTTCAAAGAGAACCGATTCCAGTTCCTGCTCCTGGCGCTGCTGCTGCAGTTCGCGCTCGGCGGTTGGTTTCCCAAGGAGCACAACGATTTCATCCACGCCGCCGCCATGGTCGGATGGCTGGCCGCGGCGATCTACGCCCTCAGACTCGAGCGTCGCCACCTGATCGCGGTGGTGGCTGCGGGTCTGGTAGTGGTCGGCCTGATGTTCATCCGCGGAGCGGAGCCAGTCGAGGACGCGGCGGCGTTTTTTGTCCTCTGTGCGTTGGGCGCGGGCGTGCTGCGCCACATCCTGAGAGCAAAGCAAGTGACGTTTGACACCGTTTGTGCGTCCCTCTCCGTCTACATCGTGATCGGGCTCGTGTTTGCAACGATCTACATCGGGCTCGTGAAAGAGCTGGGCGTGGACGAGCACGGAGCGTCGGTGGCGTTCACCGGGCTGTCGGGAGAAGATCACTCCGAGAGATGGGCGCGCCGAGTTGGCGTACTTCAGCTACGTCACGATGACGACGCTGGGGTAGGGCGACATCACACCCAAGGATCCTTCCGCGCGCTCCTTTGTCATGCTGCAGGCGATCGTTGGGCAGATCTACCTGCTGACATTGGTCGCCGGACTCGTCGGCCTGCAGGTCGCCCGGGGTGGTAAAAGAAAAAACAAAGAGCCCGCCGATTCGACGGACCCTTCGTCCTAGGAAACGTACAGGCCGCTCCAACGGCGTCAGCCGTGCGGCCAACATCACTGCGCTCCAACTGCGTCAGCCGTTGGGCCAACAACACTGCAGCCGTTGGGCCAACATCACCGCCGGCCGCGGCGTGTCGGATTCGCGACGGTGGCTCTGATGAACCGGGCGACGTTGCGGCGCAGGCCGCGTTCGTCGATGGGTTCGGTTGCGCCACCACTCAGGTCCACGACAAACATGCCGACCTGCTGCAACCGCCGGTTTCGCTCGACCGCAACCTGGCAGCGATGCGATCCGGAGACGCCCTTTTGCACGGGCGCCACGTAGAGGTACTCCTTCGCGGATATCCGGCTCGCACGTTTGAACTCGACGGTGACGCTCCCACGCGAGATCACCTTGACGATGATTCGCTTGGGTGCCTGCTGTTTCTGGTCCGCGACGTGATAGCGCATCGAGATCTTGTCGGTCGGCGTCGCCACCAGTGTGAGAGACGAAACGTAGTCCGGGATCGCGCGCCCGAGTCCCAACTCGTATCCGTTCGCCTCCAGCTTTACGTGGGTCGTCGGCGGGTAGGAAAACGTGAACTTCCCCGCGCGATCGGTCTCGAAGACCTGCCCGCGCACCGTCCTCGGCGCGCCACGGAAGCGATCGCCAAACGGCACGACGCGCACCGAAAGCGAGCGCATCGGCCGGCCGTTGATCGCCACGATCTTCGTAAAGACCTCCGCTGGACGGTCCTTGGGGACCTGGCCGAGGCCGGGACGTTCGTAACTCGTGAGGCCCTCCTCGAGGAAGGCCACGATGTCGTTGATCTCGGCATCCGTCAGCTTGACCGGACGGATGTGCGGTGAAAGGTTCGCGTTCGGCGTGCCGCCATCGCGGTAGTACGCCACCACGTCCTTCAGCGTCTTGAAACCGCCGTCGTGCATGTACGGCGGATGGCGAGCGATGTCCCGCAATGTTGGGGTCTTGAACCGGCCGAGATCCGCCTTCACGAATGACATCGTGCCGTGGCCGCCGTCCACCTCGACGCGGCCTTCGAACGACGCGCCGACGGAACGGAACGACACGCCGGTGTTGTGGAACTTGCCGTCGGTGAGCGGCGCGTAGCTGCCCTTTAGAGAGTGGCACTGCGCGCATCCCGCTTTGTCCTTGAACAGGTAGAGGCCGCGGCGCGCCGCGGCGCTGAGCGCTTCCGGCTCGCCGCGCACGAAGCGATCGTAGGGCGCACCCGACGTGCGCAGGGAAAGCACGTAGTTCTCGATCGCGGTGGCGATCTCGTGCGTTCCGATGTCATCGATGTTGGCGCCGAACGCCGCGCGGAAACCGTCGTCGTAACGGCCGTCCTGCCGCAACCGCAGCAGCAACGGCGTGAACTCGGGCGTGTTGGCCGGCGTCACCGCGCCGTAATAGGGCGGGGTCAGGTCGCGCATGCGCTTCTTGTACCAATCGTCGTTCGGCTCGCGGCCCGCCTCCAACGATCGCTGGAAACGACGCGCGTTAAGCGTCCGCGAGCGATCCAGCGCTTCGGCAAACGTACCCAAGCGCGCGAACGCGAGGTCCGCGACGGTGTCGAACTCGCCGTCCCAGTGAAAACCACCGGTAGCCGGGAGATCGAGCAGCGTCTGCGAGTGCCGTTTGGTCAGGCCGGGCTCGCCCATCGACTGGACACGCGGGTCGGAAAACCCGTGTTCCGGCTGATGGCACGCCGCGCAGCTCACGGTGCCCATGCGGCTGATCGTTGGATCGAGGAACAGCCGGCGCCCCAACTCGATCTTTGCGAGATCGGCGGCGGAGGTCCGCGCATCCACTTCGGGTGCCGGGAACGCGCCTCCAACTCCAACCGCCGCGAGGAGTGCCAGCCACCATTGCCGCTGTGCGTGATATCGCATCGTCGTACCTCCTGAAAGCGCCAGCGCCAAAACCCCAAGGTTTTGAACGCTCGTTGCATCCGTTTGGTTCTCTTTGTTCGAAAACCGCGAGATGCCGAACCACTTGTGCCTGAGAGCTACCCCATTGGAACGGCGATATGCGTCCGGTCCACCCGGTTTTGACAAGCAAGCAGAGAACGCAAGAATGGGCTGAGGTGCTACACGTCGTCCTGGTCGAGCCTGAAATCCCGTGGAACACCGGAAATTCCGGGCGGTCCTGTCTCGCCACCGGCGCGCAGTTGCACCTTGTAAAACCTCTGGGCTTCTCGCTCGAGGCGAAGCAGCTGCGGCGCGCCGGACTCGACTATTGGCGCCACGTCGATCCGCGGGTACACGAGAGCTTTACGGAATTCGAGCGGGTGCTGCCGGAACTCGGGCAACCGTTCCTGTTCACGGTCGATGCGCCACGGACGCTGTTCGAGATCGAGATCCCCGAGGACGCGGTGTTCTTGTTCGGGCGCGAGAGCGACGGCTTCGAGGGCTCGGTCCGCCGACGCTACGCCGAGCACGCGGTGGGCCTGCCGATCGAGAGCCCGCACGTGCGCTCACTCAACCTGAGCACGTGCGTCGGCATCGCGGTTTACGAGTACGATCGTCAACGGCGGTAGTAAATGCCACCGCTGTCGGCGGTCAACTCGCGCAGCAGCCGCGAGTTCTTGCCGATCGAGATCGAGTGAATCTGGATTCGGCGTGCGCGATTCAAACGCGCCACGGCGCGGCGCACTTCAACCCGGTTCACGTACTTGCCGGCGCTCGGCGCGCCGTCGGATAGCACGACGACCGTATCCACTTCCTTCAGCGCGAGCGCGAACTCCAGCGCGTCGTAGAGGTTTGTCTCGCCCTTCGGTTCGATTCCACCCAAGTGTTTCGCGAGCGCGTCCTTGCTCGAGGGCTTGGCCCCCACCATCGAGTTCTTCCACGGTGAAGGCTTGTCCGAGAAAAACACGACGTTGAACTTCGCGGATTCGCCGAGGCGGGCCACGGCGGCAAGCAGCGATTTCTTGGCCACGTCGATGCGCGACATTTCGCGCTCCTTCGCGTCGAGTGTGCGCATCGAACCCGACGCGTCGATCACGAATACAACACGATCGGTGTGAACCGGGATGCCGTAGAACTGCGCAACCGTGCCGTAGTTCGAGACTTTGGCCTTCGGCGGTATCTCGGGGACGCTGTGCTCGTCGCCGGACGCCGCCCACCAACTTCGCCACGGCTCGGACTTCACACCGAAGTCCTTCGCGGTCAGCCGGAACAACGCCTTCAGGATCTCAAAGCGCACGCGGCGCCGGGACTCGACATCGAGGCGTTCGATGAGCGGCAGGATGGCGTGCTTTTGCGCGAGCGCGCGAAGCGTGTCGATGCACGCCGAACGCACCTGCCACCGGCTGTCTGCCAGCTGCGCGATGACGGCGCCTACCTGCCCGGTGTCGCCGATCGCTGCGACGGCGCGCAGCGCGTAGATCCGATTGCGCCAGTGCTTGGACCGCAGCAGCTTCAGAAAGAACGCGCGGACCCGCGGGTCGTCATAGCCGATCCTCGCGAGCGCGGCCACAGCGGCGGGCCGGCCCTGCGAGTCGGACTTCGCGACCTTCAAGAGCGCGGGGATCGACTTCGGATCGCGCAGCGCGCCGAGGACGTCGATCATGGACTCCAGTGCATCGGGGTCGGTCTCACGTTTGGTCGCCCCGGCAACGGCCGGCACAATGCCCTCGGCAGACATCGAGGCCAGCGCCCGCGCGCACAGCAGGCGCGTATGAGCCTGTTTCGAGGTCAGGCCGCGAACCAGGGCCGCGCGCGCCGCGTCGGATCGCAGCAGGCGCAGTTCCCGCACCGCGGCACCAACCCGCCGTTGGTCCCCGTCGCAGATCTTGATCACAGCCTCGACGGCTTTCTTGTCGCCCGCGCGCGCCAGGATTCGCACGAACTGCTTGCCGACGTATCCGAATTCGTCCTCCCGGAGCGGGACCCTTCTCAGAGCCTCCTTGCGCGCACGGAGCGGATCCACGTACCAGAGAGCCTCGAACCCGAGTTCCCTCATGGCGGACTCGAAGTCCTTGATCGCCAGCTCGATCAGCTTGAGAGGCGGCCCGTCGGGATCCCTTCGTAGGCACTGTTTCAGGATGACCAAGCGCACGTCGAAATCGGCAGCGTCCCCGTAGGCGTTCACGATGATGGCGCGCGCCGCCTTGCCACCGTGTTCGGCCAGGTAGCGGGTGGCGAACTCGGCCGGTACCTTGGACTTCTTCTCGACCGCGTACTCGAGCGCAACCCGGTACGCCGCAACCCGCTTTTTTGCGTCGTGTCGGTGCAACGCGACCATCGCCATGTTGCGGCAGGATTGCATCGCGTTTGAGTCGCGTACGATTGCGGCGATCTCTTTGCTGAACGGGCTGAACCCCCGGTAGTCCATCTGGTCAACGGCCCACTTGCGCACGGTGCTTCCCGCATTGGACTTGTAGACCTTGTGCAAGAACTTGAACGCCTCAGCCGTGCCATACGGGCCGACGCGTTTCAGTTGCTTAACGCGTTCATGATCGTCTGTCGCAGCGTCATAGGCCGCGACCACGTCCGTCAACGGTTCTTTCGGCTTTTCGACCGCCGGCCGCTTTTCGCGGGGCGCCCAACGTGGGAAGTACCACGGGCGCTGCGCAGGCGGGCGAACCGACTCGAAGTGGAGCTTGCTTCCGGACGGCTCGTCAATCCGCGCCGCGTACCCAACGTTGCCGATGCGAAAGGGCTTCCCCAGTTGCAGTTTCTCGTGCGCATCGGAACGCGTTTGAAGTTCACCGTCTCCGTCGACATCGAGAAAGAAGTGATCAAACTTGGGATCGTCGAAACGGAGATCGCCATTGCCGTCCACGAGTGCCACACGGCGCAACCGGCCGTTCAACACCACGTGGCCCAAACGGTGGATCTTGGTGTACAGGAAGATCCTGTCCGTTTGGCCCAACCGCTGCCGGATGTCGAAGGCCACGGGAACCAGTTCGTCGCCAAACGGGACGCGCACGACCTCGTGAACGACATGCATGTCCCGCGAGACGGACCAACGGCGCTCGGGATCGTCCGTGAGGTCGCGGTTCTGGTTCGCGTCGACAAACAGCCTGTTCTTGGCCCGGTCCACGACCACGGGAACCCGTGCGCCGAGCAGCAAGAACTCCGCGAATTGGGGCGCCGCGATCCCTTCGGGAACCTTGAGATCCTGCGGTCGCTCGGAGGAGAGCCGGTAGTATCGGGCGTGAATCGTCCCCACGAATCCAGGCTCCCACTCGAGCTCCGCGATGATTGTCTCGCCAGCGTACGCAGCGGCCGCCAAACACAAGACCGCGGCCCCCGTGTTCCACCTCATGCGTCGGAGCATACTGGGGATTGGATATTCGTAAAGACCGGAAACCCGGTGGGAGGCGGCGATCTTACTTCGGGGGCTTCGGCGGAATCGGCAGCCTCTTGTTCGGCTGCTTTTGCGACTGCTCATAGAGCGCCATCGCCTCGGGCATCCACCCGCGCATGTTTGCGATGCGGTTTTGCGGATGCGGATGCGTGGAGAGGAACTCGGGGCCGCGTGAGCCACCGAGTTGATCCATGCGCTCCCAGACTCCGATTGCGTTGCGAGGGTCGTATCCGGCGCGCGCCGCCAGCATCAACCCGAACTTGTCCGCCTCGGTTTCGTGCGTGCGGGAATACGGCAGGAACAACAGCACCTGCGCCGTCGCGCTCAGGCCCGCGAAGTACGCCAGACGCTGCTTGGTGTTCTTGCCAGCGGCCACCGAGCCGATCGCGATGGCGATGGTTGTATCGCGCTGCTGGCTCACACGCTCGGCGCCGTGGCGCAGGAGAGCGTGAGACACCTCGTGGCCCATCACGATCGCCATGCCCGCCTCGTCCTGCAAGATCGGGTAGATGCCCTTGTAGAACGCGATCTTCCCTCCGGGAAGCGCCCAAGCGTTGACGATCTTCACATCGTCGATGACCTTGAACTCCCACTGGTAATCGGGTTTGTTCGCGTGTTTCGAAATCGCCGCGCCGACCCGCCGGACTGGATCGACATAGGCGCGCTCGTTCGTGAATTTGACCTTCGTCTGGATCTCGTTCCAGGACTCGAGGCCCATCTTGAGTTCGCTGGACTCGGAGATCGTGATCCACTGCTTCCGCCCGGTGTGCGGGTTGGTCTTGCAAGAAAAGACGAGGAGGAGCAGGAGGAGTGAGAGCCTTCGCATGACCCCGCCATTGTGCCCCACCGGACTCCGGAGCGCACGGGGGAGGCATGCAGAGAAACCGAGCATGCGGTAGAACACCCTCGATGACCCCCAAGCCGGGCTATGGATGCCGCGAGGACAGGCCGCCGCCGGTGGGGCCGCTGGCCGCCGACCTGACCCGCGCCACGACGTTCGCCAAGGAGTCGGCCGAGTCGCTGCGTGCGGTCGGCGCGGGTGAAATCGACGGCGAGTTCTATCCCCGCTGCGGTCACCCGGTCGGACGACGGTTCGAGTCCGGCGTTGCAGAACTCGAACAAACCGACGGCGCCGTCGCCTTCGCCTCGGGGGTCGCCGCGCTCTACGCGATCTTCGCCGCCGTGCCCGACCCCGGGGACACGATCGCGATGAGCCGCGACCTCTACGGAGGGACCGTCGACATCGCGCGACACGACCTGCCGAGACTGCAGCTCACAGCGCGCAAGTTCGATCCGTTTCGGCCGGAGTCGTTCGCCGAGGCGTTTCGCGGCGTCTCCCTGGTGCACGTCGAGACACCGACCAACCCTCTCGCGCGCGTCGTCGACATCGATGCGGTCGTCCGCGCGGCGCGGGAAGCCGGCGCGCTGGTGTCCGTCGACGCGACCTTTCAGCCGCCGCCTCTGCAACAACCCGCGACGCTCGGCGTGGACCTCGTCATGCACAGCGCGACGAAGTTCCTCGGCGGCCACAGCGACGCGCTCGGGGGCGTCGTCTCGGGCCCGCACGCTCTCATGGAAAAGCTCGAGGCGTTTCGCCACCGCACCGGCGCGGTGTTGAGTCCCGACACGGCCTGGCTGCTCGTCCGGTCGCTCGGCACCCTCGAACTCCGCGCGCGCGAACAAGCGGCGACGGCCCAGCGCCTGGCTCTCGCCCTCGACGCGCTGCGGGCTACCGGCAGCGCAAACCGCGGCGTGCGTACCGTGCACTACCCGGGTCTTCCCGAACACGAAGACCACGCGCTCGCGCGGCGCCAGATGGCGACGTTCGGATCCATGCTCGCGTTCGAGGTCGAAGGCGGGTTGCCGGCGGCCGCCGCGGTCATCGACGGGTTCCAGGTCATCGCGCGCGCCGTCTCGCTGGGTGGTATCGAAACGCTGGCTTCGTTGCCGCTGCACACGTCACACGCACCGCTGACCGAATCCGAGCGCAACGCCGCCGGCATCGATGACGGCCTCATTCGTCTCTCCGTCGGACTCGAACCCTTCGACCGATTGGAAGCCGACTTGCTCCAGGCGCTGAGTTAGCGAGCAGCGCCCACCCGCGGACCACCGTCCATCACCGAGGTCTCAACGGCGTCAGCCGTTGAACAGACAACACTGGCCGCGCTCAACTCCGCCAGAACACCCACCAGGCGATCAGCAACACGCCGGCGGCGATGGCCGCGAATAACGCTGCATGCGGTTGGTCCGGCACGCCGGCCTCCCCAACGGCGGGCAACGGATCCGAGTCCGCGGTTGCCGGCGCGAGATCGAGCTCCGGTTCGAGCAGGTTCACCGCGTAGCGCCGCTTCTCGATCTGCCAAACGCCGGGCGGACCGATCAGCTGTTGGCCGACACGATGCACGACCTCGCCGTCGATGCGCACGAGGCCTTTTTGCGGAGCTGTTTCCCCGACTCGATAGAACTCCGGAGCCGAGCGCCGCGTGACCTTGGCCAACCACTCGATCGTGTTGCGTAGGAACAACGGATAGGCCGGCGTGGACGCGAAGATGCAGCGGTCGGGATCGAAACCAAGCGCCACCCAGGCCGGCCCGATCGCGAGCAAGGCACCCGGCGCCGCGGACGCGATCGCCTCCCCACCCAGCACGGCGCGCCCGTTCAACGGCGGAATGCGTTCGAGGTCGATGCCGCGAACCAACGGGTGCTCGCGCTTCACGTGAAAGAGCGCCGGCGCCGCATGCTCCTCGCCGACGCGAAACGGCAGCGCTCCGACCGGCGGCGAAAGATAGAGCGCCGGTACACCCGTCAGCGTTCGCGGCGGCGCGCAGCGGTCGAAGATGACCACCGAGTATTTCTTGGCGGCTTCGGCCGCGCGCGCGGGGACGGTCTGTTCGAGCGGGCCCGTGATCGCGCCGGTCGCCTCCAACGCCATCAGCGCGGAGATCAAGAACGGCGAGACCTCGCCGGTGTCGGAGACCACCAGCGGCCGCGGACTTTCACGACCGGGCAGGAGCAGGCGAATCGTATCGTCGGCGGCAAACGCGTCGCCTTCGAGGACGATGGTGAACTCCGCCTCGCCTTCGCGCGGCAACGGCAGTTGCAGGACCGTCGGCTCCCCGGCAACCAGCTCGCCCGCCCAGTGCTCGCCGATTTTCGCGTAGCCCTCGCCGCGCAGCGCGACGCGCGCGAAACGGCCGCCGCCCTCCGGATCGCCGGTCACCTCGAGCGAAGCGAACCCGGCGTTTTGCGCGTCTTGTTTCACGACGCGCAAGCGCCAGTCCTCCGGCGTGATCGTGCGATACGTGACAAACACGAAGTCGGGATCGCGCAAATCGGCCGCGGCGGCCCTGGCGAGAGTTAGGGCGTCGTCGGGACTGCGGCGCTGCCACGCGGGTTGGTGACGGGACACCTCGGCCATCGCTGTACGGACATCCGCGCAGCGCACACTGATATCGCGTCCTTCGCCTACGCGCACGATCAAAAAGCGCGTGCCCGGCGCACGGCGCTGGATTTCGGCGCGGGCGACGTGCCAGAGCAACCGATGGCGATCCCCGGCGCGCAGTTCGAGCCCGCCGTCGAGGACCAGGACGAGATCGCGCGCCGTCGACGGTGTTCCTTCGGTGTAGGGACGCGCCGCCGCGACCGCCAAGGCCGCGCACGCGATCAATACGAGCAGAAGGTCGAGATAGCGCATGAGCCGGCTGCCGAATCCACCGCGGCGTTCGCCGAGCGCGGCCGCCCAGAGCGGCAGGAACGGAACCGTGACGCGGCGCGCGCGCCGACGGATGAGGTGCGTGAGCAGCACACCCGCGCCGGCGAGACCGAGCCAGAATCCCGCGGGGTCGTAAAAACTCACGGCAGCAACCACCCGCGCCGGATAGCCGAACGCACGATCTCGAAAAACGGTTGGTCCGCGCGCACCCGCAGGAAACCCGAGCCCGTCCGGCGCGCAAACCCGGCGAGACTACCCGCGCGGGCCTCGCGCGCCTTGTTGTATGCGGCGACGACATCCGGCGTGATGTCGAGCAGCGTGGTCTCGCCCGTCTCTGCGTCTTTCAGAAGCGTGCGGCCAAGCGGCGGCGGGGCCAACCGCTCCGGATCCTCGATCAGCATCACGCGCACCTGGAAACGGCGGCTCACGAGATACGACAGCGCCTGGCCCACGCCGCGCGGATCGAAGAAGTCGCTCATCACGAACGCCACACCGCCGCGGCTCTTGCGCGGCACCGCGCCCCTGAGCGCCCCCATCAGGTCCGTGGCCCCGCCGGGCTCGCGATCGACGGCGGCGAAAAGATCCGGCAGCCGGCCCCGGCCGGTGAACACATCGGCGGTGCGCGCGCCGGCGCCACCGATCGGTGCCCAGAGCACACGGTCCATGTGCGGCATCGCGACCGCGCCGAGCGCTGCCGTGACCTTTCTCGCGCACTGCGCCGCCGCGCCGCGCATGCTCTCCGAACAGTCCTGCAGGAGCACGACGTCGAGGGAGACCTCCGCGTCGAACTCCTTCACGACCAGGATGTCCATCCGCGCGAGCACGTTCCAGTCGATCAGGCGCAGCGGATCGCCTTCGTGGTAGCTGCGGTGTTCCCGAAAGCTCGTTCCGGGACCGCGGCGCGACGTTTCGCGCTCGCCGCGCAACTGCCCCTTGTGCACCTTCGCCGCGAGGATCTCGAGCTGGCGGAGTTGCGCCATCTCGCGCGAATCGAAAAAGACCCGCTGCGGATCCGCGGAACCCGTGGAGCCAGCCACGCTACTTTTCCTCCCCATCGGGCTGCACGCCGTCCGGACGCAAGCGCTCGAAGTACTCCTGCACCAGACGCCGCGCGGCCGGCGACAGCCCGGGCCGTTTGAGCGCGGCCTCTTTGCGCCGCTGCAACTCCGGCCACGCCTCCTCGAGCGGCCGGTCCACGGGATCGGAGCCGCCGCGGGTCTCCGTCAACACGCGCGCGCGTTTTTTGACTTTGTCGCCGTCTCGAACGAGCGGCTGCACGAACTTCGGTTTCGCGTTGATCTTTTGCGGACGTTGTTCCTGCTGACCGGGTTTCGGTTTTCCCTTCCCCGGGTCCTCGGGCGGATCTTCGCCGCTTCCTCCTCCCCCGCCGTCCCCCTCGGGGTCAATGCGAAACAAGAACTCGTTGCTCTCGAGTTCGCCGCACACAGCTACGACCACGTGCTCGCCCGGCGCGAGCTTCTCGGCGTACCTCAGAAGATCGAAACGCATGACGTCTTGGCCCGGCGCACCCGCGGCGAGAAATAATGTGTGGCGAAGGGGAAACACCGGCTTGTCGTCGAGCTGGAGAAAGACGTCCTCCTGAAAGTCGTCCTCGAGCGCCGCGTTCGCTTCGAGCATCACCTGCATCGGGATCGGGTCGCCAGGGCGGAACAACGCGCGCAAACCGCTGAGGCGCAACACCAACGGCGACTCCGCGGCGTTGCTCTCACCGTCGGCATCGTCCGGCCCTTCGCCCGCGCCGGCTCTTCCCGGCAGGATCGCGATCGCAATGACGAGCAGGACGGCGAGCCTTCGCAACCAACTTTCGCGGCGACGCGAGCGGGCCGGGACCAACACATCCAGGGACGGAGGTGCGCGGAGGGCGCATTCAACCGTGAGACCGGCGAGCGGACCGGTCGCCTGCAGCGCCGCGGCGAAACGATCCGTTTCCAACCGTCGATCCATCTCGTTCGCGGTCTGAGTGGCGCCGCGCCGGAAACACCAGGGCGTCAGGAGGCGCACGAGCCACCCGACCAGGAACACGACTGCCAAGAACACGAGACCCTCGGCGAGACCCACGAGCGACAGCGCAAACCAACCGACCCAGAGCGGCGCGTCGTCCGCAATCGTGTCGAGGTCGAGAGAAGCGAGCCCGGGTAGCTCGAGTCCGAGCCGCATCGCGAACAGCAACACGACGACCGCGAGCGCACCGACCAGGCTGAATCGGAATGCCAGACGCCGGGCGTGGCCGCGCGCTCGACCGCGCTCAACCTTCGACAGGAATGAAGGAAACGTCATAACCCTTGTAGGCCCGCGATCTTACCGCATCCGTTGACTTGTTCACCACGCGGGACTATCGTGCCCGCGCAGGAGCCATTCTGCCAGCCATTATGGAACCGAGCCCGCTTCACATCGTCGCCTATTGCTGCAACATCCTGGGCGCCTTCTTTCTCATGAAGAGCATCATGGTGAAGTCGCCCAAGTATGTGTTGCACGAGCTGCTCGACTTCAAGGTCAACAAGAGCAGCTTTTTCCGCAGATACGTGAGCCAACGCTTCGAGGCGGTCATTGGTTTCACGTTTCTGTCTGCCGGACAGATCATTCTGATCAGCCGACTCGTCGCCGTTGTCGAGAATCGGCCCGGCACTCCCGAAAACCTCAGCATATGGATCGTGTTGGCGATCACGATTGTCGCTCTGGTCCTTCTCGCGTATGTCCTCAGCCGGGTCGCCCGAATCTTCTCCGGTCGCATCTTTGTTGCGCTGGTCGGCTTCATGATCGAGAAGCACAAGTTCCAGCTCGTCAACGACCAGGCACTCGTCAAGGAACTCGGCCGGCTGCTGCACGTCGAGCGCGACGAGGACGAAGACACGGTGGAGTCGTATACGAAGAAGGTGCTCGATGCGATGGATTTCGCGGCCGACGCGGACTCCGGGACTGAGCAGCGTGACCGGCTCCTCGCGCGCATGTAGTCCGCTCCCAGAGACCCGCTTCAAACCACAAAACACCATGTCCAAGAGTCTTACCGTCGCGGAAATCGCGGAGCAGGTCGGCGGCACGCTCGAACGCGGGGGCGACCTCGTCATTCGCGGCGTCGAGTCGCTGGAAGGCGCCAGGGAAGGCGACATCTCATTTCTCTCCGAGGTGCGCAACCGCAAGCAGCTGGCCGACTGCAAAGCCACCGCCTTGCTGCTGCCGCCGGTCGTCGACGCGCCGGATTGCGGCGTGATCCGCATCAAGGACACGCAAACCGCCATCGCGAAGGTGATCGGCCTGCTCGAGCTCGAGGTCCGCGACCATCCGTTTGTGGGCATTCACGAGCGTGCGTACATCGATCCCGCGGCGGAGCTCGGTGACAACGTCGGCGTCGGACCGTACGCGACGATTTGCGCGGGCGCGAAGATCGGATCGGACTGCGTGATCTACCCCGGCGCGTTCATCGGGCGCGATGCGGTGCTCGGCGACCGCACCGTGCTCTTTCCGAACGCCAGCGTGATGCGCGGCTGCAACGTGGGCAACGATGTCACGCTGCATCCGGGCGCGATCGTCGGCGCCGAGGGATTCGGATTTCACCCGACGGCCGAGGGTCTCGTGCGCATCCCGCAACTCGGAACGGTCGTCGTCGAGGACGGCGTCAGCATCGGCGCGCACACGACCGTGGACCGCGCGCGCTTCGGCGCGACCTACGTGCTTCGCGGCACGGCGCTCGACAACCTGATCATGCTTGGCCACAACGTCTCGGTCGGGCCGCACACGATCATCATCGCGCAGACCGGCGTCGCGGGCGGCACGAAGATCGGCGCGCATTGCGTGGTCGCCGGGCAGGTCGGGATCGTCGGCCACGTCGAGATCGGCGACGGCATCATGATCGGGGCGAAGTCCGGTGTGGCGCGCTCGTTCCACGGTGTGCGCGCGATCTCCGGTTACTACGCCACGGAGCACCGGGAGATGAAACGGTTTCTTGCGGCGCAGCGCAAGGTCCCGGAGTTGATCGAGCGCGTCAAGGAGCTCGAGAAGCGCCTCTCATGACCGCCCTCTGGTTCGTGGGCGCGACGCTTGTCCTGATCGCGGCCGGCTATCTCTATCATCACAGTCACTTCTGGATCGCGGCCGTGCTCGGCCTCACGTTCGTCGGAACGATGCTCTGGCTCTCGTTCCCGGTCACGAACCCGACCCTCTGGACGCTGTTCACAGTGGTCGTGGTCATCGGCCCGATGATCCTGCTCGCGTGGCACACGATCGATCAAAGGCTCGGGCTTTTCCTGTTGCCAACGGTGTATTCGATCCCGCTCGCGATGATCTGCGCGGCGTTTTTGTGGCTCTCTTGCGGGATCTCGCTCCTATGGTCCGCATTTTCATAAGTGCCGGCGAGCCGAGCGGTGTCGCGATCGGCGCGATGCTGATGCGCGAATTGAAAAAACGCATCCCGGACGTCACGTTCAAGGGATTCGGCGGGCCGCCCATGGTCGACGAGGGGTTGGAGGTCATCTTCGATCCCGCGAAGACCGCCGCGATGTGGCTGTTCGGCAACCTGAAGCGCATCCCGGAGCACCGGCGCGCACTGAAGACCGCCCAGCAATCGTGGCGTGACGAGCCGCCGGACCTGGTCATCACGATCGACTACCAGGCGTTCCATCTCTATCTGGGCACGTTCGCGCGCAAGATGGGGCTCAAGGTCATGCACTTCGTCGGTTCGCAGTTTTGGGGCCGGAAGATCTACACCCTCAATCCGATCAGGCGCGCCTACAGCCACGTGCTGCTGATTCACGAGTTCGAGAAGAAGCACTACGACGCCGCCGGAATCCCGTCGACGTTTGTCGGCCATCCGTTGTTCGAGCGCATTCAGATGCGCAACCTGGAACCGGACAAGGTCGCCACGATGAAGAGCCACCCGGGCCCGCGCATCGCCGTCTTACCCGGAAGCCGCGGCGGCGAGATTTCGCACTCCCTTCCGATCATGCTGGGGTCCGTGCGCCGCCTGCAACCGCGCCCGTACATGCTGCTGAGCTGCGCGCGCCAGGAGTCCCGCGCGTACCTGGAGGACGCGCTGGCAAACTCGGATCTCGAAGGCGAGCTGTACGACTACGACTCGGGCGAGATCCTGCTCGCGGCGGATCTGGCGGTGATGACGTCGGGCAGCATCACGATGGAGGCGGTGTACTACGGCTGCCCGGGCGTCGTGGTGTATCGCGTGCACCCGTTCAGCTACTTCTTCGCGCGACCGCTTGTCGCCGGGTACATCGCGCAACCGAACATCATCGCGGGCCGGGAGATCGTCCCCGAGTTCCTGCTCGGCCATGACGACATCGACGGCGTCGGCGGCGCGTTACAGCACCTGCTCACAAGCGAATCGTCGCGTGACCTTCAAAAGGCGGAGTTCAAGAAGCTGAAGGACCACCTGCTGGACGCCCCGACGCCGACGAAAGAGGCTGCGAGGGTCGCGGTGGAGCTGATCGGCGAAAACGGCGCGGGCACGTAGCGCGTGCATCTGGGACACGCAATGGCGGAATGCCGTTCGCCGCGGGGCCGGCGCGCTACGCGGGAGCGATGCCGCAGGCGGCGAGGTACCCATCGCACGCCTGGTTGATGTCGACGCGTTCGAAGACCTCCGCCCGTGAGACATCCGGCGGCGAGTTGAGAAGGTCATCGATGGCGGCCGCCAAGGCCTTCGGATCGCGCCGCGGGACGAGCCCACAGGCAAGATCGCCGGTCAGGATCTCGGACGGACCGCACGGGCAGTTGGTCGAAACCACGGGCGTCCCGCAGATGAGCGACTCCACCAGGACGTTGGCGCAGCCCTCGTAGTCCGAAGAGAGCACGAGCAGGCGCGCGCGCCGCATCCAGGGGAAGGGATTCTGTTGAAAACCGACTAGGTGGACGCGGTCCGAGAGTCCCATCCGGGCGACAAGGCTTGGCAGTCGATCCGAATGCGTGCCCACAAGCACGAGCGAAACCGGCTCGCGGACGAGTCGGAAGGCCTCCAGTAGGACGTCGATCCGCTTCTGCACGTCGTCTCGCCCCACATGGACGATGTACTCGGTCTCGGGCATCGGGATCGGCTCGTCGGCGAGCGCCCGGATGTGCTTGAAGTCGTAAGGATTGAGGATGGTGGCCGCGCGTTTGGCATCGATGGAGTACTCCGCGAGTTCGTTCTCGATACCCTTCGAGACACAGAGCAGGCTCTTGCCGTTCAAGTGGCTGCGAAGCCGGTTGCGGACACGGAGGTAGCGCCAGAGACTGCGACTGCGAGCCGTTTCGAGGCTGCCGAAGATGGAGGAGCGAAGCGAATAGTGGACGTTGGCGTGATCAATCCGGGATGCATGCAGCGCGCGTAGCGCGTTTCTCTTGAACCCGACGATTCCCTGGAATTTGCGGGTGTCTCCGTCAGGAGCCAGGGAACGGAGCGTCCGGGCGAGGTGCCGCGCCTCGTGCCGGCGCCTCAACACGGAGCAGAAACGCAATCGGGTCGGCAGCAGGACGTGCACGTCGTCGCCCGGTTGGAGCGCGTGCACGTGTCCGCCCTGTCTGGCACGCAACGCGATGATCGGGACACGGAAGCCGCGGGCTCTCAAGGCGCGCGACAGGCGTAGGACCACGTTGCCGACACCGCCGTCCCCGATATCGTCGATGACGAAAGCGAGGGTCTTCATCCGCTGGGTGTCTGCCATCTGGGCCGGGGATGGTAACAACCGATGAGGAGTCGGATCAACGTTGCGGTTACGCGTTCACGTTCGGGCCTTCCCGACGCGTTCCGGCCTCAGCTTCCGCGGCAGCGGCGCCCACTTCACGATGGCCCACAAAGTGAGCAGCATGAACAACCCCGCAACGCCGTCGTGCAGACGATTGGCGCCCCAGATCCACTCCGAGCCTTCGGGATATGCGTGCACCCAACGCGGGTAGAGCTTCAGCGCGAAGACCAACCCGGCGTGGACGCCGATGCCCAAATAGAGCGTGTCCGTCCTTCGGCGCATCGTGTTCAGGGCGAGTCCGAACACAAAGAGGGTCCCGATCCCCAACGTGACGTTGCGCGGGTCCCCCCAGGCCTCCATCAACCTCGGGATCGTCTTCAGCGTGAGTAACGGGTCGTATCCGCCCGCCGGTGGCGACGTCGACTCGGGGCGGAAGTAGTGCACGGCCGCGTACAAACACGCGGACATCCAGCCCCCCAGCACGTTGAACAGGTAACCGCGACACAACGCTTCTTCCAAATACGACACGAACACGGCAGTGAACCCGGCCGACAAGATGGCCACCCACAACGCGTCGCCCGCCGGTTTGTGTTCCCACACCCGGCCGCCGAGCAACATCGAAACGGTGAGCATCGCGACCAGCATCACGATCGCCAGCGCCACCCCGACCGCAAACCGGTACAGCCTGTGCGGCCGGCACCAGCGCAGGCGCACCATGACCTCGCGCACGCTTGCGCCCTCGCCCGGGCGGTTTCTGCGTTTGATCACAAGCGACAGGATCAGGCTGATCAGGAACACACGCGTCACGACACGGTGCGACGGGACTGTCGGCAGCAGCGCAGCCACGATTGGCGACACCAAGATCGTGGCCAAAAGCGTGATCCCGAATCGGACCCCGAGATCCTTCTGACTCGCGGTGATCATTCGGGCGCCGATTCCGTCGCGCCCGCCGATTCCTCGTCGTCCGCGTCTGAAGCTTCAGGTGAAACAGGCGCGCTGTCGACCGCGGCGGCGGCATCGCCCGGCACGCAGAGCGAAAGCGCGTGCGCCGATGCGAGCAATGGCACCGCGATCAGCGCGTTGAACCCGATCAGCACCGGCACCGGGATCGTGCCCATGGACTCCCGGAACTGCCAGCTCAGCGCGGCGACGCTCGCCATTTCCAGGGCCGAGCAGACGTAGAAGAGACAACGCCACTGCGCCGCGCGTTCGGGCGCCACCTGCTTGTACGTACCCGCTCGCCACAACACGGAAATGAAGACGATCCACAAAAACCAAACAAGACGACGCGAACGGGGCGCCCGGTACAACTCCCGCAGGCCGTCCTGGGCACCCACATACCAGCTCGGACGGGACTTCCACATCTCGCCGCTGATCTCGCCGCCGGGAATCGCGAAAAGTACGCGCGTCTGCGCGGTGCGCAGAGCTTTCACCACGCCCGCCGGCGAGCTCGCAAGGTTTTGCGGGATGAGCGTCATCGCGGTCACGTGCGGCCCGAACTTGTAGTCGATCGTGCCCACCATCGCCTTCTTGTGCGCCCGCGCCGCCGCGACACGATTCACACCTCCGTAGATGACACCGTTCACGAGCTCGATCCCGTCGAGCCCCCACGCGATCGCCGTCTCCAGCGGTTCGTCGAGTTTGGACCAGGGATGCGCAAGAAACACGGCGCCGCCCTCTTCATGCACGCGCCGGACGAGTTCGGCCTTTGGAATGCCGTTCGGCTTGAAACTCTGACGGATGTTGACGAGCACCAGATCCGGATGGCCGTGATACTCCTCTCCGGCCAGGATCAGAAACGCCGCCGGCGATAGATGAAGTTCGTCCTGCGCGTAGCGGATCGCCTCGCGGCCCCCCTCGTCGGTGTCCTTGTCGCTGACGTTCAGAACACGAAACCCGCGCTCGATGTGCCACTTCACGAGCTCCGCCGGACTCAGCAAACCCGTCGACCGATCGGTTTGAGTGTGCAGGCTCGCGGGAGCCCACGCCGTCGCCTCCGGACCAAGCGCGATCACGCGGCCGGGCAGATGCCCGGAGTTGTAGAACAGCGCGACCACCGACGGCACCGCCAGCGCGAGGAACAGAAGGATGCGCCGACCGCACGCCCGGAAGCCGCAGGTCCACAAGCTGACCAGCACGATGAAAACGAGCAGCCCCAGGACGAGGGCGGGTGCGCCGTGCGTATTGGCGGCGGCCGCCGCGTACGAAAGGTCGTCGAAAAACGCGAGCGCGTGCACGTCCTCGCGGTCGGGTTCGGTCACGTGCGCAAACTTGGGCGGGACCTGGACCGGTTCGTGGGTCGAACCGTCGAGGGCGTAGACCTGCGGCGTCAGCGGCTTTGTAGCCGGCGGAATAAAGAGCGCCGCTCCGATCACCGCAAGCAGCAGGATGCGCGTGTGCGCCCTCACGCCACCAGCTCCCGGATGAGCTTGGCCTGGCGCTCGGCCGCCCCGCGATGTTCCAAAAGCAGCGCGGTGGACGCGGCGCGCAGGCGTTCGCGTTCCGCCGAAACCGTCAGCACGGACCGCACGGCAGCAGGAAGCTCGGTGCCCGATCGGATCTCCACGCCCGCAGCGCGAGCGCGGAACTCCGCCGCGACCCTCGCGGCTTTGCCGTGCACGGCCCCGAACACAACCGGGACCCCGCACACCGCCGGCTCGAGGATGTTGTGGAGCCCCACGTCCGCGGTCAGCCCCCCGCCGACATAGGCGACATCCGCGACGTTGTATGCCCGCGCAAGCTCGCCCATGGTGTCGAGAAGCAACACCGTCGCCGAGCCGCCCTCGCTTCGGCGCACGCACGAGAGGCCGCGCTCCTCACAACCTCGTTGCACATCGGCCGCCCGCTCCATGCGGCGCGGTGCGATGATCGCGTGGAGATCCATCCCCTCGGCGCGAAGCGCCGCGATCGTGTCCAGCACCGGCCCCTCGTCGTCGCGCAGGGTGGAGCCGCAAACGAACACCGGCGCCCCCTCGGGCAGGCCGAATTCCGCTCGGAGCTCCGAGCGCGCCGAGTCCGGCAGGCGCACCCCGGCCCCGTCGAATTTCATGTTGCCGGTCACCCGCACGCGATCGCCGGACGCACCGCGGTTTTGGATGTTTTTCGCGTCGGACTCGGTTTGCATAAGGAAGAGATCGACGTGGGCGAACACGGCCCGCCAGAACGGCCGCGGAAAGCTCGAGGGGCCCGCGTGCCCCGACGCCAGGGCGACCGGCGTGCCCTGGAGTTTCGCCCCACGCAGCATGTTCGGCCAGATCTCCGTCTCGACCATGACGTAAAGCGTCGGCTGGATGCGGCGCATGAAACGCCCCACGAACAGCGGTAGGTCCAGCGGCGAGAACGCGATCGCGTCCACCAGGTGGCCAAGCCGCCGCTCGGCCATTTCCTTGCCGTATTTCGAGGTCACCGTGAACAGCACGCGCGCCTCGGGAAACGCCTCTTTCAAGAGCTTCACGAGGGGGGCCGCGGAAACCGTCTCGCCGGCCGAAGCCGCGTGAATCCAGAGTGCCCCGCCGGGGACGGGGAACATCTCCTCGATCTCCGGCGGCAATAGCCCCATGCGCTCCCGAAACTGCCCGCGGTAGCGGCCGCGGAAAAAGCGCACTGCGAGCCAGTAGGGCAGGCACACGAGCGCCGCGACGTGCAATACGGCGTTGTAGAGCAGATACCAAAGCCGGATAGAGGCGCCCGACGGCATCGGCGGATTGTACGGTGTCGCCCGCCGCTTCGAGGCGTTCGGTTCGCTTGGCTTGTCCACTCTAGGGGGGTAGGATTCGCGCTCTTCATGTGCGGCATCATCGGAATCCTCGGTCCGGAGCCGGTGGCTGGAGACATGCTGGATGGCCTGGTCGCGATCCAGCATCGCGGGCAGGATGCGGCGGGCATCGCGACGTTCGATAACCGCCTCCACCTGCAAAAGCGCTTCGGCCTCGTGCGCGACGGATTCAAACGCAAACACCTCGGCCTGCTGCCCGGAAATTTCGGGATCGGCCATGTTCGCTACCCGACCGTCGGCCTCGGCGACGTCGGCGACGCGCAACCGTTGTTCGTGAACGCTCCGTACGGCATCGCGATGGTGCACAACGGCAACGTCACCAACTTCAGCGCCCTGCGAACCGCGTTGCAGGACGACGAACACCG
Organism: Planctomycetota bacterium; assembly: GCA_036443405.1. Lineage (GTDB taxonomy): Bacteria > Planctomycetota > PLA2 > PLA2 > PLA2 > JAZFYD01. Next base: position 28,061 of record JAZFYD010000144.1, read on the forward strand.
GCAGATCAATACCGAATGCGACGTCGAGGTGATCCTCAACGTGTTCGCGGAGGGGCTGGCCAACTCGAAAAACGTCTCGTTCGAGGAAGGGTGCGTCGCCGCCGCGAAGTCGGTCTACCAGCGCGTGAAGGGTTCCTACAGTGCGCTCGCCGCGATCGCCGGCCACGGCATCGTCGCGATGCGCGATCCGTTCGGCATCAAGCCGATCATCTACGGCCGGAAGCAAACCGAGAAGGGCCTCACTCACCTGTTCGCAAGCGAGTCGTGCGTGCTCGACGCGCTCGGTTTCGAAGCGGTCAAGGATCTCAACCCCGGCGAGATGCTGCTGGTGCGTCCGGACGGCACGACCCACGAAGAACAAGTCGTGCCGCCCAACCATCACCCGTGCATCTTCGAGTACATCTACTTCGCGCGTCCGGACTCGATGCTCGACGACATCAGCGTCTACAAGACGCGCCTGCGCCTCGGGCAGCATCTCGCGGGCCTGATTCGCGATCGCGGCATCGAACCGGATGTAGTGATCCCCGTGCCGGACTCAGCTAGACCCGCCGCGCAGGCCGTCGCGGAAGAGCTCGGCCTGAAGCTCCGCGAAGGGCTCTTGAAAAACCGCTACATCGGCCGCACGTTCATCATGCCGAAGCAGGACGATCGCTCGCGGGCGGTGCGCCACAAGCTCACGCCGCTACGCCTTGAGATCGAGGGCAAGCGCGTGCTTTTGGTGGACGACTCCATCGTGCGAGGCACGACGATGCGCGCGCTGATCCGAATGGTCCGGGGCGCCGGCGCGACGGCGGTCTACGTGGCCTCCTCCTGCCCGCCGATCCGGAATCCCTGCGTGTACGGCATCGACATGTCTGTGCGCGGCGAGTTCATCGCCGAGGGCCGGGACGAGGGCGAGATCGCCCGCGTGATCGGCGCCGATGAGTTGGTGTACAGCAATATCCCCGGCATGGTCGAAGCCGCCCAACGCGGCAACCGCGACATCGAGCACTTCTGCAAAGCGTGCATGGACGGCGACTATCCGACCGGCGACGTCACCGAAGAGACGTTGGCCGAAATCGAGTCGGAGCGAATGAAGTCGGCCAAGGCGCTCGAGAACGCTTAGGTCCGCCTCGAACTCAGTACGGTCCGCTCCGAATTCGTGACTCCCACCGGTGCGGGCTGTTCGTCCCGCAGGAACTCGGACCCGTTGGTTGCACAAGGTGCCAGGTGGCGCGTCGGTCAACTCCCCGTGCGCAGTTTCGGTTCTCCTGCGTGCGTGCTACGCGATGTTGGGAACTCGGTCACACCGGAAAACGATTCGCTGGATCGTTTTCCTGCTATCGCGCGTTCGGGCTCACTTGCCTCGTTCCCTTCCGCTTACCAAGCACCGATCACGGTGGTCGTTGTTGCGAGTGCGAGTGTCTTGCCGAATCCGTGGGCGTAAGGCCACATCTCAGACCGTTCGAACGTGTGGCTTCAACGGCGTCAGCCGTTGAAGCAAAGAAAAAAATGAAGCCGCACCCCATAGGGCACGGCTCCATATTTACCGGGATCGTTCTCTAAGCAAAATGGTCCGCATTGAGCGCCGTGAATTTCTCCCACTCCTCGGGCACATCGGCCTCGGGGAAGATCGCGTTCACGGGGCAGACCGGCTCACACGCACCGCAGTCGATGCAAGTCGCCGGATCGATGTAGAGCTGTTTGCCTGCGATGTCGTCATACCCGTCACGGGGCTGAATGCAATCGACCGGGCATTCTTCCACACAGGCCTTGTCGCATACTCCGATGCAGGGCTCGGCAATTGTATAGGTCATTTCATCCTCCAAGAGTCGGCGCAGCGCCGATCTGCTGTCCTAGGAATCTGCCCTGAGACGAACAAAACGTCAAGCATTCGTTCTACGAGTTTCAACGTTAAGTGAGCGCGCCAACGGCGTCAGCCGTTGGGCCCACAACTTTGTCAGTCCTTTTCTTCGGCCAGGCGCTTTTGCATCGACACCGTGACGGTGAGATCGATGGGTTTCCGGGCGAGGTCCTCCATCTCGTTGCGGCTCAACGTCGAGAGGACTTGAGTTTTCGTCTCCGCCGTTTCATAGCCGTCGGCGTGCACGCGGACGCGATAGGAACCGACCGCCACGTCGCGGAATTGGTACCGCCCCCGTCCGATCTTCTCGACCCGAGACTGTTGCAACTCGGCTCGGTCCTCGTCGTCCGCAATCACTCCGCGAAAGCGAATGCGATGGAGCATCCGGCGCGTCGATACCCCCCACCGATTGAGGAGCTCGAACCGCGCGTCTTCGATAGCACCACCGGACTCGTCCACGACCTGCAGCACGAGCGCCTCTGGACGCGACAGGGCGAATTCGACCCCCTCGGCACCTGCGCGGCTCAGATCCATCTCGCGCACCTCCCACGCACGCCCAGGCGCCACGGCGACAATCCGCACCCGGCCCGCGGGCAACCCCTCCAGCGAAAACGAGCCGTCCGCTTCCAGCGGTGCCCAGACGTCCGGCCGGTCCAGCCACGCGACCCAGCCGCGCTCGCACGGCCCGGTGACCGCGCGGCGGTTGCGAAACTCGCGTAGCACCAAACGGCCGCGAACCGAGCGCCCGGCCGCGAGACGCACGAACGTCGGCTCCCCGGCCTTGCCGGCCGACTCGACCGCGACGCGGCCCTCCCACCACACATACCCCGGCGTCCGCAGACGGACCTCGCACGACCCCACGG
>JAZFYD010000145.1:0-12847 GCA_036443405.1 Planctomycetota bacterium
CCCCATGTTTTTGACTAGACAACAACCTATGGCCACCCTAGACTCCAAGACCGTGAAGAAACGCAAGCGGAAGCCCGCTGGTGGCCGACCGCCTCTCCCCGAAGGCGAACACCGAGCCCGGTACGCGATCCGTCTCCCTCCGGCACTCCTGGAGGAGTTTCGGGTCGCAACTGAGGGAAAGCCCCGGGGCGAAGCGACGCGCGTCATCGAGCGAGCGATCCGCGCCTATGTGCGCAAGCACGGAAGGAGAAGTCATGGCGAATAGAAGGGCGTTCGGGTCCATCGAACGCCGCAAACGCAAGGACGGCTCGTACAAGCCCGGCCACTACGCCAAGTTCGTTTGGCAGGGCCGACGGTATGTGCGCTCCGGCGGGCCGACCAAAGCCCATGCGCGCGACAAGCTCGACACCGCGCACGGATTGCTTGCGGCCCAAGTTCCCATCGAGCAGGTGCTCGCCGAGGTCTTTGGAGACTTCGACGGCACTCGACTCAGCTTCGCGGATGCGGTCCCGCTCTATCTGGAGTACGCCGAAAAGCGCAAGCGCCACTCCACGTTCGAGACGGACGTGAAGCGGTTCAAGGTGATCCTCGGCTACCCGTGGACCCGGCAGTACCTCGCCCGCATCCGACCCGACGACCTGACCAAGTTCGTCACGGCCCGTCTCGACGAGGGCACCGGCCCCGCCACGATCAACCGGGCGCTGCATCTCATCTCGGCCCTCTACAAATGGGCGATCCGCATGGGCTACGTCGAGGACAACCCCGTGCGGCGCGTGGAGAAGCTCCGGGAGCCGCAAGGGCGCGAGGTGTATCTGAACGCGACCGAGTGCCGCACGGTCGCCGAGGGAGCGCGAGGAGCGTTCCGGGTCGTCGTGGAGGCCGCGTACTCGACCGGAATGCGCCGCGGAGAGATCGCGTCGCTCTGCTGGCCCTCAGTCGATTTGGAGGCTGCCACGGCCACCGTGGAGGCTGCCAATGCCAAGACCGCTCGCCGAAGGACGGTTCCGCTCACGGTGTCGTTCCTAGGCGTTCTGCGGTGCCTCAAGGACGCCCGCACGGTCTGGCGGATGGACGGGGCCGACCCGGTCTTTGTCCAGGAGGACGGCGCACCTTGGACGGACACGGCGCTCCGGCGCGAGTGGGAACGCACCAAGGCGACCGTCGCGGCCCGTGTGCTGGCCGAAATCGCTGACCACGAGGCTTCCGGGACGCCCGTCCCGCAGGAGGCGCGGGCCATGCTCGACAAGCTCAAACGGCTCAGGTTCCACGACTTGCGGCACAGCTTCGCCTCGCTGCTCGTTGGCCGGGGCGTGCCCCTGTTCGATGTGGCCAAGCTCCTCGGACACGCCACGCTCGCCATGACCATGCGGTACGCACACTTCCAGCCCGAGAACTCCGCAAGGGCAGCCACGGCCCTCGAATCCGCCCTCGATGTGCTCGACGAAAGCCACCCTGAAAGCCACCCGAGAGGGACCACCGGACGTAAGTCCAGGGCGGTCAACGAGTAAGGGGAATCCCCCGGGGCACTTAAAATCCCCCGGCCCTCGGGCCTTCCGGGTTCGAATCCCGGCTCCCCTAGTAAATTGCCTCGGCCCTAGGCCGGGGCAATTTAGTGTTGTCTTGCCCGACGGCTAACGCCGGTGGAGCCACCCGTTCGGACCGTCTGAGATGGTGCGCGCAGTCCGATGTTTGTGCATCGGGCGAACCGTCCCAATCCGGGCCAAATCAGGCGTTTTGGAGCGCCGAACGTCCGGTTCGCTGCGCGTTCTTGTGGCCCCCCGGGCCTAGGCTCGCAGGTCGGTACCGCCGAACGCGGGCACCGTTGTGAGGAGCGCCATGATTCACTCCAGCGAGCTGAGAAATCTAGAACGGCTGCAATCCGCCCGGGACGGAGGCTCCGCCGGGGAGGCCGGGCTGCTGGAGTTGCACATCACCGTCGAAGATCCCGAGGTCATCGACGCTCTGAGCGTGCATCCCGCGGGCCGCGCGCGCAACGACGCCGCCCGCGCGGCGCTCCGCATCGGCGTCCTGGCGCTCAACCAGGCCCGCGGCCGCGTGGACGCTGAAACCGTCCGCAACGAGGGCGACCGGCTGCTCGCGGAGATGCACAACCGGTTGCAGAGCCACCGCGACTCCGTGACGCGCCAGATCGCCGAGAGCCTGAGCGAGTACTTCGACCCGCGAAGCGGCCGCTTCAACGAGCGCGTCGAGCGCCTGGTCAAGAAGGACGGCGAGTTGGAGCAAAAACTCCGCGAACTCGTCGGGCGCGAGGACTCCGAACTCCAGAAGACCCTGACCTCTCACGTGGGGGCGTCGAGCCCGATCATGAAGATGCTCGACCCCAACGAATCCGAGGGCTTGCTGCGCTCGATGAACGAAACGCTCGATTGCGCCTTGACGACGCAGCGCGACCGCATCCTTCGCGAGTTCTCACTCGACGAGGAGGGCAGCGCTCTGAGCCGTCTGGTCGCGAGGCTCGGCGGCGATCTCGACAAGGTCGTCTCCGAGTTCTCCCTCGACAAGGAGGACTCTGCACTCAGCCGCCTCGTGAAACAGGTGCAGTCCACGCAAACCAAGTTGTCGGAGGAGTTCTCCCTGGACATAGAGACGTCCGCGCTCAACCGGATGAAGCGCGAACTGCTCGAGGTTTTGGACGCGCACAAGAAAGCCTCGACGGAGTTTCAATCCGAGGTGAAGCAGACGCTTTCCGCAATGACGGCACGGCGCGAGGAGTCGCTGCGCTCCACGCAACACGGCCACGATTACGAGGACGCGCTGCTCTCGCTGCTCACTCGCGAGTACGGCGGCGGCGGGGACATCGTCGAGCACACCGGCAACAAGACCGGCCTCATCCCGAACGGAAAGTCGGGGGATGTGGTCTTGGAGCTCGGCCCGGACCGCGCCGCCGCGGGGGCGCGCGTGGTCATCGAAGCGAAACAGGACAAGAGTTACGACCTCGCCAAGGCGCGGCAGGAAATCGACATCGCTCGCAAGAACCGCGGGGCCGACGTCGGCGTGTTTGTGTTCTCCGCGCGCAGCGCGCCGCGGGACCTCGAACCGTTCCAACGCCTCGGCCACGACATCTTCGTCATCTGGGATGAAGAGGACGAAAGCAGCGATGTCTGGCTGCGCGCGGGCATGACGGTCGCCATCGCGATCGCGAGCCGCGTGGATCCGGGCGACGCGGAGAAAAAAGCCGAGTGCGACCAAATCGAAAGCGCGGTCCGTGCAATCGACAAACAAGCCGACGGCCTCGACGAGATAACGACATCCGCCACGACGATTCAAAAAGGCAGCGAGAAGATCCTCGAACGCGCGCGCATCATGAAGACCAAGCTTCGCCGCCAAATCGAGCGACTCGACGACATGCTCGATCAGCTGAAGAGCGATCGCCAGTAGGCGCCGAAGCGACTACCCGGCAATTTTCTTCATGGCTTCGGCGGCCGCGGCTTTCAACTCGGGCGAGCCTTCCTCGGACGCGGTCTTGAGTGCCTCGAGCGCCGACTTCGCGCCGGGTCCGATCGCACCGAGCGCGACGGCCGCGTTCACGCACACCTTGGCGTCTTTGTCGTTCAACGTAACGATGAGTTGCCGGACGGCGCCTTTGGCCTTGGGCCCGATCTTGCCGAGCGCCTCCACCGCCGCCGCGCGAACGCGCCGGTCGGGTTCTCCCTTCAACAAAGCGGCGATCGCGGACACCGCGCTACGAGAATCGGGACCGATACGGCCGAGGGCGATCAACGCCGCCTCACGCACGAACTGCTTTTCGTCCTTCAGCAGCTTGCGCAGTCCCGACACCCCTCGTTTCGCGGGCGGGCCGATGCGGCCAAGCATCTCCGCGGCATAGAAACGAAGGTCCGCGCGCTCGTCCTTGAGCCCCTTGACGATCTGAGTGACCGCCGGCTCGCCGATGGACACGAGGCAGTCCGCGGCCAGCTTGCGCACGTCGTCGTACTGCTCCGTCACGAGAATCTCGAGCACGAGCCCGGCCGCCGACTTCGCCTCCTCGCCGATCATCGCGAGCGCCTCGAGTGCCGACTTCCGCGCGTTCTTATCCAGCGACCGCAACTGGTCCTTGATCGTCGGCACAACCGTCTTCACGTCGGGGCCGATCTTGCCGAGCGCGACGATCGCCTTGTTGCGGAGGTTCTTGTCCTTACCCTTTTCAATCGCGTGACGAAGCGCGGGCACGGCGCGCGAGGCTGCGGGGCCCAGTTCGCCGAGCGCCTCGGCGGCTTCGTAGCGCACCGCGACGGACTCGTCCTTCAGGCGCCGGCTCAGGACGCCGCCGGCCGCGCGCGCTGCGGGGCCGATCCGTCCGAGCGCGCGCGTGGCTTGCGTTCGTACGGCTACGTCCTTGTCGCGTAACACGGCCACAAGGCTCGGCACGGCAGGCGCGGCCGCGGGGCCGATCTCCGCGATGGTCTCGCACGCCCGCGCGCGCACTCCCGCGTCCTCGTCCCACACGAGCTCCGCGACGACATAGAGCGCGGCTTTGACGCCACTCCCGATGCGCACGAGCGTCAGCGCCGCGTTGACCCGCACGTTCTTGTCCAGATGATCCAGCAGGGCGGCGATGTGCAGCACCGCGGGCTCGCCGATTTCGACGAGGTCCTGCATCGTCTCCGCGAGGTCGGCGCCGGTGGTCGTCGTCAGCTCGCCGACGAGACGCTGAATCTCCTCGATTGTCGTCTCCGGTTTTTCATCGGCGTCGTCGCTGTCCACATCATCGCCGCCGGTGTCGGAGTCCGCGCCGGAGCCGTTCTCGTCGTCGCCGGGCTCGGGCTTCGGTCGCGGCTTCGGCTGCGACTTCAGCTTCTTTTGGTGCTCCCGATTCATCTGCACGAAAATCGCCATGCGAAGACGCTTCGTGATCAGCGAGAGTTGATTGCGAAACGAGGCCTTGTCCTCATCCTCGAGTGCGGCCGCGTAGGCGTCCGCGGCGCTCTCGTAGGACTCGATGAGCTTCTTGAGGTCCTCGTCGCTGACGCTCTCGCGGTCGTTGACGAACTTGGTCCACGTCACCGCGACACCGTCGATGAGGCGCTTCGCCTCTGCGGCCAGGTCGGTGATGCTCCGCTTCTCTTTCGGCTGGGGCGCGATGCGTTCGATGGCTCGCGCGGCGGTCATGCGCACCGTGCGCTCCGGATCCTGCAAAGCGGCGCGCAGCGCGGGGAGCGCCTCGACAGCATCGGGCCCCATCTCGCCGAGCTTGCGGGCGGCCTTCACACGCTTGAACACGCTGTCGTGGCTGAGCAGCTTCACCAAATCGGCGATCGACTCCGCTGCCCGGGCTGCGGGACTCACGGCAAGGACCATCGCAATTGCGATGGCCCCGATCTGATTGAGACGACCCGGGTGAGCGAGGCGATTCGTACCCATCTTGTTCCTTGTGTGACGCCGCTCGAAGGCTGCAAACTCCCGAAAGCGGGGCCACTGTCCCACGCGGCGGCGGACCCGCAACCCCTCCCGCCCGATTTCACAATACGGATACAAAACGGCGCGAGCCCCCATCGGTTCGGACCCAATCCCGTCCGGCGCCCCGACTTTCTTGGCTCTGGTCCGTGGACTCGCTAGGATTTCCGGCGTGAGCACCGAAAGCGACAAACCCGCCGGAGTTTTCCTGTACGCCGTTTTGTTCATGCTCGGCGGCTTCATCGCCGTCCTGAACGGGCTCTCGGGCAACATCCCGATCCTGATGCTGGGCATTCTGGTCATGGTGACGGGCAACGCGCTGCGCAACTACCGCGCGTGGGCGTGGTTTGTCACGACGTTCGGCCTGCTGTTTTCCGCCGTGAACCACTACACAAGGATGGTGGTCGAGATGTGCGACGGCACGATGGGCGGCGCGATGGGCCATCTGGCGATGGCGGTATTTTTCGCTCTCAGCCTTCGGTATCTCGCTCGGTATTCGATCGAGGTCCACTTCCGCCCGCACATCACCGAAGAAGCGCACTAGGCCTTTTGCCCAACGGCTGACGCCGTTGGAGCCACACGTTCGAACGGTCTGAGATGGTGGCGTGGAGTCCGGGTTGTCGATTGCCCAACGGCTGACGCCGTTGGAGCCACTCGGCTCGCGCTGCTAGTGCTCGGTCGGATCCACCAGCTGAAACCAGTTGCCGTCCGGATCCGCGAACGTCAGGCAGCGATCCGACCCGTCCGTCGCGCCAAATTCCACGCCGCATTCGCGCAACCGCGACGCCGTCCCTTCCAGATCGTCGGTGTAGAGCACGTGGCCTGTGGACGCCTCGGCATAGGTCGCGGGCTCCGGTGCCTTGCGGCCCGGCCGCAGAAGGATTTCAAGGGCGCCCGCGCGCAGCCACGTCGCTTCGCCCTGCTCAACGACGACCTCGAACCCGAGCGCACGCGTATAGAAGTCCTTGGCTTGTAAGGGGTTCCGAACAAACAGCTCCAGATGACCGAGACGCATGGAAATTCCTGTGCGGCATCCTACCCGCGCCCGCCGATCTATTGCTTCCGGACGTGAAACCCCAAACGCCTTCCGGATTCAAACCGCACACGACGCAGCGCATCTCGCGCCGGCTCGCGCGTGATGCCAATCCCGACGCCCGGATCCGATTCCGGCTGCTCGGCCACGAAGCGCCGGAAGCGCGCTGGGGCCGCGCCGCGGATCTTGGCCCCGGTGGCACGTGCCTCGTTTGCGATGCGGAAAACGAGGTCGGTGATCACCTCGCCTTGGAAATCCACGTCGCGGGCCACCCCCCCATGCCCGCCCTCGCGCGCGTGCTCCGATGTGAGAAGTCGACCGACGGGTTCCGCTGCGGGCTGGAGTTTTTGTGGCTCGAACAAACGGACCAGGACTGCCTGACCGGCCTGGCGACGCAGGACGACACCCCGCCGCCGCCGCCGCGGTTCTGACAGCGCGCTCGTCCCTTCGCGCCGGTCCAGTACTCTGGTCTGCATGAATAGCGGGACCGCAAACAAGGGGATCCTCGTCGGAATCGCGTGGCTTGGCACGTTGGCGTTGGCCTGGTTCATCGGAGCGAGCGGGACCACTCCCGCGCCCACCCACGCGACTCGAACAGTCGGCGGGCCGATCTCGGTGAAGCTGGTCTCCGATCCGGGGCAGCCGGCGGACACAAACAGCGAACCCGGCGGCACGACAAGGGGCTCCAGGCCCTCGAAAGAACCGCGCAAACGCGCCGCGGCGCGCAGCGACGACACCGAGGTCGTGACGTTTTCGCTCGAAGGAGTCGAGACGATCGACGACGTGAGCGCGCGGCTCATGAAGTACGCGGCCGCCAAGCTCGCCGGCGGCCCGGAGTCGCACCTCGAGCTCTTCCGCACCCTCGACCAAGTCACGCAGAACGATGCGCTCGAGAAATTCGTGAACGACGAGCGCGACATCGCGCACCTCATCTATCCGTGGGTCCAATTCCTCGTGGAGCGCGACAAACAGATCGTGAGCATGATGGAGACCATCTACCGAACCGGCGCGGAGAATCCGGCCCGGTTCGAGGGCATCGACGACGACACGTTCGAAATCTTCACCGAGGGAGTGGCGTTTTTGATACCGGGCGTCGTCTCCCCGGAGCAACTCGAGCGCCTTCGGGCTTACGCACAAAAGATCGTCGAAACCCCGGAAGACCAATTGCCGGATGGCCTCGGCGGAAACCAAAACGAGTTGCGCCGAAACCTCAAGTGGTGGATGGGACCGCTCGCCCCCGACGTGTTGCGCGGGAGGATCCTCGATTCAAACCTCCCTGCCGCGGAACGGCTGCGGCTCATCGCGGACGCGGATCGCAAGGTCCTGGAGGGCATGGACCTCGTGGGGTTCCTCTCCGATCAGCTGAGCGCTGGAAACCCGCGGGTCATTGGGGCCCTGGGGCGCGTCACGCTCAGTGAGAGCGACGTCGCCGTTCTCGACCAGGCCGCCATTGCCGGCGTAATTGGGGAGCGCCTGAGCGCGCGACGGCTGCGAAGCTACCTGCGGAGCACCCGTCGCCGCCGGTGGCCGGCTTCGCGCGCATTCATCGAGGACGGGCTGCGGCAAGGCGGCAACGCCACCAACACGTTCGCGACCCTGATCCTCTTCGAGCACTCACCTCGCAACGACAAGGCGTTTGTCCAACACGTCCTGGCGACCTACACGATCAAAGACAGCATCGCCGCGGATCTCAAGCGCGCCGCGGGAATCCAGTAGGGCGCGCTTTCTAGCCGATCTTGTACGCACCGAGATCGGGAGCACCTTCGGGACGCAACTCACAACCCAGCGGCGCCGTGAACTGGCGCAGCTTGCCGTCGTCGGGGTCGCCGCCGAAATTCGGGAGCTTCAGGTCCGCAAGCGGGATCGCTTTACCGCCAAACATCTCCGTACTCTTCATGCGGAAGTCGCGGCCGGGCCCGTCCAAGAACGGCGGGCGGTCGCGCACGCCGCCCACGACGTTTTCGCGCGGGTCGACGCGGCTGTTGGCGCCGGGGCGGTAGCCGAAGCAGAACCAGTTGCGCCGGCCGGTCACCTTGTTGGTATCGCCGCTGCCGTATGCCTCGGCGATCCGCCGGCCCCTTCCGCGTTTCCCGTCGGCCCAGATGATGTTGTTGTAGAACTCGACGAAAACTCCGGGCGCTTCCTTGGACGCGGGGAACCTGGACTTCAGAACCACGAGCCCCGCGTTGTATGGCGTCGAAACGGTGCTGTTCACGATGTAGAGCGTGCCGTTGCGCTGGGTCTTGCCCGTGTCCGCGCCGAAAAAAAACACGCCTTGGTTTCCGTTCGTTCCGCGTCTCTTGGCGATGTCGCAGCCAAGCACGATGGCGTTGCTCCCAAGCGGCATGGTGCTTGCGCTATTAACGATATCGATCTCGCGCTCCGCGGCGTCGCGAAAGCGACAGTATTCGATGCGGGTTAGATGCGTGCGCGCCTTCAGGTTGTGGCCCACCGTCGAATCGTGGATGTAACAACCGCGGATCCACGCGCTCGTGCCGTCCAGGTAGAGGTTATGCGAACCACCTCTGAAGCGATCGCTGCCGTTGTGGTGGAGTTCGGAGTCGAAAATCCGTTGGTCGGCGGCGGTGTTGCTTTCGAGATCACCGTTTGAGATGACGCCCATGTCGCAGAAGCGGATCTCGCAGTTGCGAATCGTGATCTTGTTCGCCTGGTTGATCCGGACGCCGGCTGCATTGCCGGGTTTGTTGCGCGCGTCCGACAGCAGAAGATTCTCGATCGTGTTCTCGTCCGCTTTCTTCCGGAACTCGAAAATGGCCCGCGGCGCCTTGCCGGAGCCCGTGTATACGAACCCTTCACCGCTGATGTGGACGCGCTTCCCGTCTTTGGAAACGCCACGGAATGTGATGCCGTATTTCTGAACCTTGAGGGCGAGCGAGTACGGCTTGCCGTCGGCCTTTGGGTAGATCGCGATGACGTCTCCGGGCCGCGCATCCCGATACGCCGTCTCGATGATCTCGTGCGGCTTGCCCGGACCAACCTCGAGCGTGTCCGCGAAAACGGACGTTGTCAGGGATGCCAGAGCCGCCAGAAGGGCCAGACACAGCCGATTTGTTCGCGTCATTCGACAGTTTTCCTTGGTACGGGGTCCGAGAGCACCGGAGACAACGGGGAAGCGAACCGTGTGCCGCACCGGTGACTTGTCAAAGATACCCGATGCGCAGCCTGGTCGGCGGAAGGGACGCCGGGATACGCGCGGGACTGCACCGAATCGGCGATGCGCGACCGGCCGTCGCGGTCCGAATCGCCTTGCGATGGCGTCGGCGTAACGCCTAAGATGACGCTTACCGTCTCAAAGGACACCGGGCCGCGAGAGAGGTTGTCAGGAGGTTGGACCTGCACCTGCGGCTGCGCGAATGGTGGTGCATTCGCAGCAGCGCCGAAGCCCGCCCAGCGAGACGGTGCTTTTATTTCTGCCCAACGGCTTACGCCGTTGGAGCCATTCGTTCGAACGGTCTGAGATGTGGCGTGGAGTCCGGGGTGTTTCGATTGCCCAACGGCTTACGCCGTTGGAGCCATTCGTTCGAACGGTCTGAGATGGTGGCGCGGAGTCCGGGTTGTCGAATGCCCAACGGCTGCAGTGATGTCTGCCCAACGGCTTACGCCGTTGGAGCCACACGTTCGAACGGTCTGAGATGCTGGCGTGGAGTCCGGGTTGTCGATTGCCCAACGGCTGACGCCGTTGGAGCCACACGTTCGAACGGTCTAAGATTTGGCGCGGAGTATCTGGCGGCGCGCGAAGGCAGCAACAGTAGTGCAAGAACTCTTCACTCTGCACCGTCGCGCACCCTCCTATTCCCGCGCGCTACTCCTGTGTCCCATTCGAAGCAGCGCGAGTCGTCCACTGTAAGAACGCCGCCTGTCTTTTGACATGTCACATTCGAGCTTTGACAGCACGCCGAACAGGACAAGGCACACTGCTCAAGCCGAAGCTCCTTCACCACCCAGTGGAGCGGAGGCATCTCTCTTTCAAGAGACCGGCACCCCAAACTCCAACCTATGCAACGGGGGGTGTCGGTCGATCTAACCCTCGGCCTCGGCCTCACGCCTCGGCCTTGTGCCTCCGCCCCTTGGCCTCCTGCCTCGTTCATCTTCCTTCCCTCCCCCTAGGCAGGACATCGACGTCTTGGCCGTGTCATTCGACTGTTCAAACTCGTCCAACAGGGCTCTTTCTAGGGCCTCGCGGGCTTTCGCCACTGCGGCCAATGCGGTACCTCCGTCCGCACCCTTGGCCGTTGGGCCATTGCTGAGCTTCTCAATCGCGTTCTGAAGTGCTCCCAGCCTCGCTTCCATGGGAGGGACGACTGAGGAGGCCATCTCGATAAAAACCTGTTTGAATGCGTCGCGATTCGCACCGGACCCTTCAAGCTTGGCGATCTGCAGAGTCCCGCTAAAGATGATTTTCAGCTGTTTCTTCTTCCGACGGCGTGCCGTGATCCACTGCTCGCATTCGCATTCTGCAGCGGCAGCCAGTTCCCTCTGGTGGTCAAGCCACCTGACGAAGTACGGAAGCAACACCGTGAAGAGTGCACAGTTCTCCGTTCACGTGGAGACCCCGTCTACTTGTTCATCGCTGCAAGCTTCTCCTTGAGCGCGTCCACATCGACCTGAGCACGACTCTTGCCGGTCTTGCCCAGCGCGCCACCCGCGCCCGCCGCGGCGAGCAACGCCATTATTTCCGTGGTAGACATGCCCTTGAGGTCGTCGACTTCGCTCGCTTTCAATCCAATCTTCAGCAGCTGCAAGTCGAACTTGGCGCGATCACCCTTCAGCTCCGTTAGTTTCTCGAGCTGTGTGGCTGTGATCGAGGCGAACTTGTCTCTTGTCGAATCGGACAGGGTCGCCAGCTTCTCTGCGACGCTCTTCTCCATGGCAGTGGCGGTTTCAGATGCCTTGTTCGCAACATCACGGACTTTGCCGATCTGCTCCTTCATGTCGACGGCCGTGTCGCTCACCTTTTGATCGACGCTCACTATCGCGCGCTCCCGCTCAGTGCGCTCAGCGCTGATGGTCCCGCCGAGGCTGCTCTCAAGCGCGCTCACTGCGGCCACAATCGTCTGCCCGCCAGGCAAGCCGGCGACCAATCCCCTAAACGCTTCTTCTTGCTCCACGAAGCGGTTGTGTCGCTCCTCCGCGCGGCGTACGTTCAGCTTCTGCTGCGCGTCGATGCGTTCTGCATCTCGCTTAAGCCCATCCAAATCGCCCTTGATGATGTTCGCCGCCTGCGTCGTAATCGCGCTCTTGACCTCACCATGCTCTCTGGTCACTTCCCTTCCAAGATCTGTAACATCTCGCCTGCGGGCAATGCACGCGGGCAGTACGACAACGCAAAGAACGAGTCCGGAAACCACTGACTTCATAGCCATACTCCCACGGGGCGTACGCCCCTTGTGCTTGCCCCTTCGCCGGATGGCTCAAGGCTAGCTCCCTCAATCGTGCACCTCAGAAGGCTTGCCCCACAGTGAGCAGGGAACAGCGAAGCCTAGGATCCGGCGAAACACCGAGCCCTGTGTAATACACGACAAAGCTTTGGGCACCCCGCCACGTCCCCGCGCCTCCTGGTCCCTTCAGTCGCTCGCCGAAACGCATACTCGATCGTCGTTTCGCCGATGGGAACCGACTTCACCGAGTCCCTCCAGAATCTCGGCGGAACCCTCCCCCACTTATCGTACTCAACACACGAGGCAGGCCGGGAGGCTGATACGGTGCGAGGTCGCGAATCCCAACCAGGCGGAACGCTTCCGCTGGCGGCCGGCGGTTCGGCTTTGGATCGGTTGGCGCAAATCGATGAGTTACCGCGCAGCAACCGGTGTCCGTGCCTGCTCGCCACCACCTGCCTCTTCCTTTCGTGAGACGAAGCCAATCCGATCGCCAGTGGGCACCGGATTGAGTGGGCCGGTTGTGGGACCTGCCGGGCGTCCCCATGCGCATCGATGCGCCGTTCCGCCGCTTACCAGGCACCGATCGCGGGTGGTCGTTGTTGCGCGTGCGAATGGCCCGGACCGCTCGCAGGCTCGGCTGTTCGAAACGCAATCAACGGTGCGGGCAGCAAAGAAGCGGTGCCTGGTAAGACGGCGCCGCGGAGCACGGAATTCGGCAACCAGAGCTGATCGCCGCGCCACCTGGCACCTTCACGGCAACAACCACCGTCCGAGGCCCTGTGGGACGAGCTTCCGGCGATGGTGAGACGTTTGAACCCGCCGCGAACGGTTCTCTCCGACTTCGCGACTCGCGCCGGTGCGGGTTGTTCGTCCCGCGGGAACTCGTACCCGTTGGTTGCGCAAGGTGCCAGGTGGCGCGGCGATCAGCTCTGGTTGCCGAATTCCGTGCTCCGCGGCGCCGTCTTACCAGGCACCGCTTCTTTGCTGCCCGCACCGTTGA
>JAZFYD010000146.1:0-9883 GCA_036443405.1 Planctomycetota bacterium
AAGCGCTACGGCGTGGATCTGCCTGATGTCTATGCTCGTCATCTCAAGCAACTGTTTCAAACGGGTGGCCGTCGCGAGACCGCCTACTCGTTTTTGTTTCGAGTCAAAGGGGACTTGCGCGACCTCATCGCGCAGTGGACGGGGCAGCACCCCTACACGATCGAGCAGTTCATGAACGAGATGGCCAAGAGTTGTCGCGCGCTCGGGCTTCGTCTCGCGCGCTCCGAGCGCGAAACGCGCCTCGATGTCGCGGTCCTGTTGACCGTGCAGGTGATGGACCACCTGCGAGAGGGAGGCATGCTGGTCGCCTTATGAAGCCGCGGCGCGTCTTGGCGCTCGTGGGCCTCGGCCTGACGCCGCCGGATTCCCTCGACGGGAAGACGGACGAGCAGGTCGCCGAGTTCAAGATGGAGTACGACGTGGTCGCCGCGCTACGCGGGCTCGGCCACGAGGTGCGCGTGCTCGAGTCGGGATACGAACTGCACAAGATCCGCGAGGCGATCGACGAGTTCAAGCCGCACATCGCCTTCAACATGCTGGAGGACTTCCACGGGCACGCCGTGTTCGACCAGAACGTCGTGAGCTACCTGGAGTTGCTCAAGGTGCCCTACACGGGCTGCAACCCGCGCGGCCTGATGCTCGCCAAGGACAAAGCGCTCACGAAGAAGATCCTGACCTATCACCGGATACGTGTTCCGCGGTTCGCGGTGTTCGCACGCGGGCGGCGGATTCGCGCGCGCCGAAACCTGAAGTACCCGGTCATCGTGAAGTCGCTGGTCGAGGAGTCGTCGACGGGGATCTCGCAGGCGTCGATCGTGAAGGACGACGAACAGCTCAAGAAACGCGTGGAGTTCGTACACGAACAGATCGGGAGCGATGCCGTCGCCGAGGAGTACATCGAGGGGCGCGAGCTCTATGTCGCGATCCTCGGAAATCGCCGGCTGCAAACGTTCCCGATCTGGGAGTTGGACCTGACCAACCTCCCCGACGGGGCACCGCGGATCGCGACGGCGAAGGTCAAGTACGACCTCGGGTACCAGAACAAGTACAAGATCGTCACGGGCGCGGCGACCGATCTCGCCGACGACGCGCGCGGCCGCATCGCCCATATGTGCAAGCGTGTGTTTCGCACGCTGATGCTCAGCGGATATGCGCGCCTCGACATGCGCGTCGACGCCGAGGGAAACGTCTACGTCATCGAGGCGAACCCGAACCCGGACGTCAGCCACGACGAGGACTTCGCCGAATCCGCCGCCGCCGCGGGCCTGGGCTACGACGCACTGATCCACCGGGTGCTGTCCCTCGGCATGCGCTACCACACGTCCTGGGACGGGTGATTTCTCGGCGCAAGCTCCGCTGTTTCAGAACGCGGCGATCAAAGTCAAATCGACGCGAAAGCGGCTAGGGCCTCGTGCCAATAATCCCCGGCAGTGCGTGGGCGAAAATGGGGCGCGGCCTGGCTGGCCGCGATCGCGATATTTGTGGGTGGTGGCGCCTCGGTGGCCGAGGAACCGTCCCAGGATGACGCTGCAGGCACCGCGTCCTACCTGAAGGCGCTGGCGTTGCAGCGTAAGGGCAAGTGGAGCGTCGCCAAAAAAGCGTTCCGAAGGTTCCTGAAGGAACATCCGAACTCCGAACACGCGGCCGACGCGAAAAACCGCTCCGGGGACAACGCGTTTCTGGGCTGCGGCAAGATCTGGGAAGGCGGCCCGGCCGAGCGGCGCATCGACGTCGCGGTCATGGGCGACGGATTCACGATCGCGTCCGGGGACCAGAAACTCCAGGAGAAGTGGTCCAAACTCTGCATCGACGTGCTCTTCAACGAGGCCGCGTTCGGGGAGTACCGCAACTACTTCAACATCCACTTCGTGCGGCTGGCGTCCCTGGAAGAGGGCGTCGATCCGAAGCTGACCGCCGAACAGCGCCTGAAGCTCGATCGCAAGAACCGCTATCGTTCGCGCAAGAAGAAGTCGGATTACTCGACCGCGCTCGACTGCAAGGCGATGGGGCCGCAGGGCCAGGTGATGGCGGACCGCGGCCTTGTCCTCAAGTGGTTGGACATCGCGGCGCGCGAGAATCCCGGGGTTGCAGACGATCGGTTCGTGATCGCGTTCGCGCGTTTCGGGAAACTCGGAATGGGCGGCGGCGGTATCGCCAACGTCGGCCGTCCCGACAAGTCCGTCACGGTGCACGAGTTCGGCCACGCGTTTTCGCGGTTGCTCGACGAATATCAGGGCAACCCGAACGCGCCGACACCTCCGGCCCGCGCGATGATCAAGGCGCCCAACGCGTCGACCACGCCGGACCCCAAGAAGGTGCCGTGGGCGCACATGATCGAAAAACGCATCAAGGGTGTCGGCGTGCATGAGGGCGGCGCGACCTTCACCAAGGGCGTGTGGCGTCCCGCGCGAACCTGCGCGATGAACGCGGCCGGCGCCACATCGTTTTGTCCGGTGTGCCGTGAGGCGACGGTGCTCGTGATCTACGAGCACGTGAGCCCGGTCGACACGGTCGCGCCGCCGACCGAGCTCGAGGTGTCGGTGGTTGCCGGCGAGGACACGCGGCTCTTCGTGACCCCGATGGCGCCGCTGCGGCACAAGCTGGAAGTGACCTGGCACGTGTTGGCCGCGGACCCCGGGGAGCAGCCGGTGCTCGTGTCTGGAAGCCGGTCCGTCGAAAGTGCTTCGAAGCGCCGACCGTTCCGTCCGCGTGGGCCCCGTGCGCTCGAAGACCGTTCCGCGTTCGGTGAGCCGCCGCCGGGGACAAAGAGCAAGCTGGGCCTCGTGCAAAAGGGCAGCCGCAAGAAGCCCTGGCGCCACGCGTTCCGGATCGGCAAGCTCGAGCCGGGCCTGTACCGTGTCATCGCGCGCGTGCGGGACACAACGCGCTGGGTGGTGCGCGACCCGACGTATCTGCTCGAAGAGCGCGTGAGCTGGCTCGTGCGCGTTCGCCCCAAGCGGTAGCCGCGGTCATGGCGTTCCATCCGCGTGCGCTTAGGATGACGCGCTGCCACCGGGATCGCGACGGGCGATTGCCGCTGCGGGGTTATCGCCATCCGAGTTCTTTTTGCCACGCGCCACGCCTACTTGCCGCAACAGTTCGGGGGTGCGCAGTCGACCGTGCACGCGCTGTGCGACGGCCTCCGCGGCCGGGACATCGAGACCGCCGTTCTGGCGCGTCGTTCGTCGCGGGGCTGGCTCGGGGTTCGTTTCGATGTGTTGCGGCGGTTGCAGCCGCGTCGCCAGTGTGTCGTGGATCGCGCGGTCGGCTACCCGGTCTTTCGCGCGTTCTCTCCGGCCGACGTCGTGGACGAGGCGCTCGAGCGATTCCGGCCCGACTCGGTCGTGATCCACGCCCACACGGGCATGGAGATGGCAGAGCGCGTTCTCGCGGCCGGAAAGCGGGCGGTGATCTGCGTGCGCGACACCCGCTTCGACGATCTCGGCGGTGAGATCCCGCGCCATGAAAATGCCGTGTACGTTGCGAACTCGGCGTTCACCGCGTCGAGTTTTCTGAAACGGTACGAATTGCATGCGGAGGTATCCCCACCGCTCGTCGATCCGGACCGGTATCGCGTGGAGGCCGGCGGCGATCGCGTCCTGTTCTTCAATCCGCATCCGCTCAAGGGTCTCGACACCGCGTTGCAGCTGGTGGCGCGCCGGCCGGACATCGAGTTCGACTTCGTCGAGACTTGGCCGTTGACGACCGAAGTGCGCGCGCGCTTGGCAGAGATCGTGCCGCGCCACGCCAACCTGACGCTGCATGCGCCGCGCAAGGATGTGCGCGAGTTCTATGCGCGAGCACGTTGCGTGATGATTCCCTCCCTGCAGGATCCTGAGCGGTGGGAGGAGGCGTGGGGCCGCGTCGCGACGGAGGCGCAGGTCAGCGGGATTCCCGCTCTCGCCACCAACGGCGGCGGCCTGCCCGAGTCCGTCGGACCGGGCGGCATCCTGGTCGATCCGTCGGCACCGTTCGATGCGTGGGAGGCCGGGCTGAGCCGTTTGTGCGACGACGACGCCGAGCACGCACGTTTGTCGGCGGCCGCGCTGGAGTACTCCCGCCGTGACGAGATCAAACCCGCGCGCATCATCGACGAGTTCATCCGCGCGATCGATCCCGCGCGCTAGGGGATTGGGCGGAAAGAAAATTACAGAGGCACGGAGACACGGAGGCGTTGCAGCGCGGCTCGTGTCGACTCCATTTCGCTGAATTCCTGTTTCATTCGAACGTGGCGAACTCTCGGCCACGTCCCCGCTGACCCACGGAGACTCTCGAATGGAAAAGAGTGCCCGGCGTCCGGTCGACGTTTCGGCTCCTCTGCCGGCCTCCGTGCCTCAGTGTCTCTGTGGTTCCAAAAACGAACCAGCAAAGAACTCGGCGGCTGGGGCCGTCCGGAACGCTCGTCTTGTGAATAATCCGGGCTAGTGCCGCTGGCGGACCTGGGCGATCGCCACGACGGGGCAGGCCGCGCCGCCGACCACCTCGCGCGCGAAGTCGCCGATGAGGCGCCGGCGGCCGTGGCTGTTGCCGAGCCCGAGCACGACGAGGTCGGCCGTCTGCGATTGATCGATGATCGTCCCTGCCGGGTCGGAAGACCGCACCATGAGACAGCTCGAATCGGGAAGACCGAGATCGTCGGCGTGCCGGAGGAGGCCGCGCCGAGCTTCCTTGTCGTCGCCGTCGTCGCCGACGACCTGCAGCAATCGTACGGCGCAGTTGCGCTCGCGCATCAACATGCCCAGGACGCGCGCGCGCAGCGGGTTGTGCGGGGAAGCCCCGGTCGCGACGGGCACCAGGACGGTCGACACGCTGTTCAACGACCAGCCCATCGGCGCGTTCAGCACCACGACATCGCAACGCGTGCCCTGGATGACTCCTTCGAGGAAATCCGTTCCCCCCTCGGCGTCCATGTTGCTCATGCCGAAGAGGATCGTCTCGGGCCGGCGTTCGGCGGCCGTTTGCACGATGACCTGCGGGGCGTTGGAAGCGAGCCTCACGACACCCTCGAACGGCCGACCGAGTTTGCTCGCCGCGCGGACGGCCATGCGCATCGCCGCCTCCACGCTCTTGTACGCGTCCTCCCCCGAATCCGGCCGCGCGGGATCGAATTCCGCGACGCCGAGGGCCAAGACGCGGCCGACACCCGGCGCGGCGAGCGCCTGGCCGAGATAAACGAGCGGTTCGGCGCTCTCCGGATTCGCGATGGGCACGAGAACGAGCGGCGCGCGTCCGCGCAACCGAATGAGATCCGCGTCGAAGGTCTCGGACCGTGCGGAGACCGTCCGCGCGCTGTGGCGCAGCTTGGTGAGGTAGAGGCCGCACCCGAGCATCAGCCACGCACAAACCACGAGCGACGCCTCGGGCACCTCGAACGCCTGGAAAAACGCGAGGCCGAGGCAACACGTGATGCCTGCGATCGGTAGCAGCGGATAGAGCGGCGCGCGGAAACCCCGGCCCGGGCCGACGCGCATCCGCACCAACAAACCCGCGGCGTTCGCGAGGGCGAAGAGCACCAGGAACACGAGCGACGCGGCGGCGCCCGCAATACCGACGTCGCCGGTCACGATCACGATCAGCGCCACGAGCCCCGTGCTCAGATACAGCGCGGACACCGGTGTGTCGCCCTTGAGCCGGCTCAGCCGCCGCGGCAGCGCGCGGTCGCGGGCCATCGCAAACGAAATGCGCGACGCCGCGAGCAGCGTCGCGGACAGCGCCGAAAATGTCGCGAGCAGTCCCGCGACGACAACAACCCACTCCCCGAATCCGCCGCCAAACCGCTTCGCCGCGACCGCGACCGCCATCTCGCCGCGCGTTCCGAGGTCCTGCCAGGCGTCCGAACCGTTCTCCGGCCCGCCGACGGTCAGGATGACGAACAGGAGTCCCATGTAGACGACGAGCGTGATCCCGATGGACAGGAACATCGCGCGCGGGACGTTTCGCTCCGGATCCTTCACGTCCTCCGAGACGGCCGCGATGATCTCGTAACCCTCCAGCGCGATGAACGTGAATCCCATCGCCGACAGGACGCCGGTGAACCCGAAAGGCAGGAACGGGTCGAACGAATCGGTGACGCTCTTTGTCGATTCGCCGAGCGCCGCGATGCCGAGGCCGATCAGGATCAGGAACGCGACCACCTTGGCGACCGAGATGAGGTTGCCCGCGCCCGCACCGCGAGTCGCGAGGATCACGGCGGAGACGCCCGCGCCCCCGACGGCGGCCACGACCGGGAACAGCGCCGGTAAATCGAAACCCGGCGCGAGTTTGTGGATCGTGTAGGCGGCGAAGCTCGCGAAACCGAGCGAGTAGAGCGCGCACGCGACGACGTAGGCGAACCAGAGCACCCAGCCGACGCCGAACGCCGCGTCGATCGGAAACACCTTCTTGGCGTAGACGTACGCGCCGCCGGCTTCGGGGAACACCGCCGCGAGCTCGGCGAACGCGAACGCGGTGATGAAGGTCACGACGCCGTTCAGAGCGAACGCGAGGATCGCGCCCGGTCCGGACACGTTCATCGCGACCCCGCAGAGCACGAAGATGCCCGCGCCCACCATCGCGCCGACACCGACCATGGTGGCCCCGAAGAGCCCGACCTTCCGATCCCGCTTACTCAACGTGAGCGCAAGCTAACAGGCAGGTGAAACAGAATCGGACGTCGAAACGGGCTCAAACGGCAAGTTCCGCGGGAGCTACTCACCAGCAAGGGTAATCACGGAAAGCGCGGCCCCGGTCGGATCGTTCAAGACTGCGAAGCGCCCGACGTCGATGTCGGTCGGCGGGACGCAGACCTTCCCGCCAAGCTCCGTGGCCTTCGCGCATGCAGCGTCGCAGTCCTCAACAGCCACGTAGGCCATCCAGTGGCTCGGGATGTCGCCCCACTCTTTTGTCATCTGGAGCATGCCCGCGACAAAGGTCTCGCCGATCGAGAAGACGGTGTAGTTCGTGCCGCTCATCTCCCGGGTTGTGGAGGACCAGGAAAAGAGCTCCGCGTAGAAGCGGCCCGCGCCGTCGGCATCGCGAGTCGCCAACTCGTTCCAGCAAAACGAACCGGGCCGCCGGTCGGATCGTGCTGCGCCGACGTGCTCCGAGCCCTTGAAAAGCGCGAACATGGCGCCGACCGAATCACGCACGATGCTCATGCGCCCGACACCGGGGACATCCATCGGCTCCGTCACGACCATGCCGCCGAGCCCTGTCGCCCGTTCGGTGAACGCATCGACGTCCTCGACATGAACATAGGCGAGCCAGTGCGGCGGCACGCCCTCGAATATCTCGCCGGACATCTCGTATCCACCGGCCACGTACTCGCCGCCGAAATGAAAGAGCGAGTAGACCCCGCCCTGGGCCATGGCGGACTCCTCGATATCCCATCCGAACAGCGCCGCGTAGAAGGCCTTCGCCCTATCGACGTCACGTGTTGCAAGTTCGTTCCAGCAGAACTCGCCTGTTTGATAGTTGCTTGCGGACATCGTTTCTCCTCCGAGACGCGAATTCTAAAGAACCACCGGGCCGAGGGGGAGTGCGTGATCCCATGCGCCCACGCAAATTGGTCGCAAGCAGCCCCACGGGCCGTTTTGCGCCGTTGAAGGCACAAAAGCGGATGGGTACGATACTCCGGATTCGCTAGGATGGCGGTCGCGCCCGGATGGCCGACGCGAAGGGGTGATTCTTGATCGTAGTCGCGGTTGTCTCTGTTCTGCTTTACTGCATTGGCGCCATCGTCGCACTCCGACTGATGCCGACGGCAGGGCGCGGAACCGCGTGGTCCTGGATCGCCGCGGCCCTCTCCCTCGCGGCAGTGACACACGTCGGACTCCTTGGCGCGCACATGCTAGGTGTCTGGACCATGCCGACCAACATGGCCGCGAACCTCTCGGTTCTCGCGGATCTCGGCGTGGCGGCGTGTTTCCTGGTGGGTATCCGCGCCCTCGGGCCGGTTGTTGCAGCCACTCGCCGCATGGAGCGCGAGATGCGGCAGCTTCTCGAGTCGGCGCCGACCGCCATGTATCTGACGGACTCCGAAGATCGCATCCGCCTTGTCAACGCCGGCGCGGTAACACTCTTCGAGTATTCGCGCGACGCTCTTGTCGGGATGGACGCGGTCGAACTCGTCGGTGAGGAGTCGCGCGAGGTCTACCGCGCCGCGCGCACGAGTTTTCTCAATCAGCCGCGGCCGCGGGTCATCGGACGGGAGGACCCCTTCGAATGCCGGCGGCAGGCGGGAGGCTGTTTCCCGGCCGAGGTGAGTCTGAGCGCGTTGGATACCGGCGCCGGTTCCTACACGATCAACGCCATCCGCGACCTCACCGCAAGCCGCGATGCGCACGCCGCGCTCGAGGAGAGCGAGGCGGTGGCCAAGAGTCTGCTTAACGATGTGCTCGACAGCTCGTCGGTGGGGATCAGCATCATCACCGCCCGTCATCGCGTCGCTTGGGTCAACAGTTCCTATGAGAGTTACTTCGGTGTTTCGCGCGCGGAGATTGTTGGTTACGACTGCCGACGGCTCGTGACGGAGCGCATCCGCTACATGATGGAAAACCCGATGGCATTCGGCGAAAAGGTGCTCGCCGCCTACGAGAGCGGAGCGGACATCGCGCACTTCGAGTGCCACATCCTGCCCGAACCCGGCCGCCGCGAGCTCTGGCTCGATCACTGGAGCCAACCAATTCGGAGCGGGTACTACGCCGGCGGCCGGATCGAACACTACACCGACATCACGGAGCGGAAGCGCGCCGACGAACGCATCCATCTCTTGGCCCGCGTCGCCCGTCAGATGCAGATCGGCCTCATCATCTACCGGCTGGAAAACGACGAGGACCCGACCAGCTTGCGCGTCGCTTCGGTGAACCCTGAGGCGGAGAAGCTACTGAGCATCACCGCCGAGGAGAGTCTCGGCAAGCGAATCACGGAGGTCTTCCCCAAGCTAGAGGAGCGAGGGATTCCCAAGCTCTTTGCGGAGGTCGTTCGGTCCGGCGAGGTCTACGCCGAGGACAAGTTCGAGTACGGGGACGACAACGTCGACGAGAACATCTGGTCGTTCAAGGCGTTCCCGCTTCCGGATCGATGCGTCGGCTGCGTTTTCGAACGGGTCACGGATCAGGTGCGCTCCGAGGACCTCGTGAAGCACCTTGTCGCGGGCGCGTCGGTGAGCGGCGACGAGTTCTTCCACTCGATCGTGGCCTATCTCGCACGCAGCCTTGACCTCGACTATGCGTTCGTAGGCGAGGTTACGGAAGACGGACAGCGGATTCGGACCATCGCGGGATATGTCGACGGGAAGTTCAGCGACAACATCGAATACGAGCTCGCGGGATCGCCTTGCGAGCAGGTGGTGACCGGCGGTGCCTGCGTTCACGCCAGCGGCGTGCAGGCACGCTTCCCGAAAGATGAGCTATTGACGGAGATCCAGGCCGAGAGCTACATCGCGTCGCCGCTATGGGATTCAGAGGGCAAGGTGATCGGGCTGATCAACGGGCTCGGCCGGCGGCCGCTCGCGAATCCCAGTCTTGGGAAGACGGTGCTCGAGATCTTCGCTTCGCGCGCTTCTGCGGAACTCGAAGCGCGCGGCGTGCGCGGTTGATTAACGATCGTTCTGGACGGGCGGGGCCCTATGCCCCCAGAACCCCGGGCCCGTAGGGCCCTATACCCCTAGAACTTTGAGGAAGCCCTCCACCGCGGCGGTCTTCGCCGAATGATCGGGGGCGTCCTTGATCAGCGACAAGTGCTTCTCCGCTTCGACCTTGTTTGCACAAGCGTCGCAAAGCCGCACCTTCACCGGTTCGGTCCCCTTGAATACGGTGTGTTCGAAAGTTGCGTGCTCCTTGCAGACGACACAGCGCATACTCGCCTCCGTACTTGGAGAAGATACTCCGGCCCGATCTTACTG
>JAZFYD010000147.1:0-25878 GCA_036443405.1 Planctomycetota bacterium
TCGAGTCCTACCCGGAGGTGTCGCCGGAGCACGGCCCGGAGATCTACTTCACGCTGCGGAGCGTTTTCGGGGAAGACGACCGCGGACTCCGGTACCTGGGCGTGGCACGCGACATGGTCGCCTCCCGCTCAGGCGCGATGCGCAACGAGTCGGACCGCGAGCACTACCTCACCAACTGGCCCTCGAACGAGATCATCGAGGAAGCGCGCAGGTCATTGGGTCGTTGAGTCTGGGCCGCTGACCGCGATTCTCAAAAAGACAGCGGGCCGGAGCTTGGATCCCGACCCGCTATCCGTTTTGAAACGGTTGGTCTTGTTGTCGAGTTACGCGACCCGCTTGCGCCGCCACGCGGCACCGGCCGCCGCACCTGCGACGAGCAACAGCGTGGCCGGCTCTGGAATCGGGGCCGGCGGCGGCAGTATCGCTGCCGGCGGGTCGCCGCCGATGGCGCTGGGACCGACGCCGCCGCCCGGGGGCCCGGAGCTCGCCGCCACGGGACCGGAATAACTCACGAAGCCGTACATCGACCCTCCACCAGCGGTGAGGATTTCGAAGTCCGCCATGCCCGCGAACACCGGGAACGTAAATCCGAAGATGTTCTCACCGCCCATGGTGGCCGCCATTACGCCAACGGGAATGTCGAAATCTTCCGGTCCGTCGTCCGCGAGACCACCCGCACCCCAGAACGCGGCGGACGCAACGGTCCCGGCAACACCACCGCCGAGCAATCCGCCCAGGCCCATCGCGGCCGTGGTCAGCGAGGCTTGGAAGGCGTTTGGGTCACTGAGCGCGCCGGGCGTTCCGACCAGAAGATGGTCCCCCGAGCCGCTAGTGGCCCAGCCGAGCATGAAGAACTCGCTGCCGGATGCCACCGTGTCGAATACCGCGCCGGCCCCAGCCGCTGGGAAGTCGCTGACGGTCAGGCCGCTGGGGAAATCGCTACCAGCGTCAAACGCGGCGAACTTGGTGACGATGTAGCTGTCGCTCGCACCCGTGAAGGCACCGCCGCCCGCGAACACCGCGTAGAGTTCGCCACCGGTGATCGGGTCCGCGCTCGCGACTCCAGCCGAAAGAACCAACGCCATCAAAACGCCGAGCGAACGTGTCATTCTCATGTTGTTCTCTCCACTCCGTTTACCCATGCGGCCTCGAGCCTCAGAACGAGGTGTCCGCGACCAAGAACCGTAGCAAGCCGCGGCCGGCGCCGTCCATCCACAAAACACTCCAAACGGCCCAGACTGGCTCGTTTCGCGAATGTTGAACGAGTTGTTTGAGCACCCGCGCCATCAACGGCGAGGTCTGATGCGTTCGGATTCCGCGCGTGCGCTCGAATCGCAGCACGGATGTCTCGATCCCCGAACATTCGATGCCGCGATCCCCCTCGCTGGCCATGGGGGGTATCTTGCCGCCAATGCCGACCAGCTTCGGATCCCTCGCGCTATCGCCGTCGCTGGTCGCGGTCGCGCGCGAACTCGGCTACGAGCAGATGACGCCGATTCAGGCGCAGGGGATTCCGCCGATGCTCGCCGGGAAGGACCTGATCGGCCAGGCCAAGACGGGCAGCGGGAAGACGGTGGCGTTTGCGTTGCCGATTCTG
The DNA here is from genome assembly GCA_036443405.1 of Planctomycetota bacterium. Taxonomy (GTDB): domain Bacteria; phylum Planctomycetota; class PLA2; order PLA2; family PLA2; genus JAZFYD01. The sequence continues at coordinate 1,598 of JAZFYD010000147.1, forward strand.
GAAGCGGTCACGTTGGACCGGCGGCACGTGCAGGCGCTGGTGCTTTGCCCGACGCGCGAACTGAGCGCCCAGGTCGCGAGCGTGATCCGCAGGCTGGGGCGCAAACACGATGGGCTCGGCGTCCTTGTTGTCTCCGGCGGCCAGCCGGTGCGACCGCAGATCGCGGCGCTCACACGCGGGATCCATGTCGCCGTCGGCACCCCGGGCCGCGTGCTCGATCATCTTGGGCGCAAAACGCTCAATCTGAGTCGCGTCAAGATCGCGGTGCTCGACGAGGCCGACCGCATGCTCGACATGGGGTTTGCCGACGACATGGAGAAGATCCTCCATCGGCTGCCGAAGTGGCGCCAGACCGCGCTGTTCTCCGCGACGTTCCCGGAGTCCATCGAAGCCATCTGCCGGTCGCATCAAAAGGACGCGGTGCGGGTCACGGTGGACGAACCGGGCGACGAGACGCCGCAGATTCGCCAGCGCGTGCTGGCCGTCGATGCCAAGGACAAGCTGCGCGCGTTGTATGCCGTACTCGCGGAGCACCAACCCGACTCCGCGCTCGTGTTCTGCAATCAGAAAACAACGGTTGCCGATCTCGCGACGTCCCTAGCGCGCGCAGGCGTCAGCACGGATTGCCTGCACGGGGATCTCGAGCAGTTCGAACGCGATCGCGTGATGGCGACGTTCCGCAACCAAAGCGTGCGCGTGCTGGTGGCGACGGACGTCGCCGCGCGCGGCATCGACGTCGAGGATCTGGACCTCGTCGTCAACTTCGATCTGCCCAACAAGCCCGACGTCTACATCCACCGCATCGGGCGCACCGGCCGCGCCGGCAAGGTCGGGCTCGCCGTGTCCCTCGCCACGCAGCGCAACGAGCGCGCGGTCGCCGCGATCGAGGAACGCATCGGCGCACCGCTCGAACGCATGACCCTCGACACCACCGACAATCGTACCGCAGCGCAACTCGCCAAGCAGATCGCCCGCCCCGCGAAGATGGACACGATCCACATCGCCGGCGGCCGCAAGGACAAGGTCCGCCCCGGCGACATCCTCGGCGCGCTGACCGGCGAAGCCGGCGGCCTAAAAGGCTCCGACATCGGCAACATCGAAATCCTCGATCGCCGCTCGTACGTCGCCGTCGCCAGCAGCGTGAGCCAAAAAGCCGTCAAGAGTCTCCAAAACGGCCGCATCAAAGGCCGGCGTTTCTTTGTGGAACTAGTCGCGCGCTTGAATTAGCGCGGTGGGGGCGGGCGGGGCGGTGTCCTGATCTGCGTCGGTCTGGCGGACGGTTTCGCGGATCTTCAACACGACACGGTTGCGCCCGACGACATCCCGTCGAAACCCAAGAGGGAGGTCCATCCACTGTTGTTCCTGTTCCGCATACTCCAGCGTAATTGACGAAACGCCGGCGGCGCCGTCGCTAAGCTGCAACCAGAACAACAACTCTCCGACCCGATGCGCGGGCTCGCGGACGTGAAAGAGCATCCTCCCACTCAGATCCGGTTCGGCGAACTCCAGGCGGAGCAGTTCCATGGAGCCATCGCGTGCCGAGCGCACGAGAATCGCCTCGCGACCTTGAACGCGAAACAGAAGTGTGCCCCCGACTCCGTCGGACCACCATTCGCCCGCTGAAAGGCCTAGCAAGAATGAGTCGAGTGACGAATCGCAGCCGCACGAGACGCCTTGCGTGCAGCTCGCAAATAGCAGTGGCGCAACCACTAGCGCCACAGCCCGCACCCATGATCCGATGGCTCGTCGCCCTTCTCTCACCACCCCACCGTAGCGGAGTTTTGGCACGCTGCCGGGCCCGAACGATCAGTGCAACCGATAAGCCGATTCCGCCGGCTTGACATGACGCGCCAGCCACAGCGGGCGGCGGAGGTCGCCGGTCGGGGGACGCGTCCAGCTGCGCCACTTCTCGTAGACCTCGCGGGCCTTCTTTCGGTCGACGGCAATGTCGCCGAAGCGGTCGCCGGGTTGGCTGCGGCGCACGAACACCGCCTGGTGCCAGCAGTGCATGCCGCTGATCGGATCGGGGTGCACCGGGAACGTGATGTTCTGGTGCACGCCGGATTCGGACCACCAACCGAGCCCGCCGTCCCCGGCGTCTTCACCGACGCGGCGCCACCGCCAGACATCGCCTTCGACGGTCTGATCCACCAGCGCGCTCGAGAAGTTCTCCGGCGTGTCCTCGGGGTCCCCCGCGCGGTGCCACCGTCCAAGGTGATGGCTGCACGCGACGATGCCCGGCGGAATGCCCTCGGTGATGAACGGCCGTAGCACGAAGTACCCGATCTCCGTTTCGACACGCAGCAGGTCATTCTCGGTCGCGTCGAGCCGGCTCGCATCCTCGGGATGAATCCACAGAGGGTTCTTGTGGCTGATCTCATACAACCACTGCGAGTTGGCCGAACGCGAGTGGATCAACGTCGGCAACCGGAACGTCGGCACCAACACCATCTGGCCGGGCTCGAGCGCGGTCTTCGCGACGTGGCTTTCGATGCTCGCGGGCATGGATTGTTCCGACCAGCCCCAGTCCACCATCGTCGACGAGAAGATCTCGATCTTTCCGCTCGGTGTCTTCAGCGGCTCGCGCTCGTGCAGCTTGTACACGTCGCGCTTCACCTCGAACGCACCGTAGCGGCGCATGTATGCAAGCGCTGTAAGGCCTTCCTTTTGGGCGGCTTCGGGCAGCCCCGGTACCGAGTTTTCGAAGATCCAGCGATAGTGCTCGTCGATCGTGATCTTCTCGCCCGGCCGGTACGGGGACTCGAAGTGCTTGCGCACGCCAAGCGAGCCGTCGGGATCCGCGCGCCACGATAGCTCGTGGAAGAACTCCTCCTCCTCCCACACCTCGCCGGGATTCGCCTGCCACGTGTACTCGAACTTCTCGCCGTCGCGCTCCCTGAGCACGCGATGAATCGGCTGGCGAAACCCGATCCACGCGCCCGCGTGCGTCTCGGTGCTCATGATGTCGTGGCGCTCGGGGGAGAGCCCCATCGGCAACACGTAGTCCGCATAGCGCGCGGTCTCGTTCCACGTCGGCGTGAGCGCGACGTGGCAGCCGATGCGCTTTTCGTCGGACAGCAACTCGATCCACGCGGTACCGTCGGGGTAGGTCCACACCGGGTTGAACACGCGCGAGAAGTAGAGGTCAACGGGCTCGTCCTCGGTCACGAGATACGGCAACAACGGGCTCATCTCGTGCATCGCCAGCGGATAGTCCCGCGGGTAGAGGTGCTCGTTCCACACCTCTTGCGGCGGCGGCGACAGGTGCGTCTTGGGTTTGAACTTGTGCCAGCCGGCGGGCGAGGTGCCGCCCTTCGTACCGAGCGACCCCGTCAACACCACGAGAAACTCGAGCGCGCGCGCAACCTGCCAACCGCCGAGGTTGCCCGTCGCCGGCCCGCGCCACACGTGGCTTGCGAGTTGGTCGCCGGACTCCGCGATCCATTCGGCGGCCTGCAGCAGCTTGGTCTTTCCGACGCCGCTCTCTTTCTCGGCGCGATCGAACGTGTATTCGGCGTAGTGGTTTTTCAACGCGGCGATGAACCGGTCGAAGTCCTCCGGCGCGTCCGGTTCGAGGTGCTTCAGCGTCTCGGGCCAGTTGGCGTAGTCCCGCAAGAGCGCTTCGTCGAACTTGCCGGTCGTAAGCAGGTGGTGCGCGATCGCGAGCAGCACCGTCGTTTCGCTGCCCGGCCACGTCGGCAGCCAGAGGTGCGCTTTCGCCGCGGTGTTGGAGAGCCGCGGGTCCATCACGATCAGCTTCGCGCCGTCGTGCACCCCCTCGGTGATGCGTTGCGCGTGCGGGTTGAAGTAGTGCCCCGTTTCCAGGTGCGACGACAACAACAAGACGCACTTCGCGTTCGCAAAGTCCGGCGACGGCCGGTCGCCACCGCACATCACCGTGTACCCGAGGCGCGCGGCGCTCGAACACACGTTGGTGTGGCTGTTGTGACCGTCCACGCCCCACGTCTTGAGGATGGTCTCCATCGTGCCGTCGTGGCCCGGCCGCCCGACGTGATACATCACCTCGGTCAGGCGCTTCTCGGTCAGCGCGCGATTCAGCCGGCCGGAAAGCGCCTCGAGCACCTCCTCCCAGGACACACGCTCGAACTTGCCGCCGCCGCGTTCGCCGACCCGTTTGAGCGGATACAGGATGCGCTGCGGGTCGTTGATCTGGTTGTGGGTCGCCGGCCCTTTCGCGCAAACGCGGCCGCGGCTGCCCGGGTGCACCGGGTTGCCCTCGAAGCGTTTGACCTCGCCGTTTTCCTTGTCGACGTACGCCAGGAGCCCGCACGCCGACTCGCAGTTGAAACAGATCGTCGGCACGAGCCGGTACACGCGCTTCTTGCGCTCGGGCCACGCCTTCGCGTCGTACTCCTCCCAGTGATCCCAGTGCTCCGGCGGCGGCGCGGACGTGATCTGGTCGGGCAGGTACTTCATGACAGCGCGACCTCCTGGCCGGCCTTGACGTAGACCCAGTCGAGGAATGCGAACGCGCCGAGAACGAGCGGCGGATAGAAGATCGCTGTTACGGCGAGCAGCACGCCGCCCCAGTACGCCGGGTGGTGGACCATGTAGCGATGCGCCTGGCGCGCGGCCTCGGTGGTCGGCTTCAGGAAGTGCGCGAAGATGGTGACGGCGAGATAAGCAAGCGCCCAGATCGGCGATCGGTCGCCCGCGTACCAACTCACAGCCGAGCCGGCGGCGAACGCCTGCACGATGAGTACGAGCATCAGCGAGCGGTCCTCCGCCCAGAGCTCGCGGCCGCGCGCCTGCCAGAACAGGAACGCGGTGTACGCCGACGTCGCAAGCGCGACGAGGATCGTGAACACCGAGAAGATGAACGCGCCCACCGGGATGCCGTCGGTCGGCGGATCGAATGGCCGCAGCGCCCACAGCAAACTCACGGCGGCGTGCGCTCCGAGTACGTACCCGCCGCGAACGAGCCACGACTTCTGGTTGCCCTTGGTCAGCAGGTACCAAAACCGTGCGGGTTTGTGCAGATCGCTGATCAGGAGGAACATCGTCACGGCGTTCATCGCGAGCGCGAGCAGCGCGAACGCCCGATCGAAACCGGCATCCACCCCCGCGCCCCAAAACTGCAACACGGCGGCGATGAGCGCGCCCGACGCGACCGCCTTGGTCACCATGTAGGCCGCGATCTTGTTGCCCCAGGGACGCGCGCGCGGAACGTCGTACACCGCGCGGGCCTCGGCGTTGCCCGGCGCCGGCATCGGATCGGGCACCTGAGCGTGGCTCATGGTGCGCGTACCGTCCACCGCGAGCGGGTCCAGGGCGAGCGGGTCCACCCCCAAATAGAACGTCTGAGGTTTGGTGCCGCGGTCGGGTTTGCGAACGACCGCCTTGCGCTCGCCCAGCTCGGTGCGGATGTCGGGGTCGTCGAGATCGACTACGTTGATGGCCTGCACGGGGCAGACAGAGACGCACGCCGGCGCCAGATCCACCTCCATGCGGTGCGCGCAGAAGTGGCATTTCGCGGCGGTGCCCTCATCGGGGTCGATGTAGATGGCGTCATACGGGCACGCCTGGAGACAGGACGCGCAGCCGATGCAGCGCGAGTGGTCCAGATCGACGATGCCGTCGGGACGCTTGTGGAGCGCGACGGTCGGGCAAATCTCGATGCACGGCGCGTCCTCGCAGTGGTTGCAACGCAACACGGCGGCGGATCGCGAAGTCTCGGGAAACTGCCCGTGCTCGATCCACTTCACCCAGGTCCGAAACGCCCCGAGGGGCACCTCGTTTTCCTGTTTGCAGGCGACCGTGCACGCGTGGCATCCGATGCAGGAGTCCTGATCGAGGACAAAGCCCCAGCGCATGGCGCGAGAGTTTATCACCGCCGCCCCTGGAAGGGGCATTGGGGGGCGTGCCGCGGCACACCCAGTCGGACTTGCTCCACCTTTTCCTTGCCCGTGTCCGTGTCCTCGCCCTTGAACTTGCCCTTGTCCTAGACCCTTTGCACTCGACCCTTTCTTCCTGCCCCTTTTCCTTGTCCATTCGCAAAAGGCAAGGGGGGAGGGGCATAGGAAAAGTGCAAAGGGCCGAGGGTCCAGGACAAGGGCAAGTTCAAGGGGCGGAACTCGAGTGTGCTGCGCCCTGTTGACCCTCTCGCTAGAATGCGTGGTTCCCCGGAGGATCCACCAAGATGGCGTACACACTTCACTCCCGCACGATCGACAAGGTCGGAATCATTGGTTCGGGCCAGATCGGCCCGGACATCGCGCTGCACATGAGCAAGGTGCTCCAGCGGCACGGCGTCCCGGTCGTAGTCGTCGACGTTGCGCAGGACGCCCTCGACAGGGGTCAGAGCAAACTCCACAAGAAAATCGACAAGGGTGTCGAGTCCAAGGCCTTCAAGGCGGAATTCGGCCAGGCGATGAAGGACAACACCACCTTCACCACCGACTACGAGCAACTCGCCGGCGCCGGATTGATCATCGAGGCCGCGAGCGAGGATCTGGGCATCAAGCGGAAGATCTTCTCGCACCTGGAGGGGATCGTCGGGAACGACACGATCCTTGCCTCGAACAGCTCACATATGGAGCCCGAGGTGATCTTCGGCGACTGCGCGCACAAAAACCGCTGCGCGGTCATCCATTACTTCTTCCCGGCTGAGCGGAACCCGATGGTCGAGATCGTGCCGAGCGCCGAGACCGATCAGGACCTCACGGCTTGGCTGATGCTCTTCTACGAAGCGATCGGCAAGGTTCCGATCCGCGTCGGGAGCCGCTACGGCTACGCGATGGACCCGATCTTCGAGGGTCTCTTCCACGCGTCCGCCAAAATCGTCGAGGAGGGCCTCGGCACGGTGAAGGAGGTGGACGATGTCGTGCGCCGCACGCTCAAGCAGGGTGTCGGACCATTCACGGCGATGAATCTGACCGGCGGCAACCCGCTGACGTTCGTCGGCCTGCAGCACTACGCCGAGAAGATCCACGGCTGGTTCCAGCCGACCAAGCTCATGGAAGCGCAGATGGAAACCGGCGCACCGTGGGACGGCGTCAAGCGCGGCGAGAAGGTCGAAACCCCGGACGAGCAGAAGACCAAGATCGCGGATCGCATCCTCGGCGCATACTTCGGCATCGTGACCGAGATCCTGGACAGCGGCATCTCCAACGTCGCGGACCTCGAGATGGGCACGCAGACCGCGCTCGTCACGGCGCCGCCGTTCGCGTACATGAACAAGATCGGCGTCGACACGGCGCTCGCGCTGGTCGAGAGCTACGCCAAGGACCACGAGGGTTTCCCGGTGCCGGCGAGCCTCAAGGCGCAGGCCCAAAAGGGCGCGTGGGAGATCCCGCTCGTTCTGCGCGAGGACAGGGACGGCATCGCCGTGCTGACCATCCGCCGGCCGGCCGTGCTCAACGCGCTCAACAAGGACGTCTTCGAGCAGATCGGCGCGCACGTGAAGGCGATCTCGGCGGACAGCGCGATCAAGGGCGCGGTGCTGACCGGGTTCGGCCGCAAGGCGTTCGTGAGCGGCGCGGACATCGGCATGCTCGCGGCGGTCAAGACCGTCGAAGACGGCGAAGCGACGAGCCGGCATTCCAACACGATCCTGCTCGATCTCGACAAGTGCGAAAAGCCGATCGTGTGCGCGTACAACGGCCTCGCATTCGGCGGCGGCAACGAACTTGCGCTCGCGTGCCACGCGCGCATCGCGACCGCGGGCCAGAAGCTGCTGGCCGGCCAGCCGGAGCCGAACCTCGGCATCATCCCCGGCGCCGGCGGTTCGCAACGCCTGCCGCGTGTCGTCGGTTTCGACAAGGCCAACGTGATGCTGCGCACCGGCCGTCCGGTCTCCAGCGCCGAGGCCATCGAGTGCGGTCTGATTTCCGAAGAGGTCGCCGCCGATCAACTCGTGGACCGCGCGGTGGCGATCGCGAACGACATGGCGCAAAACGGTTTCGAGCGCATCAGCCGCGAGCCGATCACGGACGCGGTGCTCGGGGACGTCGACCTCGGCCACCTGTCGACGGCGGTCGACGGTGTCATGACAAAGGCGATCGTCGAAGGCGCGAAGCTCGGCCTGGACGAGGGCTTGAAGTTCGAGTCGAAGTGCTTTGGCGAGGTCTGCGGCCTCGAGGACATGCGCATCGGCATGGAGAACTTCATGAAGAACGGCCCCCGCGCAAAGGCTGAGTTTGTAAACCGGTAAGGTCCCCCGGTATCACGCGGCGGGCGGGAAACGCGTCCGGCGAGTAGTCAGCGCAGATCGATCTCGACGATCACGAGCGTGTTCGCGATGGTCGCCGTCGCAGTGGCACGCTCGAACTCAGGCACTTGCGCGAAGATCTGATACTTGCCGGGAGGCAGCTTGTCGAAGTGGACGTCGATTCCCTTGCCGCTCACTCCTACCGCGCGATTCTCGACCAGTAGCGGTTTTTTTGCCCCCTCCTCCGGATCTGGAACGTGAATCATGGTTCGAGGCTCCGTCTGTTGAACCTGCGAATCACTGGCGCCCGTGCGCGTCGGCGCGCGCTCCGATCCACTCATCTGCGCCCCCGCGAGATACCCCACCAACAATCCAACCGCGAGCCACAACGCCGCTTGCCGCATTACTTGCCATATTCCAACGGCCACTTGCCCTCGAGATTCGCGTCGACGAGAAACGTAACGTCGAGCGACACGACACCACTGCCGACGTGCACGGTTTGCTCGACCACGTGGCAGCCCTTGGAGACCGCCTGCATCCGATACGCCCCGGGAGCAATCCGCGAAAACGCGACCATGCGTCGCGGCTCGGCGGCCGAACCCCTGTACTGGTCGCCCAACTTTTTCGCCATCGGGATGAGCGACACCGAGTACTCACGCGGCGCCGGTCTTGTGTAGCGATTCGGGAAGTTCAGCGTGATCTGTACCTTTCCTTCGGGCAACTCCGGCACGATGCGAGATTCAAGACCGGCACGGATCGTTACCTGTCCCAAGGGACGCGGAATGACCCGGTTCGCACGCGGGTGCCAGAACACGTTGTAGGTGCCCGGCTTCAGGAACAGCAGGGAGCGCACCGATTTTCCCCGGCGGAGCACACTCGAAACCGGCCGACCATCGCGAACGAGATAACACCGGCCGCCGCCGGACAACTCGATGCGCAGCACGCCAAAGCCCGTGTGCGCAAAGTGGAGGCGCGCCACGGCTCCCGCCACAAGGTCGATCCAACGAACGTCCTGGCCGACCTGCACGCGATACAGCCCGGGCCGCAACGTCGTATCGGCCCGGCCATCGCGACCCGTGTTCGTGTGCACGGAGTCCATCTCGTTCACCGACAGGCCCTCGACCTCGACGCCGACCGACTCCAGTGGCGCGCCGCCTAAGCCGGTCACCAGGAACTCGAGCTTTCCCTGCCCTCGCGGGACACCGTCGACCGCGGCGAGCGAGAGGCGCGTCGTATTCCCGGACTCGACCCGCACCGTCTGCTGCTGCCACACGCGCGCGCCCGCTTCGTCGGCCCATCGAATCAAGTACTCCCCGGCGGCGACCGTGAGGGTCCGCACTTCGCGGGCGTCGATCCCATCCTCGTAGGTAGCGGACTGCCCTTGCATGTTGAGGCCATGCACCGTGAACTCGCGATACGGACCATCCGTGTTGTCGAGAACGAGCTGACCCATGCGCTCGAAGAACTGCGGTTCGATGCCGTCCGGAGCCGCGCCAACCCCGGCCGTGACGGTCACGCGCGCCGGGCCGTCGTTCGAAACGGAACGGGCCTGCTCGCTGGACGGTGTCGTTTCATCCGACGCGGCCGACGCCTCGGGCACCGAGCGTGAATCACTCGCTCGATCGCGCGTGATCGATGGCAACCGCGCGTCCGGCGCGGCATGCCCGGACCGAGCGCGGGTCTCGTCGTTTGAGGCCTGCCATCCGACTAGCAGCCCGACAGCAATACCGACCACGAAACAAACCAACGCGACGCGCACGCGTTCAAGCTATCAGAGGACTACTTCGGCGGTTCGGGCCAATCACCATCGAGGCTCGGGTCCGGATCGAGGGTGAACTCGACCAACACCGTTTCGTCTCGAATCTCCAACTCACGCTCTTGGACGTGGCAGCCTTCGGCGATGACGTGCACACGGTATTTGCCGGGCTTCAAAGCAGGGAACACGTGCGGTCGTTCCTTGTTGCCATCGACGTAGCTGGTCAGGGCTTCTTGACCCCCGTCGGGATGAAACAAGGTGACTGTGTTCCCAGCTCTTTCGTCCGGTTCTCGCGCCGAAAAGAGCACGACCACCTCCAACGCTCCCGGAGGGAACTCCGGAACAAAGTCTGTTCGTTTGCCCGCCTCGATTTCGGCGGTGCCAACAGACCGGCCCACGGTCAAGTTGGGCGGATACGACAGCACCGTGCCGGTCCCCGGCGTGATGGACTGCAAAGTCGGCGGGGCGCCGTCGCAGGCTCGCTCCCTGGCACCTAAGCGGAGAGCATACCCCCAGCCCTTAACATCCGTGTCGATCCGAAGCTCACCGAACTCGCGGTAGCGAAACTCCACGGTCGTCGTCTCGCCCTCCACAACGCGAAACCAGCGAACGTCATCCCCGAACGCTAGCTGGTATTGCCCCGGGCGCAGGTTGTCCGTCGCGCGACCCTCCCACACCGGGAGTAGGACCTTCAAGATCCTGGACCCGGAGGCCCCCAAGAGCCAGAGCGTTAGGTACCTCATGGGGGACCCATCCAAACCCTGCACAAAACACGCGATGCGACCGCGACCAGGAGGGATTGCCGACGCCGCATCGAGTCGTACACGCTTGGTCACGCCCCGCTCGATCCGAACGCTCGCTCTCTGTTTTGCGTGCCTCTCGCCCCACCAAAGAACGTAATCGCCAACGGCCAAGAAGAGCGTGCGACTCGTTTTCCCATCCTGGATCCGCTCGGTGAACTCCTCGGGATCTCCAAACATGTCCGCGCCATGAATAGAAAACGAACGTCTGGGGTCTCCAAATCCTCGGGCGCCATGGTCCCGGCTTTCGGATTCGGGCAGTTCCACAATGAGTCGCCCCATTCGTTCGAGAAATCTCGGATCCGGAGTTCCCTCTTCGCGAACTGCCGCCGGCGCCTCAACGGATCGAGCGGACCGCGGGGCGGGCTCAGCGGCCGCGCGTTCGTGAGTCGGCAACGACTGCCCGCTGCTCGCGATGGAACTCGGCGTTCGCGCGGCGTCGGTCTGTTCTCCGGCGAACCCACCGGCCACCAGCCCGGCGACGAACCCGACCCCGAGATACAGAAGAACCAGGCGAACCGGCCTTGCCTGTGCGCTCATTTCGGGACCTCGGGCAAGCGCCCTTCAAGGTCCGGATCTTCGTGAAGGACCACCTCCACGCGCACGGCCCGATCCGCGACCTCGACCCGGCGTTCTTCGAGGTGGCACCCTTCGGCAGCAACCCACACTCGATAGGTCCCTGGACTCAGCGCCGGCGACTCCAGCTGGGTTTGCTCTAAGCCGTGCAGGGAATCCCCGGGATCCGGCCCCGGCGAAACGTTGACCCAGCATTCGTCTCTCCCGGCAAATGAGCCGACAACTTCGACAAAGACCTGAATCGAACCGGTTGGCAACCGGGGTTTGAACTGAGTACGCTCACCGGCACGAACTGTCGCGACGCCGACACGCCGTGCAAAACTCCTCTCGCGGTAGTCCGGGTACCAGACGACGTCGTAAGCACCGGGTTTGACGTAGAGCATCGTTGTTGCACCTTGGTTGTGCTCCACGACGAATGGCTGCTCGGCCCCGTCGGCCCGCAACACGAAAAGTCCAACCAGTTGGGACCGGTCGATGCGTAACTCACCAAAACCGCGGTAACGAAACTCAACTGTTGACGTTTGGCCGGAAACGACGTGAATCCAACGGAGGTCATGGCCGATATGCACCTGGTATCGGCCTGGCCGCAGATACTCGGTCCCGTGACCAGCAGTTACCGGGATGTGGTGCCAGTCGAGTGTCGGACCGGACGCGCCGCGGACCCAGATACCGGCACTCTTGATCGGCTTTCCGTCGAGCCCCTCGACTGAAAAGTCGACCCGCCCGCGGCCGGCCATCGGATCCAACGACTCGAGGCGCACGCGCGTCGTCTTTCCGGGCTGAATCCGGACGTCCGTTTTCTGTTTGAGGTGATTCCGCCCCCACCAAATCGTGTAGTCGCCAGTGGCAAGGGACAGTGTGTGGCGGCTGGTGTCGGGGATCGTCTCGATGGTCTGTTCCGGATCGCCGTACATATCGACGCCGTGCAACCAGATCCACTGGCCGCGCGTCGCCTCAACCGTGAGACGGCCCATTCCCTCGAGGAGTCTCGGGTTCACGTTCTCCGTCTCCGCCTCGGTGTCGGCGTTGTCGGAGGTGCGCAACAGGCTGTGTGACTCGGCGCGCGTCGGTCCGGGCGGCTCGGCGGCGGGTTCCATGGCCGCCGCGGAGTTCGAGAGGGTCCGGCTCCTGATCGGTGACGTTGTCCGTATGGGCTCGTCACCATCGGAGCCCAACCCACTGGTTACCCAACCGGCCGCGAATCCGAACGCCAAACAGACCAACGCAACGCGCACGCATTCAAGCTAACAGGACCCCAGCCCGCGCGGCGGTCAGACGACCTAAACGTCGAATTCAACACCCTGGGCCAGCGGCAACTCCGTCGACCAGTTGATCGTGTTCGTTTGGCGGCGCATGTAGGCCTTCCAGGAATCGCTGCCGGACTCGCGTCCGCCGCCGGTGTCCTTTTCGCCGCCGAATGCGCCGCCGATCTCGGCGCCGCTCGTTCCGATGTTGACGTTGGCGATACCGCAGTCGCTACCGCGGTGGCTCAGGAACGTTTCTGACTCCAACACGTTGCGCGTGAAGATCGCCGACGACAAACCCTGCGGGACGTCGTTGTGCATGGCGATGGCGTCGTCCAGACTCTCGTACTGAATCAGATAGAGCAGCGGCCCAAAGGTCTCCTCCTGCACGATCGCCGCGTCCGGCGCAATCTCGGCGAGCGCGGGTTTCATGTAACAACCCGACTCGTATCCCGGACCGCTCAGCGGCTCGCCGCCGCACAACACCGTGCCGCCCTGCGCGGCGACCTCCCGCAGCGCGCGCTGCACATTCTCCACCGCGTCGGTATCGATCAGCGGCCCGACCAGCGTCTTCTCGTCCAGCGGATCACCGATCGCTGCCGTCTCGTAGATCTTGACCAACCGGCGCTTTAGTTCGTCGAAAATCGACGCGTGGGCGTAGACGCGCCGCGTTGAAGTACAGCGCTGCCCCGCGGTGCCCAGCGCCCCAAACGCGATCGCACGGGTCGCGAGTTCCAGATCCGCCTCGGGTGTCACGACGATGGCGTTGTTGCCGCCAAGCTCCAGAATCGTGCGCCCAAGCCGCGCCGCCACGACGGCGCCAACGCGCTTGCCCATGCGCACCGAGCCCGTCGCGCTCACGAGCGGCACGCGCTTGTCGGCGCAGAGTAGCTCGCCGATGCCGGCGCCGTCGCCCACGAGCACGGTGCTCAGCCCCTCGGGGCAACCCTCCGCTTCAAAGACCTCGGCAGCGATTTTCTGGCACGCGATCGCGGTCAGTGGCGCCTTTTCCGACGGTTTCCACAGGGTGACGTCGCCGCACACCCACGCGATCGCCGCGTTCCACATCCACACCGCAACCGGGAAGTTGAACGCCGAGATCACGCCGACGACTCCGAGCGGATGCCACTGCTCGTACATGCGATGCAGCGGCCGCTCGGAATGCATCGTCAGGCCGTAGAGTTGGCGCGACAACCCTACTGAGAAGTCGCAGATGTCGATCATCTCCTGCACTTCGCCGTGGCCCTCGGAGCGCACCTTGCCGACCTCGAGGGAGACGAGATCGCCGAGCGCCTCCTTTTTCGCGCGCAACGCTTCGCCGATCTTGCGAACCACCTCGCCGCGTCGCGGCGCCGGCCACATGCGCCAGTCCGCAAACGCGGTGAGCGCCGCGGTCATCGCGGCTTCGTATTCGTCCGCGCCCGCCATGCGCACGCTCGCCAGGTCGCCGCCGCCGGGGGATGTCGACACGACCTCCGCACCGCTCGATGCAAGCGAGCGGCCGCCGATCCACGCGCCGTCTTCTTTGGCGTCGAGTCCCAGACTGGCGAGGAGTTGTTGCGCACTCATGGGGAACAAGGCTACGCGAGCGCAGCTACGACCGCCACCGGCGGGGCGAGTTCGCACCGACCGCGAAGGCGGGTTGCAATCCCGCGACACTCTGCGAGTTATTCGTGCGAGTAAAGCCCGCGGCTCATGCGCCGTATGGGATGGGGGCCACCCGCCATTCGGCTCAGGAGCATGGACGCGTGGGCACGGCTCACGTGGAACCGACGCTCCACGTCCGAAGTCGTGAACGGCTTCTTCCGCGTGCTTGACCAACTGATGAGACGAGCGGGGAGACTGCCCGCGCGCGGCGCATGCAACTTGCTTGCGTTGGCGGGACCACCCGGCGCCTCGACCTTCAGTGTGATCGACTTACCCGATCGCAGAGCGCGCAAGACCTCATCCGGGAAGGATATGGTCAGCCTTGCAGACATGGGTTTGGATGCTAACACATCCAACGGTTCCGCCGGACGACGGAAGTGTGAAAAGCGACGCGCGATCCGCCGACGAATTCGGACCGATCAGCCACGCGTAGCGTTTGACCGAAGCGGCCCACGGGTGTAGGGTCGGCGGCTTCCAAACATGGCGACGGCACGTCGGGCCATTGGCACCTTCGGACCGCAGACATACCTCTTCGCGGCAGCGGTAGGTGTGATCGGTGGACTCGTCGCAACGGCGTTTCAGCTGGGGCGTCACGGCCTCAAGGAGTTGCTGGTCGGAGAGGGCAACTTTCTCGACGCTGCGCTCGCGCTCGAACCGTGGATGCGGTTTACGCTCCCGATCGCGTCCTGCATGGCCGCGTCGCTTCTCGCCTACGGTCTTACGCGCCGCCGTGACAGCCAAGGCATGGCCGACGTCATGGAAGCGGTCACGCTTCGACGTGGCGAGCACCTGCGGGTGGGTCCGACGATCGCGCGCGCGCTCTCATCGTTCGTTCTCGTGGCCGGTGGCGGCTCCGTCGGCCGTGAGGGACCGATCGTCTATCTCTCGGCGAGCCTCGGTACGCGCCTGAGTCGCTTCGCGCGCATTCCGATGGGGCGCCTCGGCCTCTTCACCGGTTGCGGCGTTTCGGCGGGCATGGCCGGAGCGTACTACGCCCCGCTGGGTGCATCGCTATTCGCGATGGAAGTCGTCCTCGGCAACTTCGCGATCGACATCTTTGCACCGGTCGTCGTCGCGGCCGTGACCGCGAACTTCGTCGTGCAGGGATTCGCCGCGGGCCCGTTCCAGGGGCTCATGAAGGGGTACCCGATGTATCCCGACCTGCCGGACTTCCCGACGGTGCAGGCATCCGAGATCCTGCTGTTCCTCGCGCTCGGGTGCCTCGCCGCGTGCGGCGCGTTTCTGTTCATCCGAACGATGGCGCTGACGGAACGCCTGTTCCGCAAGATCCCGATTCCCGCGCTGTGGCGGCTGCCGCTCGGCGGCGTGTTCCTCGGCCTGATCAGCATCTGGATGCCCGAGGTTTGGGCGGGCGGCCACGACACCGCCAACCGGATCCTCGCAGCCATTCCACCGGTCGAGTTCGTGCTCGCGCTCGTCATCCTGAAGATCGTGGCCACGTCGATCACGGTCGGCGCGGGCGGTAGCGGCGGACTCTTTACACCGAGCATCCTGATCGGGTTGTGCGTGGGAATGCTGTTCGGTTTCGGAGCGGAGATCCTCGTGCCCGATGCGGTCGAAGATCCGCGGACCTACGGCATGGTGGGCATGGCGGCCGGCCTCGCTGCGACAACGCAGGCGCCAATCATGGCCGTGGTCCTGCTGGCCGAGATGACACAGGGGTTCGACCTCTTGGTGCCGCTCCTCGTCGCCGCCATCGCGGGTTCGGTTTCGGCGCGCTACCTGGGCCTCGAGTCGATCTATCTCTCGCCGCTGCTCAAGCGCGGCGTGCGGGTGCCCGAGGGCATTGAAGAGACCGCCCTGACGACCACGCGCGTGCGCGACATCATGCGCGAGGAGGCGGTGTGGATCTCGGAGACCGCGACGTTCGACATGATCGTCGGCATGGTGAAAAAGACCCGGAAGGACTTCATCTATGTCGCGGATCGCGCCGGTGCGCTGTGCGGTGCGATCAACATCCACGACATCAAGAACTACCTCGGCGACGAGTCTCTGGCGCACGCGGTGATCGCAAGCGACATCCTCGTCGCAACACCGACGGTCACCGAATCGGAAACCCTGGCCGAGATCCTGAACCGGTTCGACGATCCGGAAATCCACGAGCTACCCGTCGTCGGGGAGCACGGCCAGGTCATCGGCATCGTCGACCGCCGTGACCTCATCTCGGTGCTGAGCGCGGAGGTGTTGCAAAACCGGGCGCTGCGGGCCAAGTTCGTCATGCCCGAGGGCGCGACGGACTATGTGGAGATTCCGCGCGGCCACGCTTTGTCTCGCATCGACGTTCCCGCCGAGATGATCGGCAAGCGTTTTGGCGACACCGATTTCCGCCGCAAGACGCACCTCAGCGTCCTGACGCTGATCCGCAAGGGCAAGGGCAGCGCCAAAGACGAACGCTTGCTCCCCGAACCGGACATGATTCTGCAAGAGGGCGACGCCCTCATCGTCCTCGGCGCCGAAGAAGCCGTCCGCAAACTCGGCGGCCAGGCGTAGGCACCGTTCGAAGAAGTCAACCTAGACTTAGACCGGAGGCGCGTAGCCCATGACTTGGACTACGAAGTCGCGCAGCATGATGCCGGTCAGTCCCCAGATCTGATGACCCTCGTGCTGGAAGTACGGCACGCGGCGAAAGCGCGCGAGCTTGTGCGAGGTTTCTGTGTAACCCCACTGCTCCGCGTTCTGAAAGTCCGCGCACGGCACTTCGAAGACCTCGGCGACCTCGTCCGCGGCGACCTGATACGGACGCACGACCTTCAGGCGCGCCACAAACGGCGTCACCAAAAACCGCGCGATGGAAACGCGATCGGGCATGCGCCCGAGCACTTCGATGTCGTCCGGCTGAAGGCCCATTTCCTCGCACGTCTCACGGACCGCGCACGTGACCGCGTCCTCGCCGCCCTCGCGCGCGCCGCCGGGGAAACAAACCTGGCCGGAGTGATAGGGCAGATCGTCCCGCCGCCGGTTGAACAGCAGATGATCGTGCCCGTCGCGCTCGACCAACACGGCCAACACGGCGGAGTCGCGCAACCCGTCGCGTGTATTCCAGTCGCCTAGCGGCAATTCCAGACGCCCGCGAACGGTTTCGTCGGCGATCTTCATTTGGCCTCTTTTGAGAGCGGCGGAAGCTCAGGGAGCTCGGGGAGCTCAGCCAAATCGGGAAGCTCTTGGCGCAAACGCTCGAACACCGCTGTCCGGCTCGCGCTTAGATCCACTTTGCACTGCGGGTCCGTCGCCAGATCGAACAAACGGTAGATCGGACCGCCTTCGCCGGGCACGCGGATCAGCTTCCACGAGCCCTTGCGCACCGCGAAACACTTCGTCGCGACAACGGCGCGCTCCAACTCGGGCCGCAGGACGATGTTGTGGTCGAACTCGGGATCGAGGAACGTCGCTTTGTCGAACCGCGGGAAGTCCTTCACCTTCTCGCCGGGTTTGAGATCGGGCACCGGCTGGCGATAGAGGAGATACGACGTCTCGAGCAGCGCGGTCAGATCCGGCACCGGATCGTCGAGCCGCACACCCTGCCAACGCGCGGGCGCTTCGACGCCGAGCCAGCCCGCCCACGTCGGCGTGAGATCGAAGGACCGCACGAGCTTGTCCTCGCGCCGCTGCGGCACACCGGGCCCCGCGAACACCGCGGGGATGTGGTTGGCCTGATCGCCGCCGAAGAGCGACACGCCGTGACCCAACGTGGTCCCGTGCTCGTAGAGGTCGTCGCCGTGATCGCCCAGGACACCGACGATCGTGTTGTCGAGCAACCCGAGCCGATCCAGATGCGCGACGAGCGCGCCCACCTGGTCGTCGAACTCGCGCACGCAACCGTCGTACAGATCGATGATGTGCTTGGTCTCCGCGTCGGAGAGATCGTGTTCGAAACCGCGCTGGATCATCTCATCGATCTTGAAGTCGATGCGGTAGCGGTTGCTACCGCGATAATCGGGGTCGGTGTAGAGCGAGTAGTACGGGTACGACGCGCTGTACGGCAGATGAGTCACGTGATAGACGACCGTCAGGAAAAACGGCTCGCCGGAGTCGGCGGCGTCTTCGAGATAGCGCTTGGCCTTCGACGTGATCGCCGTCGAACTGCGGGAGAACGAGACGCGCTCCAGCTCCGGCAGCAGCAACCGCCCCACCGCATTGTCGAGAAACGACGCCGCGAGCAGGTGGTTGGTGAACGCCGCCTCCGCGATCAACGCGAGGTGGTTCTGCGTGTTCGAGACATCGACGTGGTCAAACCCCATGTCGAAGATGCCGAACGTGGTGCCGCACCAGCCGCCGATCGCGCCGGTCCGGTAGCCGTCCTCGGCCAGCATCCTCGGCAGGAACTCCTCGGTCTGCTCGATCTGCTTGACCTTCTCGCGCGTCGGGAACATGTGGCGGAGACCGTTCTTGCGCGGCTCCGTCGAACTCATCATCGTGATCCACGACTCGTGGGTGCTCGCGGTCGGAACCAGGCAGCGCGAGAAGTTCGTACCGCGCGCGGCGAGCGCATCGATGTGCGGCGAGGTCTCGCGGGAGTAGCCGTTGCACGACAGATGGTCGGCGCGCAACGAGTCGGTCCCGATCAGGAGCACACTGGGCCGGGCCGGCACGCGATCCGCGGCACCAGCCGGGAGGTTCGAGAAACCGACCATCGCGGCGAGCGCGGCCGCCGCCGCAAAACGCCAGCGCGCACGCACCGAGACGGCCCACCAGTTGACCGCGGCCAAAACCAGCGCGCCAAACAGCGCGAGCACTTGCCACGGGGCGTAGAGGTCGCGCAGCCACGCGGGCAACGCATCGTGCACGGTGCAGAACAGGCTCTGCGTCGGTCCGTACAGGAGATGCGTTTCGTGCGTCAGCGTGAACAGCATCCCGAGCGCGGCAAGCACCGCCATCGCGGGCACGACCTTCCAGCCGCGCACAAACGGATGCAGCGCGAGCGCACACACGACCGCGGTAGCGAGATATCCAACCAGGATGCGCAGGTAGATCGAGGCGATCGCGCCCTGGTGCTCCGTCAGGATGGTCTCCGCAATCGCGTTCTCGTGGCTCGTCATGAACCAGTAGCCGGCGACTGACAGCACGAGGTAGACGACCCCCGCGGTCGCGAGTGCGATGGCGAGCGTGCGCCGGAATCCGGCTCGATCGGAAAGTCCCATGAAACGACACGCAGCGCGTAGCGCGCCGGTCTGATGTTCGCGGTTAGAAGTTCTCTTCGAGTGCCGCCTGCGCGGCGGGCACGATGTTGTCCCAGGCCGCGGAACTGTCCTTGGTCACCGTCACGAAATCGGCGGTGCAAAAGAGGCTCACCACGCCCGGCAGCGCAAAGATCGCGGCGGCGAACGGAGTGGCTTCCGCGTCCGCCGCGCTGATCGTGCGCGGCGCGTCGAAGGAGTGTCCCGCGATGGTGAACTTCATCGCGTTGGGGTTGGGGGTGGATTGGGGCGTGACGGTCGGCATGGCAGCCCGACAGAATAGCAACGACCCGGAGGATCGCCCCGGATCGTCAACGACCCAGGCTGGCCGCGAAAAAGCGCTCCATGCGCTCAAACAGCAGCCTTTTTTCCGTGTTGCCGCCGATTCCATGGGCTCCGCGTGGATAAAAGTCGACGTCGAGCGCGCGCCCGGCCTGCTGCGCCTTGTGGAGAAACGCCGCCGCGCCGCGGAAGTGCACGTTGTCGTCCTTGAAACCGTGCACCAACAATAGCGGCCGTGCGAGTTGGTCCGCGACGGAGATCGGAGAGCCGTCCCGGTACCCATCGGGGTTGTCCTTCGGCGTGCCCATGTACCGCTCGGTGTAAGCCGTGTCGTAGTCGCGCCAGTCGGTGACAGGCGCAACCGCGACCGCTGCGGCGAACGTCTCGGACTTTCTCACGATGCACTGCAACGCCATCGTGCCGCCGTACGACCAACCCCAGATGCCGATGCGCGACTTGTCGACGTCGCGGCGCTCTGCGAGCCACGCCGCGCCCGCCGCCTGGTCCTCGACCTCGAGCTGGCAGAGTGCGCGAGCTACGGATCGCGTGGAGTCGCGTCCGCGACCACCGCAGCCGCGGTTGTCGCACACGAGCACGTGAAACCCCGCGTGGACCAAGCGCGTATGAAACAGATATCGCGTTCCTCGCCAGCGATCCGCCACCGACTGCGAGCCCGGACCGCCGTACACATACATCACCACCGGACGTTTGCCGGGCACAGCCGTTCGCATGAACATGGCGTGCATCGGGGCTCCGTCGGCACCGGGGATCTCGAGGAACCTCGGCGCGGACACGCCGTCGCGCGCAGGTTCGGCGCCCAGCTCCGCCACGACGTCGCCCGCGGCGCGACGCAACGTGACCCGCGGCGGAATATGCGCACGCGAATACGCATCGACGAAGTAACGGTGATCCGGCGAAACAACGGTCGCGTGCCACCCGGGCCGTTTGGTCACGCGGGTCACCGCACCACCGTCGAGGGAAACGCGCTGCAGATGCCGCTCGCGCGCGTTTTTGGACGCGGCCGAGAACCAGACCTCGCCGCGATCCTCGTCCACCGAAACGCCGCCCCGAACATCCCAATCGCCCGACGTGAGCGTCTTCCACTCGCCCTTTTCGAACAGATAGAGATGGCGCCGTCCCGAGCGCTCCGAACTCCACAGGATCCGGCCGTCCTTGAGCAATCGCGTATCTCGATGCAACTGGACCCACGCTGGGTCGCGTTCGTGAAAGAGCACCGTCGATTCGCCGGTCTTGGGGTCGCAGCGATGAAACGTCAGTTCCTTTTGCGCGCGATCGAGCGTCTGCACCGCCAGCGCCCCGTCGGGGAACCAGGCCACGCGCGCGAGATACTCGCCCTTCACCGTCATCCAGACGGTGTTGCCGCCCTTTGCGGCGACGACACCGAGCTTCCACGTCGCGTTCGCATCGCCCGCGCGCGGATACTCCTGGGGAATCGTCCGACCAGTCTCGTGCAGAAAGTCGTGCATGAAGAACTCGGGCACCTTGGTCGAATCCGTATGCACATACGCCAGCCGCTGCGAGTCCTCCGACCACCAGAAGCCGCGATGGCGGCCAAGCTCCTCCTGAGCGATGAACTCCGCGAGCCCGCAACGGATCTTCGCCTTGCCGGCCGAGGTCAGCTTGCGTTCGTCGGCGCCGATCTTCCGGACGTACAGGTTCTGCTGCCGCACGTACGCCACCGCGCGCCCATCGGGCGACCACGCGGGCGTGAGCTCCGGCGCTTTGGTTTCGGTGACACGCTCGAGCTCGCCGTCACGCAGCAGAAAGAGATCACCGGAAAGCGGCAGCAGGAGATGCGGCGCCTTGGGATTCCAAAAAAACCGCCCGACGCCGCGGCCGCGTTCACGACGCCGCTCGCGCGCCGATTTCTCTTCCGCGCTGAGCGCCTGTTCTCCCTCGGCGCGATAGAGCAGTTTTTTCCGGCCCGTCGCGAGATCCAACGACCAGAGGTCGTTGAGCTTGCTCCCCTCGCGTCGCTGACGAAACGCGAGACGGCCACCGTCGGAGGAAAACGAAATTCCCTGCGGAAGGCCGGGCCCCGGCGGGTCTTTGAAGATGTCGCCCAGTTGCGGCGCGGGATCCGCGGGCGGCGGCGGCGTGGCGCAACTGCCCACGAACAAAGTCAGCAATAGGGCGGTGCGAATCATTGCCGTCATCGCGCGAAAGCTTAACAATCCGCAAAACCGGACAAGCCCGCTTGTTGCGCGTATACATCTATTCCAATGACCTCTTCCCAGCATCGGAAAATCCGATACAAAACGCCCGAATTACGAGGAACGCGAAGCATGAAAAAGGCCCTGCTTCTGGCGTTTGTGGCCGTTTTGGCTGCCTGTGGTCAAGACGAAACCGACGGGTCGAGCCAGGCCGGGGGGGCCGCCGCAGACCGCGCGCCCGCCAAGTTCTATTTCAGCGCGATCCCGGACCAGGGCGCAACCGAACTGAACGAGAAATTCGACAGGATCGCCAAGCACCTGAGCGCCGAGCTCGGAGTGCCGATCGAGTACCGCGCGTCGAGCGATTACGGCGCGGCGGTTGAGATGTTCAAGAATGGCGATATCCACCTCGCGTGGTTCGGCGGCCTCTCCGGTTGCCAAGCGCGCGCGGCGGTAAAGGGCGCGCGCGCCATCGCCCAGGGCAAGTCGGACCCGAAATTCATCACGTACTTCATTGCGCACAAGGACTCGGGCATCGAGCCTTCCGACGCGTTTCCCGAAAAGCTCGCGGACACCAACTTCGCATTCGGATCCGAGAAGTCCACGTCCGGCCGGCTGATGCCGGAGTTCTTCATCCGCAAGAACACTGGCATGGGTCCGGGCGAACTCTTCAAGTCGATTCAGTTCTCCGGGTCGCACAACAAGACGGCCGCGATGGTGGCAAGCGGTCAGGTGCAGGCCGGCGCGATCAACTTCAAGGTCTACGACAAGATGGTCGCCACGAAGAAAATCGATCCCTCGGTCTGCCGGGTCGTCTGGAAGACGCCGGCGTATGCGGACTACAACTGGACCGCGCACCCGGATCTCGACAAGCGCTACGGCGCCGGTTTTATCGATAAGCTGCAGGACGCGCTGGTCGGCCTCAAGGGGGACCTCCTGTCGGTGTTCCCGCGCGAGGCGATGATCCCGGCGAAGAACGAGGACTTCGATGGCATCGCGAAAGTCGCGAAGCAACTGGACTTGATGCGTTGACGTCCCAGCCGGCGAGTTTCACCCTGCAAAACGCCGCCGTCGGTTTCAACGGCACTGCGGCGCTTGCCGGGATCGACCTGGAGGTGCGCGCCGGCGAGTGCGTCGGCCTCGTGGGCCCCAGCGGCGCCGGCAAGACCACACTGCTTCGACTGCTGAACGGCACGCTGCGCCCGAGCGACGGGACCGCGGCGGTCGATGGCCGCAGGCTCGCATCGCTTTCGGCGCGGCAACTTCGCCGCGTGCGCTCGCGGGTTGGATTCATCCATCAGGATCTGAGCCTGGTGCCCAACCTGCGCGTCGTGCAAAACGTCCTGTCCGGTCGCATGGGGCGCTGGGGATTTGCACGAACGGTGCGCGAGCTGTTCGCGCCCGGCAAGGACACGGTACAGGAAGTTCACGAACTGCTTGAGCGCGTCGGCATCGGCGAGAAGCTGTTCGAGCGGACGGACACGTTGTCCGGCGGCCAACGGCAGCGCGTGGCGATCGCCCGCGCGCTCTATCAGCAGCCGGGCGCGCTGCTCGCGGACGAACCCGTGTCGAGTGTGGACCCGGCGCGTGCGCGCGACACCGTTTCGTTGCTGCGCCAGGTCAGCGAGGAGGCGGGCATCACGCTTTGTGTGAGCCTGCACAACCTCGAGTTGGCGCGTGAGTTCTTCCCGCGCCTCGTCGGGCTGCGGCGCGGCAGGATCGTGTTCGACAAACCGACGGGCGAACTCTCCGATCCGGACTTCGCGCAACTGTTCACTCTGAGCGACGCGGAGATATTGGCCGACGGCGATCGTTCCAACGGTTCGGCATGAGGCGCATCCGCACACGCGGGCTCGTGCTGCTCGCGATCCTCACCGCGGGGCTCTGGTCCGCGTGGTATCTCGACCTGACCCCGGGGAGCCTCGTGCCCGGCGAAGGCGCGCTCTCGGTCGCGCGCGAGTTCCTCGCGAGCGCGTTCTCACCGGCGCTGCACGCCGAGGGAACCGGCGCGTCGTTGCTTCCGAAGGTTTGGGAGGGGATCGTCCGGACGGTGACGTTCGCGGCCGCGGGCATGAGCCTCTCGCTGCTGCTCGGGTTGCTGCTCGGCTTTTTCGCGTCGTCGGCGTGGTGGGAAGGCGACCCTGCGGGCGCGGCGGGCCCCGTTCGACGCGTTCTGCGGCGCACCGTCGGGCCATCGATCTACTTCGCGACGCGCACGCTCATCGCGTTGATGCGCTCGGTTCACGAGCTCCTTTGGGCGCTCCTGTTTCTATGCGCGTTCGGCCTCTCCAACGCCAACGCCGTGCTCGCAATCGCGATCCCGTACGGCGGCACCCTCGCGAAGATCTTCTCCGAGATGATCGACGAGGCACCCCGCGACGCCGGGAACGCGCTGCGAGCGTCCGGCGCGTCACCAACACAGGTGTTTTGTTTCGGG
>JAZFYD010000148.1:0-18038 GCA_036443405.1 Planctomycetota bacterium
TCAGGAAGTCCATCAGGCCGGGCTGACGATTGCCTGAACCGACCACCGCGCGGACATACCCCGGGTGAATACCGGGGATCGGGATGTTCCAACCGATCCGGTAGAGGATCAGAAGCC
Organism: Planctomycetota bacterium; assembly: GCA_036443405.1. GTDB lineage: Bacteria > Planctomycetota > PLA2 > PLA2 > PLA2 > JAZFYD01. The sequence continues at coordinate 118 of JAZFYD010000148.1, forward strand.
CGAAAGTGAACAGGATGCGCTTGCGCAACTCCGGGATCTGAAAGAGATTCTGAACCGCTTGGAACATTAGGCCTTCGTCGCCGTCCCTCCGGCCGCTTCGATCTTGCGCCGGGCCGATTCACTGAAGCCTTGCACCGAGACGCTGAGTTTCTTGCTCAGCTCGCCGCCGCCGAGAACCTTGATCGGTCCCGTTTTGGCGTTGACCAGGTGCGACTCGCGGATCGCCGCCGAGTCCACCGTGTCGCCGTCCTGGAAGGTCTTTTCAAGCTGCGCCACGTTGACGATGGAGAACGTCACCTTGAAGCGCGCGTTCGTGAAACCGCGCTTCGGAAGGCGGCGGTAGAGCGGCATCTGGCCGCCCTCGAACCCGACACGGGTGCCTCCACCGGAACGGGACTGCTGGCCCTTGTGGCCGCGGCCGGAGGTCTTGCCCTTGCCGGAGCCGGGGCCGCGACCTACGCGCTTGCGCGACTTGCGGGGAATATATGCGGTACGTACGTCGGCTAGATTCATGAGAGCTCCACGCCGCGGGCGCGTTCGGTGTCGCCCTTCTTGCGAAGCTGCGCCAGCCCATCGAACGTCGCCTTGACGACGTTGACCGGGTTGGTCGAGCCATAGGTTTTGGTGAGGATGTCGCGGATTCCCGCGGACTCCAATACCGCGCGGACCGACGCACCCGCAATGACGCCCGTACCCGGCGCAGCCGGGATGAGCACCACTTTCGAGGCGCGGAACTTGCCGATCACCTCGTGGGGAATCGACGTCCCGACGCTCTGAATGCGAACGAGCTGCTTGCGCGCGTCCTTGACCGCCTTCTCGACGGATCCGGGAACGTCCTTGGCCTTGCCGAAGCCGATGCCGACGACCCCAGCCTCGTCACCGACGGTCACGAGCGCGCTGAACGAAAACCGCCGTCCGCCTTTGACGACTGCGGCGCATCGGTTGATCTTGACGACATGGTCCGTGAGCGTAAGGCCCTCGGCACTGACGGTGTCGCGGAACGTGTGGTTCATGAGCCTAGAACTCCAATCCATTCTCGCGCGCGGCATCCGCGAGCGCCTGCACGCGACCGTGATAGCGATACGGTCCACGGTCGAAACAGACCTTCTTGATGTTGAGCTCGGCCGCCCGTGCGCCGATGTCGGCGCCGACCTGCTTCGCATGGTCGACGGTGCCACCGTACGCACCGCAGACCTTGCGGGAAGAACTCGCACAGAGTGTCTTGCCCTGCTCGTCGTCGATGATCTGGGCGTAGATGTGTTTGTTGCTGCGGAAGACGGAAAGACGCATGCGCTCCGCGGCCCGAAGGGGACGGCGCACGCGGTGCGTCCGACGCTCCCGCTGTTTGTTGATTCGCTTCTGACGCTTCATGCCTAGTCGCTCCCGACGAAGGACTTGCCTTGCTTGCGCGCAACGTGCTCGTCGCGGTAGCGCACACCCTTGCCCTTGTAGGGCTCCGGCTTGCGCGAGGCGCGGATCTTCGCGGCAAACTCGCCGACCTTCTGCTTGTCAGCCCCGTGGACGCGAAGCGTGGTCGGGTTCGGAACCTCCACGGTCACACCGGCGGGGACCGTGTGGACGATATCGTTGGCGAAACCGAGCTTGAGCGTGAGCTTGTTGCCGGCGAGCGCCGCCTGGAAGGAAACACCGACGATGCTGAGCCAGCGCTCATAACCCTCGGTGACTCCAATCACCATGTTTTGCAAGAGTGCACGGTTCAAACCGTGGAGTGCACGGGTCGACTTGACGTCATTGGACCGGGTGACTTCGAGCTTGCCGTCGTCCTGCTTGAGCCCGAGGCTCGTGGGAAGAGTCAGCTCGAGCGTGCCCTTGGTCCCCTTCATGGTGACCTTCAGGCCGTCGACCTTCATGTCGACGCCACTCGGAATCATGACGGGTTTACGTCCGATACGCGACATGGCTACCAGACCCGCCCAACGTACTCCCCGCCGACGCGCTGCTCACGGCATTCGCGATCGGACAGGATGCCCTTGCTCGTGGTGAAAATCCCGAGGCCCTGGCCGCGCAATACGCGCGGGACCGAGCGCCACGGGTGATAGACGCGACAACCCGGCTTGCTGACTCGCTCGATGCGACGCAAGACCGGCGAACCGTCGCGGTCCGTGCGGACATAAAGACGCATGCGTTTGCGTCCTTCCACGTCGGTGGTTTGGATCTCGGTGAGAAAGCCCTGCTTCACGAGCAGTTGGCTCACCGCTTCCTTCACCACACTGTGGGGAACGTCGACCTTCTTGTGTCCCGCGCTGCAAGCATTGCGGAGACGCGTGAAGAGGTCGGCGATGGGATCAGTCATTGACATAGGTCAGTCCCCTACCAGCTCGCCTTGGTCACACCCGGGATCTGTCCCAGGAGTGACAGGGTCCGAAAGCAGATGCGGCAGATGCCGAAACGACGGTAGTACGCGCGCGAACGCCCGCACATGGAGCAGCGGTTGTAGGCACGGACCTTGAACTTCGGGGTCCGCGACTGCTTCGCAATCCAGCTCTTCTTGGCCACTTCCGTTACCTCTCGTCGTCCTTCTTCCTGAAGGGCAATCCGAGCCCCTCCAGGAGCCGTCGGCTCGCGTCGTCGCTGCCGCCGGTGATCCTCATCGTGATCGTCATGCCCTGGTACTGGTCGACCTTGTCGGCGTTGACCTCCGGGAAGACGATCTGATCCTGAAGCCCCATCGAGTAGTTCCCGCGACCGTCGAGACGGTCTTTCAATCCGCGAAAGTCGCGGATACGCGGGATCGTGATCGTGATGAGACGATCCAGGAATTCGTACATGCGTTTGCCGCGCATCGTGACGCAGCAACCCACCGGGTAGCCCTCGCGGAGATGGAACGCCGCGATGGAGCGCCGGGCGCGGGTGACAACCGGCTTCTGGCCGGTGATGGTCGCGAGATCGCGCTGCGCTTCCTCGAATTGCTTCGGGTTTTCGCGCGCTTTGCCGATGCCCATGTTCACGACGACGCGCTCGAGGCGCGGGGTCGCGTGGATGTTCGTGTAACCGAACTCCTCCATGAGCTTGGACCGGACCTCGCTGCGATATTTTTCCTGCAGGCGGCTCATCCGTTATTCCTCGCCCTCTTTCTTCTTGCTCTTCTTGGCCTCGGGCTTCGCCTTGACAGACTCGGCCTTGACGCCGGCGTTGATCTCTTTGCCGGTCACGCGGCTGATACGCACGCGCTTCCCACCGGACTCGCCGATGCCGACACGGGTGCGTTTCCCGGCGGCCTCGTCGAAGAGCATCACGTTGCTGACGTTGATCGAAGTCTCGCGACGGAGCCGCGCGCCCTGCGGGTGCTTCTGACTCTTCCGCATGTGCTTCCAGCGGAGGCTGACGCCCTGCACGACCAGGCGATTCTTGTCGCGCATCACGCGCAGCACCTTGCCACGCTTGCCCCGGTCGTTGCCGCTGACGACTTCGACCATGTCGTTGACGCGGATTTTTTCCATCACACCACCTCCGGCGCGAGGGACACGATCTTCATGAACTTCTTCGTGCGAAGCTCGCGGGCCACAGCCCCGAAAATACGGGTCCCTTTGGGATTCCCGTCGCCATCGATGATGACGAGCGCGTTGGAGTCGAACTTGACGTAACTGCCGTCTTTGCGGCGAAGGTTCTTCTTCTGCCGAACGATGACACCCCGCACCACGGTTCCGGTCTTGAGCTCGCTGCCCGGCAAGGCCTTCTTGACCGAGGCGACGATGATGTCGCCGATGCCGGCGTAACGGCGGCGCGTGCCGCCGAGCACCTTGATGCACATGACCTTCTTCGCGCCGGTGTTGTCGGCCACGTCCAGGCGCGTTTGCATCTGGATCATGAGGAGGTCTCCCGGCTGCGCTCGAGAATCTGCACGAGACGCCAGCGCTTGTTCTTGGACAAGGGCCGCATCTCGCAGATCTGAACGCGGTCGCCCGCGTTGGCCTCGTTCTTCTCGTCATGAGCCATGAAACGGGACGTCTTGGTCAGATACTTGCCGTAGATCGGGTGCTTCACGCGACGCGTCACATCGACGGTGATGGACTTCGCCATCTTGTCCGCGTGAACGACGCCGGTCAGGGTCTTTCGGTTTTTGATGCGCATGGGTCTACTTCCCGTTTACTTCCCTGACGCGGTCTGGCCGCGCACTCCGAGCTTGCGTTCGCGCAGGATGGTCAGCACGCGCGCCACGTCCCGACGCACCTTGACGAACTTCCCGCGCTCCTCGGTCTCACTCGAGCCGCTGCGGAACTGGAGATCGAAGATCTCTTTGCGAAGCGCCGCGAGCTCATCTTGGAGCTCGACATCGGCCTTTTCGCGCAACGTGTCGGGGTTCATGACGCCACCTGCCTTCGCTTGAGCAGCTTCACCTTGATCGGCAGCTTGTGCGAAACGCGGTTCAGCGCACTCTTTGCGACGTCCAGCGGTACGCCAGCCACCTCGAAGAGCACCGTCCCCGGCCGCACGACGGCGACCCAGTAATTCGGCTCGCCCTTGCCGGTACCCATGCGGGTTTCCTCCGGCGTCGACGTGATCGACTTGTGCGGGAAAATGCGGATGTACAAACGACCGGCGCCTGCGAGGCCACGAGTTGCGGCGACACGAGCGGACTCGATCTGCTGGGCGGTGATCCACCCGCGGTCGAGCGCCTGGACGCCGTAGTCACCGAAGGCAAGCGTGTTGCCACGGGTCGCGACGCCCTTCACGGTGCCGCGCTGGCTCTTGCGCCACTTGACACGTTTAGGCATCAGGGGCATTGCTTCGGCGCTCCTTTCTCATCACTCCGTCGTCTGCGACCTTGCCGTGCTCGCCCCGGTAGATCCACGCCTTGACGCCGATCGTTCCGTAGGTCGTGCGTGCAATCGCATAGCCGTAGCGGATGTCCGCACGAAGCGTCTGCAGGGGCACCTGGCCCCAGTTCTGCTTCTCGGTGCGCGCAATCTCCGCACCGCCGAGGCGGCCGGAAACCTGCAACTTGACGCCGAGCGCGCCGCGCTCGCGGCAAAGCTCCAACATCTTCTTGATCGCGCGGCGGAACTGCATGCGGCGCATGAGCTGATCCGCGAGCATCTCGGCCACGATCTGGCCCTCGAGCTCCGGCTTGTTGATCTCAAGGATGTCGAGCTTGATGGTGTTGCCAACCAGTTTCGCCAGGTCCTGGCGAAGCTGTTCGACCTTGACGCCCTTGCGGCCGATGAGCACGCCGGGCTTGGCGCAGTGCACGAGGATGCGGATCTGTTCGCGGGTGCGATCGATCTCGACCCGCGGGATCTGCGCCCCGTAGAACTCTTTCTTGATGTGGTTCCGGATCTCCCAGTCCTGCTTCAGCAGTGCCGGAAACTCCTTCTTGGTGGCGAACCACCGGGAGTCGTGGCGGCGCGTGATGCCGACCCGGAAACCAATCGGATGTGTCTTTTGGCCCATCGGTCCGTTACTCCTCGGCCGCGGCGGTAGTTGCCGGGGTCGGTTCCGCCGTCTTCTCTGCACTCTTCTGGGCGCGCTTGCTGCGGCGCGCCTCCGCCTCGGCGAGACCGATGCGGAGATGGCTCGTACGCTTGCGAATCGGCGTCGCGCGACCCATCGCGCGAGGCCGCCAGCGCTGCTTGCCGCCCAGAAGCGGACCGCCGTCGACACGGGCCTCGGCGAGGACAAGCGCGTTCAAATCGATGTCGACGTCGTTGCTCGCGTTGGCGAGCGCCGACTTCACAACCTTGTGGAAGAGCTTGGCGCCGCGCTGCGGGCTGTTGCTCAGAAGGGCCAAGGCGTCGTTGACCGGCATGCCGCGAACCAGCGTCGCGATGAGGCGTGCCTTGCGCGGCATAATGCGCGCCCACTTGTGAACGGCGCGGAACGTCTTCGTGCTCTGCGCCATTACCGCTTGCTTTCCTTCCTGTTGGTGTGGCCGCGGAACGTCCGCGTAGGCGCGAACTCTCCCAACTTGTGGCCCACCATGTCTTCGGTTACGAACACCTTCAGAAACTTGTTGCCGTTGTGCACGAGGAACGTGTTGCCGACGAAGTCGGGAACAATCGTGCATGAGCGGCGCCAAGTTTTGATCGGCTCGCGTTTTGTGCCCATGTCATCAACGCGCTTCAGCAGGCGCTCGTCGATAAAGGGACCTTTTTTGAGGCTGCGACCCATCGTTATTCCTACCTCTGGTGCTTGCCCTTCTTGCGATGGCGCAAGATGCGGCGGTTCGTGGGCTTGCGTTTCTTCCTGGTCTTTCCACCCTTCGCGGGGACACCGCTGAAGGAGACCGGATGGCGGCCGCCGGCGCGACGACCCTCACCACCGCCCATCGGGTGGGCGACGGGGTTCATGGCGCTACCGCGGACCTTGGGACGGCGTCCCTTCCAGCGGTTGCGGCCGGCCTTGCCGATCACGATCAGGTTGTGGTCGACGTTACCGATCTGGCCGATCGTCGCGCGGCACTTCAGGTTGACACGCATCATCGCACCGGACGGAAGGAGGATGATGCCCCACTTGCCGTCCTTCGCCTGAAGTTGGGCGACACCGCCCGCAGCGCGAACCATCTGTCCGCCGCGGCCAGGCTCCAACTCGATGTTGTGCACCTGGAGACCGACGGGGATGTCCTTGAGCTCCATGCAGTTGCCCACGGTCGGCTCTGCGGTGGGGCCGTTCATGAGCATCTGGCCGACCTGAACGCCCAGCGGCGCCAGGATGTAGCGTTTTTCACCGTCCACGTAGTGGAGCAACGCGATGCGGCACGACCGGTTGGGGTCGTACTCGATCGACGCGACCTTCGCGGGGATCGCGTCTTTTCTGCGCTTGAAGTCGATCACGCGGTACATGCGCTTGTGACCGCCGCCTCGGCGGCGCTGCGTCATGCGACCGGTGTTGTTGCGTCCGCCCGTTTTCTTAAGCGGCCGCAGCAGCGACTTCTCCGGCTTGCTCGTCGTGATCTCAGCGAAATCCGAGGAGCTTCCGCCGCGCCGTCCCGGGCTAGTGGGTTTGAATATCTTGAGACCCATTGGTGCTCACTCCGTGACGATTAATAGAAGTCCTCGATCGCGAAACCTTCTTCGAGGTGCACGATCGCCTTCTTCCATGCGGGGCGCCGGCCCCAGTTGCGCCCGACACGCTTCAGCTTGCCGAGCATGTTCATCGTGCGCACTCTCACGACCTTGACGTCGAAGATCGCCTCGACTGCCTCGCGGATCTGGATCTTGTTGGCGCCGTCGTGCACCTCGAAGGTGTATGCACGGTGCCGTTCGGCCAAGCGTAGCCCCTTCTCGGTCACGCGGGGACGCCGCACGATCCGGTAGTGCTCTTCCGTCGCCTTAGGCATCGCCGTACTTCTCCTCCAGCGCTTTCAAAGCCGCTTCTTCGAAGATCAGGACGTTCTGGCGCAACACCTCGTACGCGTTCAAGTCGCTGACGACCCGGTACGCGGCACCGGGAATGTTGCGGCAGGACATCCATACCGCCTCGTTGTGCTTCTCCGGCACGACGAGGAAGGAGCTTTTGACATCGATCTTGGCGAGCAGCGCGATGAAGTCCTTGGTCTTCGGCTTCTTGATGCCGAAGTCTGCGACGACGCGAACCTCGTTGTCATCGAGCTTGCCGCGAATCGCGCTGCGCAGCGCGGCACGACGGGCCCGCTTGGGCATCGCCCAGCCGTAGTCGCGCGGCTTTTTCGCGAACGCGACGCCGCCACCGCGGAATTGGGGCGCCTTGCGCGTGCCGTGGCGGGCGTTGCCGGTGCCCTTCTGGCGGTACATCTTCGCGGTCGTCCCGTTCACTTCACTGCGCGTCTTGGTGGAGTGGGTTCCCACGCGCTGGCGGGCCTCCGCCATGATGACGGCCTCCTTCAGGAGGACGCGGCGCGCACGCTTGGTGAACAGGTCGGCTTCGACGGAACGGGTTTTGACCGCACCGGAAGCATCGAGGTAGGGGATCGCGACGGCCATGGAATCAGACCTTGATCCGAATGTCGACCCCCGCCGGCATGTTGAGCTTGCTCAACGCGTCGACAGTCTTGGCCGTGGGCTCGCTGATGTAGATGATCCGCTTGTGTGTGCGGATCTCGAATTGTTCCCGCGACTTCTTGTCGACGTGCGGGGAGCGCAACACGGTGTAACGCTCGATACGTGTGGGAAGGGGGACCGGCCCCGCGACTTTGGCGCCGGTGCGCTTCGCCGTATCGACAATGTCGACGGCGCTGCTGTCCAGCGACTCGTGGTCGTACGCTTCCATTCGAATTCTGATCTCGTCCATCGCTCTTGTCCGCTTTCCGCGTGCAAAAAACGTAAGAACGGGGCGAGAGCACGACCGCCGACCTCTCGGCCGGCAGCGCGTCGATCCGGGGCGGTATGACCGGCTCGGGCGACGAAGAGAGCGCCCGGAAAGGCGGACCAGGTCTCCTCGAAAGAGGACTCGGATCCAGCTTGCCGCTTAGCGCCCCGCCGTGGGACTCGCGTCCGTTCCCTCGAGGGTCACCCCGAGGAACCGGGAATAGTACCGGGTTTGGGCAATGTGCCTAGTTTCTTGGCCCCGCGTTTCAGGGGGCGACGGCGGACGATTTAAGGGGCGGGGCGGACGGAGCGTTTCTTGAGAATTCGCGCGGCCACGGGTCCCTGGTTTTTCGCGCCGCAGGTTTTCGGACGTCTTTGGTTGCGCAAGGTGCCAAGTGGCGCGGCGGTGGATCGTCTCATGCGCTTCGGATCGCGTTTCCGCCGCCTACCAGGCACCGCTTCATTGCTGCTCGGACCCGCGAGTTGTGCAGCGAAGCGGCGGAGGATGCGAACGGTTGACTCGCGGCGGGCGGATGTTGGTCGCGCCTATCCCGTTGAGGAGACGCTGTTTAGAACAGGACCTTGGCTGCCATCGCCGGCGGGAGCGCCTGGTAGCCGGTCGGTTCCATTCCGTGGGCGGCGCGGCCCTGGCTCAGGCTGCGGAGCATGCCCACGTAGCCGAACATCTCGGCCAGCGGCACGGTGGCGACGATGTGGGTCACGTCGCCGGCCTCGGCATCCGTGCCCAAGATGGTCGCCCGCCGGCGGTTCAGATCGCCCAGGACCTCGCCCATGTATTCATTTGGGGTCCGAATATCGACGCGCATCAGAGGCTCGAGGGCCAAGCGGCCGGCGGCATCGACGGTCTCCTCGAACGCGCGACCCGCCGCAACCTCGAACGCCAGTTCCGTCGATTCATCGGCGCGGGCAACGCCACCCACGACGGTCGCTTTCACCCCGATGACGGGGTAGCTCTGCCCCGCGCCGGACCGCGCCGCATCCGCGATGCCGGCCTCGACCGCCGCATGAAATCCCTGCGGGATGGCTAGCGAACCGCCGGTGTCCCACGTGATCTCAAAGTCCTCCAGATTGTCGAGCGGCTCCAGTGCAAGTTGCACCGCCGCGTATTGAGGCTTGCCGGCGATCTCCTTCTCGAAGGAACCCTTCGCGCGGCCCTTCGCGGCGACCGTCTGGCGGTAGCTGACACGCGGGCTGCCGACATTGGCGTCGACCTGGAAGTCACGGAGCATTCGGTTCTTGAGAACCTCGAGGTGCAACTCCCCCATGCCGGAGATGATCGTCTGACCGGTTTCGGGGTCCTCGCGCCAGTCGAACGTCGGGTCGTCGCGGGTCATGCGGCCGAGGACCTCTTCGAGCCGTTCGCGATCCGCCGAACTCTTGGGCTCGATCGCCATGGACAGAACCGTCTCGGGGAATCGGGCGGGCTCGAGCAACACCGGCTCAGCCTTCAGGCAAAGCGTATCGCCGGTGGACGCGAATTTCAGCCCGACCGCCGCAACGATGTCGCCGGGCCGGACCTCTTTCACGCGCTCGCGCTGGCTGGCGTGCATGCGGTAAATCTGCTGCACGCGCTCGCCCCTTTTGGCGCGCGGGTTGTAGACGTGGCCGTTTTCCTTCAGCGTGCCGCTGTACGCGCGCATATAGACCAGATCGCCGTGGCGATCGCCGAAGAGCTTGAACACGAGCGCGGCAAACGGGGCATCGGGATCGCACGGGCGCTCGATCGGGTCACCCGTCTCCGGATCCTCGCCGCGCGGCGCGGGCACCTCTGCGGGCGACGGGAGGTAGTCCACGACCGCGTCGAGGAGCGGCTGCACGCCCTTGTTGCGCAACGCCGTGCCGCACAAGACCGCGACCGCCTTGCCCGACAGCACCGCCGAGCGGATGCCCGCTCGCAGCGTGTCCGCATCCACGGGCTCGTCTCCGAGATACGCCTCGGCAACGGCGTCGTCGAAGTCGGCCACGGCACCAACGAGCTCCAGACGGTGAAGCTCGGCCTCCTCGGCGAGATCCGCGGGGATGTCCACGATGTCGAACGACTCGCCCAGGCCCTCGCCGGACCACAACAGCGCCTTTTCCTCGAGGAGATCCACCACGCCCTGGAACTCGCGCTCGGCTCCGACCGGCATCTGGCAGACCAACGTTTGCGCGCCGAGGCGCCGCTGGATCGAGAGCACCGAACGGTCGAAGGACGCGCCGGCGCGATCCAGCTTGTTGACGAAACAGATGCGCGGCACGTGGTAACGGTCCGCTTGGCGCCAGACGGTTTCACTCTGCGCCTCGACCCCGTGCACCCCGTCGAACACCACGACCGCCCCGTCGAGCACGCGCAGGCTGCGCTCGACCTCCGCCGTGAAATCCACGTGCCCCGGCGTGTCGATGAGATTGATCTGATGGTCGCGCCAGAAAAGCGTGGTCGCAGCAGCTGTGATCGTGATCCCGCGCTCCTGCTCCTCCGCCATCCAGTCCATCTTGGCCGCGCCCTCGTGAACCTCGCCGATTCGGTGCTCTTTGCCGGTGTAGTAGAGGATCCGCTCGGTGACGGTGGTCTTGCCGGCATCGATGTGAGCGATGATGCCGATGTTGCGGATGCGTGAGAGGTCGGACATGAGCGAACCGCAGAATCTACCCGATGCAGTGTTGTTGGCCCAACGGCTGACGTCGTTGGAGCGATTGCCCTCCCTGGAGCGTACGCCCCACCGATCCCTGGGAACTCGTCCCGCAGGACCACGGACGTGGGGCGAGCTTCCGGTGATGGTGGTCTGTTCGAACTCGCAGGAGCCGCTCTCTCCGAGTTCGCGACTCCCGCCGGTTCGGACTGTTCGTCCCGCGGGAACTCGGACCCGTTGGTTGCGCAAGGTGCCAGGTGGCGCGGCGGTCCAATCCCCCTGCGCTTCGAAACGCCCGCTCCTCCGCTTACCAGGCACCGATCGCGGGTGGTCGTTGTTGCGGGTGCGAACAAAAAAAAAGGCCACCCCGAAGGGCGGCCTCTTGAAGATCGAAACCAGGGGTCGTCCGACCCCTCTCGCTCCAACGGCGTCAGCCGTTGGGCCAGAAACATAACGAGATGGCGGAAGCCAACCCGTTACCACGCGAAGTGAGAGAACGCCTTATTGGCTTCCGCCATCTTATGGACGTTTTCGCGCGTAGTCATCGCGCCGCCCTCGCCATTGTAGGCGCTGATCAGCTCGTCTGCCAAAGCGCGGCCCAAGGGGCGGCCCTTCTTGCCTCGCGCTGCGTTCAGAATCCAGCTGATGGCCAGCATCTGCGCACGCTTGCGTGAAACCTCGGTGGGCACCTGGTACGTCGCACCACCGACGCGCTTGCTGCGCACCTGGATGAGCGGACGGACATTCGAGAGCGCGGTCGTGAAGACCTCGAGCGGCTCCTTGTCCTTCATGCGCTCGGCAATGATGTCGAAGGCGCCGTAGACGGAACGCTGTGCCGTCGACTTCTTGCCTTCTTTCATGACGGCGTTGATGAACTTGCTGACGAGCTTGTTGTCGTGGACGGGATCGCCCTTCAACAGATGCTCTGTCGACTTGAACTTGCGCGGCATTACTTGGGCCTCTTGGCGCCGTACTTCGAACGGCCGCGGCGACGGTCATCCACACCCGCCGTGTCGAGGGTACCTCGCACGATGTGGTAACGGACACCCGGAAGGTCACGAACACGTCCACCACGAACGAGCACGATGGAGTGCTCCTGGAGGTTGTGGCCTTCACCACCGATGTAGGCGGTGACTTCCTTGCCCGTGGAAAGCCGCACGCGCGCGATCTTTCGCAGCGCCGAGTTCGGCTTCTTGGGGGTCATGGTCTTGACCTGGACGCAGACACCGCGCTTGGCGGGACATGCTTCCAGTGCGGGGGACTTCGTCCGGTAAACCTTGGGCTTACGGCCGTGTCGGATGAGTTGGTTGATGGTCGGCATTGGGAAACCGGGGAGTATATCAGGCGTTCAAAGTGATTCTGGCCCGGCGGCTCGCGCCGCCGGGCCAGTAGTGTTCTATGCAGTCGCGCGGGCGTCGGGGTCGGGCAGCGGCGACGGGAAGCTCTCGTCGAATCCTTCTTCCTCGTCGAAGATCATGTCCCGCTTCAGCCTCGCCTTCGAGTACCACTTGAAACCGGTACCCGCCGGAATGAGGTGGCCCAGGATCACGTTCTCCTTGAGGCCGACCAGATTGTCCTGGCGCCCCGCGAGCGCCGCTTCGGTCAGCACCTTTGTCGTTTCCTGGAAGGACGCCGCCGAGATGAAGCTGTCGCTTTGCAGCGAGGCCTTCGTGATACCGAGCAACAGCGGTGTCGCACGCGCCGGCCGGCCGTTCTCCTCGATGACCGCCTTGTTCGCCCCGCGGAAGCGGAACTTGTCCACGACCGCGCCCGGCAGGAATTCGGTGTCACCCGGATCCTCGATGCGAACCTTGCGCATCATCTGACCGACGATGATCTCGATGTGTTTGTCGTTGATCGTCACGCTCTGGCTGCGGTAGACGTTCTGGACCTCGCGGACGAGATAAACCTGAACGGCTTCCTCGCCGTTGATGCGCAGGATGTCGTGGGGAACGTGCGGTCCCTCGGTGAGGGGTTCGCCCGCGCGTACACGGTCGCCGTTGTGCACCAGCAGGTGTTTACCCTGCGGGATGAGATGCTCCTTCTCGATGCCCGAGTCGCTGGTGACGCGAAGCACGCGTTTGCCGCGCTTCTTGTCGCCCAGCTCGACGACGCCGTCGAGTTCGGCCATCACGGCCGGATCCTTCGGCTTGCGCGCCTCGAACAACTCCGTGACCCGCGGTAGGCCGCCGGTGATGTCCTGCGTGCCCGTAATCTCGCGGGGGGTCTTCGCGATGAGCGTACCGGCTTTGATGGTCTGGCCGTCATCCACCTCGAGGTACGCGCGCTCCGGAATCGGGTACAGCGCGAGCGGCTGATCCGACTTATCGGTGATGACAACCTGCGGGTGCAAGTCGCCCTTGTGCTCGATGATCTGCTTGCGCCTAACGCCCGAGGCCGCGTCCTGCTCCTCGCGCATCGTCTTGCCGTCGACGATCTCGTCGTATCGGACCTTTCCGTCGCGCTCGCAGAGAATCGGAATGTGGTGAGGGTCCCAGCGGACCAGCACTTCCTTATGCTTGACCGTCACGCCTTCCTTGGCGTGAACGACCGCGCCCGCCGGGACGAGGTGACGATCCACCTCGCGGCCCGCGTCATCCTCGATGATGATCTCGCCGTTACGGTTGAGGACAACCGACTCGCCCTGGCCGTTGATGACGACCTTGAGTTTGTCGAACTTGACCACACCCTTGAAGCGGCTGCGGATCTCGGCCTCTTCGACCGTCTTGTGGGCTGTACCGCCGATGTGGAACGTCCGCATCGTCAGCTGCGTGCCCGGCTCGCCTATGGACTGCGCGCCGATGATGCCGACAGCGAGACCGAGTTCGACGACCTTGGAGCGGGAAAGATCCATGCCGTAGCAGCGCGCGCAGAGTCCGAGCGGTGCTTCGCACGTCAGCGGGCTGCGGACGCGGATCTTCTCGTAACCCATCGTCTCGATGCGACGGGAAATCGGGTGCGTGATGATCTCGTTTTCCTGGACGACGATCTCATCGGTCACGACATCGATGATCGTGTCGCGCGCCACACGTCCGTACACGTTCTGCGCGAGGGGGATGTCGATCTTGTCGCCCTTGTAGACGACGCCCTTGCTGATGCCGTTGAGGGTGCCGCAGTCCTGCATCGTGACAACGACGTTCTGCGCCACGTCCGCGAGCTTGCGGGTCAGGTAACCCGAGTCCGCGGTCTTGAGCGCCGTGTCGGCCAACCCCTTGCGCGCGCCATGCGTGCTCGAGAAGTACTCGAGCACCTTCAGGCCCTCGCGGAAGTTCGCCTTGATCGGCGTCTCGATGATCTTGCCCGACGGCTTGGCCATCAGGCCACGCATGCCGGCGAGCTGACGAATCTGTTCGACCGAACCTCGAGCGCCCGTGTCCGCCATCAGGTAGATCGGGTTGAGGTAGGGCACGCCGTCGCGTGTATCTTCCTTGAGTTCGACCATCATCTCCTGGCCGATGCGCTCGCGCGCCGCGGTCCAGCAGTCGACGATCTGGTTGTAACGTTCACCTTCGGTGATGACGCCCAACCGGTAGTTCTGCTCGATCTGGTCAACCTCGGCTTGGGCCTTGTCCATGATCTCGTTCTTGCGCTTGGGCGTTTTCATGTCGTCCTTGGCGAACGACAACCCGGCACGCGTTGCGTATTTGAATCCGAGGTCCTTGATGTCGTCGAGGAGGGCGAGCGTCGCGGCGCGACCGAGGATCGCGTGGCAATCGCTGATGACCTGCTGGATGCCCTTCTTGGAAATCGGATAGTTATAGAACGGCATGCCTTCGGGCAGGATGTCGTTGAGGATGATCCGCCCCATCGTCGTCGTGATGAGGCCGGACTCGGCGACCGGGTCCTCCCCGGATGCGTGCTTCACGAGCGCGCGGTTCGGCACGCGGATGCGAATCTTGGAGAGTGTCTTCACACGGCCCGTGCCGTAAGCCAGGAACGCCTCGTTGGTGTTCACCACTACGCGCGGCTCACCTTCCTGCAGGTCGTGTTCGGCCGTCAGGTAACCCAGGCCGAGAACCATGTCCTGGCTGGGCGCGATGACCGGGTTGCCATGCGCGGGCGAGAAGATGTTGTGCGGCGCGAGCATCAGGGTGCTCGCCTCGATCTGCGCCTCGTACGAAAGCGGCAGGTGGACCGCCATCTGGTCGCCGTCGAAGTCGGCGTTGAAGCCGCCGCAGACGAGCGGGTGGATCTTGATCGCGTTGCCTTCCACCAGAACGGGCTGGAAAGCCTGGATGCCCATGCGGTGAAGCGTGGGTGCGCGGTTCAACAAGACCGGATGGTTCTGAATCACCTCTTCGAGGATGTCCCAGACCTCCTCGTCGCGGCGCTCGAGCATCTTCTTGGCGCTCTTGATCGTGTCCGCGAGGCCCATCTCCTTGAGACGGCGGATGATGAACGGCTGGTAAAGCTCCAGCGCGATCTTCTTGGGAAGGCCGCACTGATGAAGCTTGAGGTTGGGGCCAACGACGATGACCGAACGCGCGCTGTAATCGACGCGCTTGCCCAGCAGGTTCTCGCGGAAGCGGCCCTGCTTGCCCTTGATCATGTCCGTCAGGGACTTGAGCGGGCGGTTGGACGAACCGAGCACCGCGCGCAGGCAGCGGTTGTTGTCGAACAACGCATCCACCGACTGCTGCAGCATCCGCTTTTCGTTGCGGATGATGACCTCCGGTGCGTTCAGATCCAGCAGCTTCTTCAACCGGTTGTTGCGGTTGATGAGGCGCCGGTAGAGATCGTTCAGGTCCGACGTCGCGAAGTTGCCGCTCTCCAACAGGACGAGCGGGCGCAGATCCGGCGGGATGACCGGAATCACGTCGAGAACGAGCCAGATGGCCTTGTTCTCGGATTCGCGCAGCGCGTCCACCAGCTTCAGGCGCTTGATGATGTCCTTTTGGCGCTGGCGGCTCTTGGTCGTGTGCAACTCCTCTTTCAACTCGTCGGAGATCACCTCCAGATCGAGCGTCTTGAGCAGCTCGCGCACGGCCTCCGCGCCCATGCCGGCCGTGAACGCGTCGCCGTACTTGAGACGGCACTCGCGGTACTGCTCCTCGGTGAGCAACTGGCGCGAGAGAAGCGGCGTGTCGCCGGCGTCGATGACGACATAGTCCTGGAAGTAAACGACACGCTCGAGCGCGTTCGTTTTCATGCCCAGGAGCGTGCCGAGACGGCTCGGCATCGCCTTGAAGAACCAGATGTGCACGACGGGCGCCGCGAGGCTGATATGACCCATGCGCTTGCGGCGCACGCGGCTATGCGTCACCTTGACGCCGCAGCGATCGCAGATGATGCCCTTGTGCTTGATGCCCTTGTACTTTCCGCAGGCGCACTCCCAATCCCGCTCGGGACCGAAGATGCGCTCGCAGAAGAGACCATCCTTCTCGGACCGGTAGGTCCGGTAGTTGATCGTCTCGGGCTTTTTGACTTCACCGTACGACCACGCGCGAATGTCTTCGGGCGAAGCCAGGCGGATCTTGACCGCGCTGTAGTCGTTGATGCGGTTGTAGATGCTCTCGACCATTGCGCTACCCCTAGAAAACCTGCTTCACGAGCTCGAGATTCAGGGCCAGCCCCTTGATCTCGTTGGTGAGAACCTCGAAGGACACCGGCGTACCGGCCTCCAGGATGTTCTCACCCTTGACCATTGCTTCGTAGATCTTCATGCGGCCGTCGACGTCATCGGACTTGACGGTGAGAAGTTCCTGAAGCACGTTCGCCGCGCCGTAGCCTTCGAGCGCCCAGACCTCCATCTCGCCAAAGCGCTGGCCGCCGAAGCGGGCCTTGCCGCCGAGCGGCTGCTGAGTGATGAGCGAGTAGGGGCCGGTTGCGCGGGCGTGGACCTTGTCATCCACCAGGTGGTGGAGTTTCAGCATGTACATGTAGCCGACGGTGACCTTCTGCTCGAACGGCTCGCCGGTACGGCCGTCGTATAGGGTCGACTGGCCGCTGGTCGGCAGGCCCGCTTTCTCGAGCAGGTCTTCGATGTCGGCCTCGTTGGCGCCGTTGAACACCGGCGTGATGACCTGATACCCGAGCGCCTTGGCCGCGAGGCCCAGATGCGTCTCCAGGATCTGCCCGACGTTCATGCGGCTCGGCACGCCCAGCGGGTTCAGCATCATCTGAACCGGCGAACCGTCCTCGAGGTACGGCATGTCCTCCATCGGCACGATGCGGCTAATCACACCCTTGTTGCCGTGCCGGCCGGCGAGTTTGTCGCCGACGGACATGGTGCGCTTGGTCGCGATGTAGACCTTCACGAGTTCAAGCACGCCCGTGGGCAACTCGTCGCCGCGACTGAGGCGGTTCACGAGCTTGTTCTTCTCGGACTCGGCGAGATCGACCTGGTCGAAAACGTCCTTGAGGTACCGCAGGCGCTTCTCGCGCGAACGTGTCGCTTTCTCCTTCAGGACCTGGCTGCGCACCCGATCGCGGATCTTCTTGAACTCGGTGCCGCTCAGCACCGCGCCGACGGTGAACGCCTTGCGGGATTCGGGATCCTTGAGCGCCGTGTCCCGGTTCTCCTCCATCGCGCGAATCGCCTGCTCCAGGAGTTCCTGGTAGCGGACGAGGAACTCGCGCTCGTGGCGCTTGATCTCCTGGAGGTTGCGTTGGCGTTCCTCCTCCGTGAGGTTGACCTTGCGGCTGAACTTCTGGGCCTCGATCACGATGCCCTCGACGCCGCTCGGCACCTCCAGCGAGTCGTTCTTCACGTCCTCGCCGGCGCGGCCGAAGATCGCGTGCAGCAGCTTCTCCTCGGGGCTCAGCTCGCTCTTGGACTTGGGCGAGACCTTGCCGACGAGAATGTCGCCGGACCGCACGAACGTGCCGATCTGGATGATGCCCTCTTCGTCGAGGTTGCGCAGCGCGCGCTCGGAGACGTTCGGGATGTCGTTTGTGAACTCCTCCCGGCCGAGCTTGGTCTCGCGAATCTCGATCTCGAATTCTTCGATGTGGATCGAGGTGTATGTGTCTTCGCGAAGAAGCTCCTCGCTGATCACGATCGCATCCTCGAAGTTGTAGCCGTCAAACGGCATGAACGCGACGCGGA
>JAZFYD010000149.1:0-12887 GCA_036443405.1 Planctomycetota bacterium
ACGGCGGGGTTTTTCAGCGTGATCTTCCGACCCTCGTGCACGAACTCGAGGCGCCGTTTGACATTCCGGAAAAAGAGATCGGGGACTCCGCGCAGCTCGTCGCATCGTCGCCGCAAGCGGTCCAACTGGGTTTCCGACGCGGGCAGCCATTCTCGTGCGAGTTCCTCCCGAACGACGGCCGCGTGCGCTTCGCCGTACGCGCGGCGGGACCAGTGCTGTTTGACAACCACCCGGACGTCCCGCAGGCGGCCCTCTTCGTACGTGCGAACCTTGTCCAACTCCGCTTCGTGCGCGCGGATTTCGGCGATGACCTCGCCCACCGTGTGCTGCGCCCTCTGCCGGAACGCCCTGAGTGCCTTGAGAACGCGATCGAGCCTCTTGTTTTCGAGATCCGCTTGCAGTCTGCGCCACTCCGCCTTCTCCGGCTGTTCGATCTCGCGTTGTCGGGGATCCACGCGCGGGAAGATGCGCAGAAACACGGGATGCAACCCGCGCTGCTGCGCGCGCTCGTAGGCGCTGTTGCGCAAGTCGAGCCACTCTCCGCCCGCGTTGTGCGCGGCCGCCCACTCACGGTTGTTGCGCTCCCGGTCGTAGCGCTGCCTGGCCGCGGAGCCGTCGGCGGCGATCCATCCGCGCTTCAACTGTTCGAGCTGGCGAAGGTCCCGGCCGACACGTTGCGCACCGGGACTCTTGTAGAGCACGTAGCGCGTGTCGAGCGCTTCCGTGAGGCCGCGCAGCTTGGCGATGGCCTCCTTCGCTGTCTCGTGGAAGCTGTCGTAGACCTTGGTGCGGTGGTTTTCGGCGGCCGTATTCGACTTCTGCTTGATTTCGGCTGCGATCGTGTCGAGAGCGGAGACCACGCCTTCGAACAACACCTCGCGATCGGAGGCGCCGGGGAGCGCGCCGAGCGCGACCTCGAGAGTGCGAAAGTTCGCGTCGTCTCCCTGCAACTGTTCGCGTAGCTGCTCGGCATGGCCGAGCAGGAGGGCCTGTCGTTGGATCAGAAGGCCGCGCGCTTTGAGATTCTCGAGTTCGCCCGCGCGGCACACGCCGGCATTTTTGGCGACCAGTTTCTCGAGCCGATGGTGGGCATCGCGCATGCGACGGGAGTCGGCGATCGCGCTCTCGCCGAACGTCATCCTGTTCGCCGACGCGCAAAGAGCGACCCGCTCGCGCTCGGCGCTCTTTTGGTGGCTCCACCAACTGCCACCGAGCACCAACGCGATCAGCGCGGCCACGCCGGACGAGATAAGCACGACGCGACGTTTCTTGCGGCGTTCCAGGAACACGCGATAGTCGCCGCGGTAGTCCAGCGGCGCGACGCGTTTGCCGTCCAAGATGGCATCGATGTCGCGGAGCAGCTCGGTCGCGCTCGCATATCGTTCGCGCGGGTTGCCGCGCATGAGGCGGTGGATGACATAGGTCGTGTCCACGCCCAGGTCCGGTTTCAGGCTCTCCGGTGGCGCGAACGTAACCGTCAGCACCTTCTGGAAGATCTCTCCCAGGCTTTCGCCGTGAAACGGCGGCCGCCCCGTCACCAGGTGGTAGAGCGTTGCGCCGAGACTGAAGAGATCGGATCGCGCGGTCGCGTCGGATCCACGGCGCGCCTGCTCCGGCGCAATGTACTGCGGAGTTCCGATGGACGCGGATTCGAGGGTGAGGTCGCTCGGCTCCTGACCGCGGGCGAGGCCGAAATCGCCCAGCTTGATCTCACCGTCGGGCGTCATCATCACGTTGCCGGGTTTGACATCGCGATGGATCACGCCGCGTTGGTGCGCGTGCTCGAGCGCGCGGGCGACGTCGCGCACGATACGCAGCGCCTCCTTTTCGGGCAGCGGTTCGCCGCCGGCGTGCTCGCGCACGGTCTTGCCGTCCACGAACTCCATGCAGAAGTAGTTGAGGCCGTTCGACTCGCCCACGTCCATGCTGCGCACGATGTTTCGGTGATCGAGTTTCGCCGCGAGTCGCGCCTCGCGTTTGAGCCGCTCGATCTGCGTGCGCGAGGACGCGTGGTCGAGGCGCAGAACCTTGAGCGCCACAAAGATGTTCAGCTTGAGGTGCTCCGCCTTGTAGACGGAACCCATTGCGCCGGAACCGACCCGTTCGATCAGCCGGTACCCTTCGATCTGATTCGTCGATCGCTTGCCCGGTCGGATCGTGTTCTCGATCGCGTCGGCCTGTGCTTGGGCGAGGTAGCCCTTTTTCACGAGGATCGGGCCCAGCGACTCCTTGAGCTGCATCTCGCCGCGAAGGCGTTTGAGCAGACCGAGGCACTCCTGAACCTGCTCCTCGGTCGCGAACCCGCGCTTGAGCACGTGCTCGGCGAAGAGGAAATCTTCCTGGCTAGGATCCACGCACGTCCCCCGGCACGAAATACCCCCCGCGCAGGAAGTCGATGAGGTCCGCCTCCTCCTCCGACCCGCCGCCGCCTTTGCCGCCGAACTGGCCGGTGTCCTCGGTCGATCCGTCTTTGGTCACGGTCTCCTGTTCGCCGTGGGAAACGCTACCGCCAGCCGTTTCGAAATCGGAGAGGTCGTCGAGCTTCAAGACGACCCGCATCGCGAGGTTGGCCGCGCGGAGCGCCTGCTCTTCCAGCGGCAGCAGCTGGGAGTACCCGTGCTCGCGAAACGCCTCGAGCGCAAGTTCGCGGCGGCGGACCGGATTGTCGTATTCGTTTCTCGCTTTGAGGAGAGACTTCAGGAAGCGAACGAACCTCTCGTCCTTATTCTTGCTGCGCAGTTCGATCAGCGCGTCCTGGATCTCGGGCTCGCGCTTGTGGCGGCCGGCGGGACGCACATAGATCGTGTGCGCGAGCGCGCAGGCAACACCCTTCCGGGTCCAGCTGTTGCTCCGCTTGAGGCTGAGCAACCTGTCGATCGCCGCGTTTGTGTTTTTGGCCTTGCCCTCGTCTTCGCCGGCGCACGCCATCGCGTGCAGGATGCTGATCACGCGCGGATCGTTGCCCTTGATCCGCCCGAACTCCTGGTTCAGCTTCTTGTACGCCCCCTTCGGAAACCAGCCGCCGGCGAGCGCGAGTGCGGCACGAGCGCGAACGGACTTCTTGACCCTGCTGGACACCGCGGTCGCGAGCAGCGCGTTCGCAATTTTGTCGGTGCGCGGTAGGCGGCCCAGCGTGAGCTGCAACGTCGCGCGCACGACGTCGTCGTCATGCTTCTCCGCGGCGTCGAGAATCACTTCGGTCTTCAAGATCGCATCCGGGCGTAGGAGCAGCCCGACGGCCGCGACCCGACGAATGAGCTTCTCGTCGTCCTTCAACGCCGCCACGCACGGTTCCCAGACCTCCTTGCCGATCGGGGACACCACCGCGTTTGCCAAGAGATGCGCCGCGCGCGCGTCATGCTTGGCGCCGCGCTTGGGGGCGGTGCGCTGCAAGCGGTCCATCGGTGCGGCGACATCGGGCAGTTTGGCGAGCGCGAAATACGCGGCCGGCGCGGAGTCCTCTTTCGCGATCGATTCGAGGCGTTGCCCGTCTTCGGGGAGAGCGAACCGGCCCAGCGCCAGGGTCGCGGTCTTGCGCACCCACCGGTCCTCGTCGTCGAGCGCGAGCCGCAGTGCGGACAAGCCGCTTTTGTCGCCGATCTCGGTAATGCAAATGGCGGCGCCCATGCGCGCGACGTTGCTTCCGTCGGCGCGTCTCCCGGCCAGCGCATCGGCCAGCCGGGTCGTCGCCCACGGGCCGTAGCTCAAGAGCCCCGCGCGGCGCTCGCGGCGTTCGGACCGGGTGCCGGCCTTCAGCTTCTTCACGAGTTCAGAGATCGTGCGGGACGACTCCTTGTCCGGCGTGGAGAAGATGATCAGCGGCTCGTCTGTCGCGGCGGTCTCGCTGGTACTCGCGGGGCTGGTGTCGGTCCCGCCGTCCGCGTGCACCGCGGCCACAACGGCGAGGCCCAGAAGGATTGTTAAGGCGTTGCGCATGACTCCAACAAGCATTTTAGCGACGTTTCAGGGCCCGTGGGACACGGATCCCCCAAGCGCGTTTCCCGATTCGGCTCAGGCCGTGACGTTGCCCGACGACGTCTGAGCGAGCCCAGATTGTCGAGATCGAGAAACGAGGCCCGAAGGCGTGTTCCCAACACATCGAGGGTCGAGAGACGAAGAGCTCGGCAGTCTGGGCCGCTCAGCGGGCGAGACGGAAGCCGTTTCGGGCGTAGTTCCGCCACTTCTCTTCGAGCTTTCGGTGGCTGCCGTAGTGCTTCAGCATCGCGCCGACCTCGCGCTCGACGTCGGTTTCGCCCGGGCCGGTTTTAGAGTCCTCGAAAAACGCGGCGAACTTCTTCTTGTCCGACTCGATCATGTAGGTCACGAGACTCCACGATTTTGCGAGCTCGCGGGCGTTGAGGCGGTTTTTCGAACCCCACAGCGTCTTGCCCTTGAACTTGTCGAGCAGCGGATCGCGGCCGCCCCGCACCAAATTGGCGAGGAGTTCAGGCCATTTGGTGCCGTCGAGCCAGGGGTTGGCCTTGTTGTTCTCGATCGGTCCCTTGTCGGCGTAGCCGCCCGCGCCACCGACGTCCGTGTTGAACGTCTGGATGGTGCCGGTCACCCGTTTCTCGAGGTAGTACGCGACGCCTTCGCTGAGCCACCACGTCGGAAAACGGACCGAGACATGCCGCGTCGCGAGCACGTTGCCACCAAAGTGCACGACGTGCGATTTCAAGCCCTCGAACGGATCCGGCATCTGAACGTGCGCGCTGAATGCCTCCGGCTGGACCTCCCAAAACGACGTCTCGCGCTGCTTCAGGTTCATCCGGAGTTTTTCGTTCTTGGCGCGATCGGCCGACCACTTCTCCGTGCGCCGCTGGTGGTTGTACAGGTAGCGCACGAGCTTCTTGTACGGCGGGTTCTTGCGGAAGACGTAGATGCGGTGTTTGCCCGCGAGAATGTCGGAATCCCTCGCGGAGGGGAACAGCCGGCACCATTCCGCGAACGCCTTCTCCATCGTTTTGGCGATGACCTGGATCTCGCTGTCCTGCAGGTCGCCGAACACGGCGTAGTTCGCGGTCTGGTGCAGCTTTAGCGCCTTACCGAGTCCCGTCGCCTTCTCGCCCCAGCCGCGCAGCTTGAGGATCTCAAGCATGTCCTTCTTGACCCACTTGCCCTCGTGTTTGACATACCCCTGCGCGGACTTGACCTCCTCGGGCGTCATCCAACGCCCTTCGTATTTCTCGAGCCCCTGATCGAGCTTGGCCTTGTCGTCGGGCGTCACCCAGCGGTCCTCGAAGCGCACGAGCCCCTTGGCGCGCATCGCCGCTTCCTCGTCGCCGGCGGACCGCTTGTCGCGCTCGGCGGGAGTCATCCACTCGCCGTTGTATTGCACGCGGCCCAGCGCGGTGTTGGCGCCTCCGTGATTCGGGTCGAGCTTGAGCGCGCGCTGGTGCAGATCGACCAGCACGCGCTTGTGGAACTTCTTCTTCGCCGCCCACGCCGCGACCTCCATCATGGAGTCCGCCGTCTTCGCGGCCTTCACGCCGTCTTCAAACTCGTGAATCGTCGAGCGCTTCTTGACGACGCGGCTGACCATGCTCGCCGGCATCTTCTGCTTCTTCATCGTCCGGGCGAGGTAGAGGATCTCGGTGTCGGTCTGGCTGAGGACTTTCACGTCCTTGATGGCACCGCCGCGCCCGCGGAAGTGGATTTCGTCGGCGGGAAGCGCTCCGGCTATGAGGAGCACGATGAAAACGATACGCATGGAAGGGGATCCCGGGAACGCCGAGCGTCAGGAGATGTGGTACTTCTCCATCTTACGTTGGAGGGTGAAGCGGGAGATACCGAGAAGCTCGGCCGCCTTGGTCTTGTTGCCCTTGGTCATCAACAGGGACTTGCGGATTTCCTCGACCTCGACTTGCCGCACGAGTTGATCGAGGTTGCGCACCTCGTCGGCGGGGCCGGCGGCCAGACCGATCGCGCGCGGACCCTGCCGCACAGAATCGGACAGGTCCTCCTCGTGGATCGGGTCGCCGGCAATCGCGATGAGGCGTTTGACTTCATTCTCGAGTTCGCGGATGTTGCCGGGCCAATCGTACTGCTCCAACACCGCCATCGCCGCGGGCGTGATCTGCTTCGGTCGCTGCCCCGACGGCGCGAACTTCTTGAAGAAGTACCCGGCGAGTGTCGCGATGTCGTCGCGCCGTTCCCGAAGGGGCGGCAGGCTGATGGTGAGCACCCGCAAGCGATAATAGAGATCCTCGCGGAACTCACTTTCTTCCACGAGAGTACGTAGGTCGCGATTGGACGCCGAGATGATGCGCACGTCGATCTTGCGCGTGCTCTTGTCGCCGACCCGCCTGACCTCGCGTTCCTGCACCACACGCAGGAGTTTCTTTTGCAGCTCGGGCGACATATCGCCTACTTCATCGAGAAACAGCGTCCCGCCGTTGGCGGCCTCGAACAGCCCTGCCTTGTCGCGGTCCGCGCCGGTAAATGCACCGCGCACGTGGCCGAACAACTCGCTCTCGATGAGGCTCTCGGGAATCGCCGCGACATTTTCGGCGATAAACGGCCCCTGACCCCGCACAGAGTTGTAGTGCACCGCGTGCGCGATCAGCTCCTTGCCGGTTCCATTTTCCCCCTCGACGAGCAGCGGTTCGTCCGACTCGATGACCTTGTCCAGCAAGCGAAAGATGCGGCGCATCGGTTCGCTGTCGCCGATGATGTGGCTGTAGGAGTATTTCGTTTCGAGGTCGTTCTGCCGCAGGCGCAGCGCCTCCTTCATCTCCTCGAGTCGACCGCCCTGCTCTTCGTACTTGTTCTTGAGTTCGGCCAGCGCCGCGTTCAAGCGCTGAAGCAGGTGCTCGCGTTTCTGCTCGAGTTGGGCGCGGTGAATCGCACCGGCGGCGAGGTCCGCGAAACTCTGGAGTGCCGCGAGGTGTTCCTGGCCGAACACGCCGCGCGCGATGCGGTTGTCGATGTAGACGACCCCAACGGTGAGCCCCGAGCGCTCCTTGAACGGCATGCACAACACCGAACGCGGCGCGATCTCGTGAATGGACTGGAACGAGTGGAACCGATCATCGCTGGTCGCATCGACGGTCAACACCGCTTCACCGGACTTCGCGACCTGCTCGGCGATGGAACGGCTGAACGCGACCTCAGGGTTCATCACATCCTCTTTTTGGAAGTTGCGCGCGACCTTCACGTCGATCGAACCGTCCTCGCCAATGATGACGAGGAAACCGCGTTCACCCTGGGCCACCTCGACCACGTGATCCATGATCAGGTTGAGGATCCGGTTCATGTCGAGTTCGCTGTTGAGTGCGCCCGCGATGCGCTGGATCCGCTCGAGCCGGTCCTTTTCGCTCGGAAGCGGAGCCTGATACAGCCTGTCCGGATCGACGCCCGTCCAGGTGACGTCCTCGTCGCGCTCCTCCGCCGGCTGGCGTTCGAAGAACAGACGGACCGATCCGACGTCGATCCGGTCGCCGACACTCAGGCGGCGCTTGTCCACGAGCGCGCCGTTCACGAACGTTCCGTTTTGGCTGCCGCCGTCGACCACCGAGACCGACCCTTCCTGCACCAAGAAAGTGCAATGCAGGCGCGAGCAACGAATGTCGTGGATGACGATGTCCGCGCGGCTTGCCCGACCCAGCGTGATCTGGTCCTTGTCGATCGAAACGCTGCGCGTTTCCCCATCCTCGATGATGACGAATGTGGGCAAGTTGCCTCTCCTGAGTGCGAATTCGCTCGGCGCAAGACGTCTCGCTCGTTTGTTCGAGTGGGCACCCGCGACCGGAATTCGAATCCTACCGCAGCCACAGCCGGATGCGTGCGAAATGGCCCAACCGTTCGCGCGCGCACAGGGTCGTCTTGCATGTACCCCTACATCTCGTAGGATTTGGCGCGTTGATCCGCAAAATACAGAATCAGTTCACCGTGGCCCAAGTGGCCCGCATGGCTGGCGTTGATCGTCGCATGCTGACGGACCTGGAAAAAGACGGCCAGTTCCCGGCCGCGCGGCGTAACGAATCCAACCACCGCATCTACACGTTTGCGGAAGCGCGCACAATCGTGCGCCACCTCGCGGGACCGCAGGCGCGGCGCATCGCGGTCGTCAATCAAAAGGGCGGCGTCGGCAAGACCACAACGACGTTCAATCTCGCGGGCGCGCTCGCGGCGCGCGGCCGCAGCGTGCTGCTCATCGATCTCGATCCGCAGGCCAACCTCACATCGTCAGTCGGTGTCGAGCTCAGCGATCACGACATCTCGGTCGAGGAGGTCTTCATCGACGACGACCTCGCCGCGGAACGCACGGTCTTGGAGACGCCGATCCCGGGCATCTCGATCATTCCCGCGCGGCCGCGACTCGCCGGCGTCGAGGTGAAGATTTTCGACGGATTCCTGCGCGAGACGATCCTCGACCGCAAGCTCGAGCCGCTGCACGGACAGTACGACTGCATTCTGATCGACTGCCCCCCGAACCTGAGCCTCGTTACGATCAACGCTCTCGTCGCCTGCACCGAGGCCATCGTGCCGATCGAGGCGCAGACCTATTCGATCAGAGCCGTCTCCGATGTGACCAACACCGTCGCGCTCATCCGAAGCCGCCTGGGCCGCGGCGTGACGCTGCGGTTTCTGCCCACGAAGATCGACGCGCGCCTGAAGGTGGCCGCCGAGATTCTGGAGGCGGTCAAACGCGGCCTGAAGGATCGGGTGCTCCCCCACATTCGAACCGACTCCCACCTGATCCGCGCGCCGATGATGCGGACGCCGGTCGGCCTGTGTTTTCCGCACAGCAAGGGCGCGCGCGATTACGCCGTGTTGGCGGACACTCTCTTGCGGAACCCGCCGACGGACGCATGAGCCTGTCCCGCCTTAGCTCGCGCAGCGGGCGACAGCCGATTTTTTGAACGCGATTTCGAACGAATCGGCCCAAAACCCGCCCCTGGCGCGACATTTTGGGGGCCAAGGCAACCCTTGGTAGACTCGCGCCTCCAATGTTCATCCTGTTGAAGCCCGGCTGCACTCCGGAGCAAAGAACCCGCGTCCTGCGCACGATCGAAAGCGCCGGCCTCGCGATCGAAGTCTCCGAAGGACATCACCGCATCGTGATCGGCGTCGTCGGCGACGAAGATTGCCTGCGCCACGTTCCGATCGAGACCTACGACGGTGTCGAGCGCGTCGTGCGGTTGCGCCGTCCGTACCGGTTGGCCGCCCGCGAGATCCACCCCGAGGACACCGTCGTGAGTGTCGGCGGCGCCGACGGGGCCGGCAGGCAGGAAACCGCGGCAACAAAAATCGGAACCGGCCTGACGATCATCGCCGGCCCGTGCGCCGTGGAAGACCCGGACCGGCTGCTCGCTCTCGCGCGGGAGGCCAAGGATGCGGGTGCGACGATCCTGCGCGGCGGCGCGTTCAAACCGCGAACGACGCCGTACGACTTCCGCGGCCTGGCCGAGCGCGGCCTAAAGGTGCTGCGGGAAGTCGCAGACGAGGTCGGGTTGCCGGTCGTCACCGAAGCCATGGATCCGCGGCAACTCGAGACCGTGGCCGAGCACGCCGACATGATTCAGATCGGCACGCGCAACATGCAGAACTTCCCGTTGCTCGAGGAGGCCGCCCGTACGGACCGGCCGATCCTCTTGAAGCGCGGGCGCGCGGCGACGATCACGGAGTGGTTGTGCGCAGCCGACTACGTGATTCACGCCGGCAACAGCCGAATTGTGCTGTGCGAGCGCGGTCTCGTTTCGTTCGACGACGCGGTGCGCAACCATCTGGACCTCTCCTGCGTGCCTCTGGTGAAGCGGCTGTCCCATCTGCCGATCGTGGTCGATCCGAGCCACGGAACGGGCCGGAGCGAGTTGGTTTCGCCGATGGCGCGCGCTGCGATCGCAGCAGGCGCCGACGGAATCATGGTCGAGGTCCACGGCGATCCGACCCACGCCAAGAGCGACGCCCGCCAGCAGATCCTTCCGGATGAGCTGTACAGGCTCGTCCCCCAACTCTTGGCGATCCGCGAGATCGTGGCGCAGGAACGGGTCGAAGTTCCGTCATGACACCGCTGATCGCCGGCAACTGGAAGATGAACACGACGCGTGCGAGCGCGAAGGAGTTGGCCCAAGCCATTCTGCGCGGGCTCCCCTCCACCCTCGACGGCGTCGACGTCGCGCTTTATCCGCCGTACCCCTGCATCGCACCCGTCGCAGAGGCCGTGTCCGGCTCAGACATCCGCGTCGGCGCGCAGAACTTCTATCCCGAAAGCGGTGGCGCCTTCACCGGCGAGATCTCACCCGCCATGCTGCTCGACCTTGGAGCCACCGAAGTTCTGATCGGGCACAGCGAACGGCGCCACGTGCTTCACGAGTCCGACGAGTTCATTCTGCAGAAGTTGCAATTCGCGCTCGCCGAGGACTTTCTCGCGACGCTGTGTGTCGGTGAAACCCTCGAAGAACGCGAAGCCGGCCAGACAGAGGAAGTGATCTCGCGACAGCTCCGGTCGGCGCTCTCGGGCATCGACTCCAAGCATGCCGCGGACGTCACGGTCGCCTACGAACCGGTCTGGGCGATCGGAACCGGCCTCACGGCGACGCCGGAGCAGGCCGGCACGGCGCACGATTTCATCCGCGCGCTGCTCGTTGAGCTCTGGGGCGAAAGCGGCAAGAGCATCCGCATCCTCTATGGCGGAAGTGTCAAACCGCAGAACGCAGCCGAGCTCATGGCCGTGCCGGAAATCGGTGGCGTCCTCGTCGGCGGCGCGAGCCTCGATTCCGCGTCGTTTTGCGCGATCGTCAGGGCGGCAGGCGCCTGATCCGGCCAGGCCGCGACGCTCGGCCCGGATCCCCGGTATTAGTTGTCCGTCCGGAATTCCAGCTTAGAATTCCACGATTCGGCGGACTCACCCGCCCCAAAAACCGCTCAACACCGCAAATTTCCCCATGGCTTCGCTCCTCCTGCTCGGCGCCTTCATCCACTTCATCAAGGGCGCCATCATGTTGCTGTTCATCCTGACGGCGTTCCTGCTCGTCATCGTTGTGCTCCTTCAGGAGGGCAAAGGCGGCGGACTCGCGGGCGCGTTTGGAGGCGCGGGCGCCCAGACGTTCGGCGTTCAGACCGGCGGCGTGAACAAGTTCACGTTCTGGGTCGCGGGCGTCTTCATGGTGCTTGCGGTGCTCTACGCAACGATCAAGCCGGACACTCCGGTCGCGCCGTCGGCTCGCGAGAGCACGATCGCACCGCCGGACGACGAAGACGCGGGCAGCGGTACCGAAGAGGGCGGCGACGCTGCCGGAGACTCCGGCGATGCATCGGGCGGGGATTCGTCCAGCGGCGACTCGTCCAGCGGGGAATCCGGGGACAAGTAGCGACGATGCCGCGCAGCATGACCGGCTACGGAGCGGCTTCCGAGGCCGGGAGCCGCATCGCCGTCGAAGTCGAAGTCCGAACGGTCAACGCGAAGACCCGCAAGGTCTCGCTGCGCACGCCGGCCGCGCTGACCGCGCATGAACCGGCGCTGGAGTCGCTGGTCCGCGACCGCGTGCGGCGCGGTTCGATCCAGCTGAGCGTGCGCATCGATCACGTGCGCCCCCAGGACGCCGTGAAGGTGCGGACCGATGTCATCGAGGGATTGGCCGCCGCGCTCGAGCCGCTGCGAGAAAAGGGGCTCCTC
Source organism: Planctomycetota bacterium (assembly GCA_036443405.1). Taxonomy (GTDB): domain Bacteria; phylum Planctomycetota; class PLA2; order PLA2; family PLA2; genus JAZFYD01. The sequence continues at coordinate 11,621 of JAZFYD010000149.1, forward strand.
GCGAGCGGTCTGACCGCCGATGCGATCGCGTCCATTCCCGGCGCGGTCGAGTTGGGGTCCCGTGAGCCGTTACGCGCCGCGGACTGGAAGATCGTCAAACGGGTGGCGTCGAGCGCGCTCGATGCGCTTTCCGATATGCGCCAGCGCGAAGCCGTGCATCTGGTGAAGGACCTGCGCCGGATTCTCAAGAGCATGCAGGGCGCGGTGTCCAAGGTGAAGCGCCGCGTGCCGAAAATCGTCGAGGAAGCCCGGCAGAAGCTCGAAGATCGCGTGAACGCGCTGCTCGAGGATCACGACACGACTCTGGACGACGCGACCCTCGCGCGCGAGATCGCCATCCTCGCCGACCGCTCCGACGTCACCGAGGAGATCACGCGCCTCACCGCGCACATCGCTGAGTTCGACCGGTACCTGAAACAGGACGCGGACATCGGCCGGACCCTCGACTTCCTCTCGCAGGAGATGCTGCGGGAGATCAACACCATCGGAAGCAAGAGTTCGGACGTCGAGACCGCACGCGCTGTGGTCGCGCTCAAGTCGGACACGGAACGCCTCAAGGAGCAGGCCGCCAACCTCGAATGACTACGGTGGCCCGACTCGTCGTTGTCTCCGGTCCTTCCGGGGTGGGCAAGACGTCGGTGTGCGCGCTGCTCGAAAAACACGAGGAGTTCGAACGGGTCATCACCGCAACGACCCGCACACCGCGCGGCGACGAAAAACACGGTGAGCACTACCTGTTCCACGCGGACGCCGAGTTCGAGTCGGTGCGCGCCGCCGGGGGGTTCCTGGAGTCCGCGACGGTCCACGGGCACCGCTACGGAACACCTCGTGCGCACGTCGAGGAGATCCTGGCACGCGGCCGCCACGCGCTGCTGAACATCGACGTGCAGGGTGCCGCGCAGATTCGCGACACCGGTTTCGCGTGTCTGCTGGTCTTTTTGAGCCCACCTGATTTCGACACCCTCGAAGCGCGTCTTCGTGGCCGCGGCACCGATGCGGACAAGACCGTTCAAGATCGCCTCGAGACGGCGCGGCAGGAATACGCCCGCCGCGGCGAGTTCGATATCGAGGTGATCAACTCGGACCTCTCGGCTGCCGTCAAAGAGATCCGTTCGGCGCTCTGATCCTTGGCCGAGGCCGAGGTCCTCAGTTGCTAGACTCCGGGGATGGCAGCCAGGAAAAAAACCGCAGGGAAAAAGGCAGCTTCCAGGGCTGCCGGCCGCAAAAAGACCACCAAGAAGAAGGTCGCCAGGAAAGCGGCCAAGAA
>JAZFYD010000150.1:0-19389 GCA_036443405.1 Planctomycetota bacterium
TAGGCAGGGGGACAAGAGTTCATAGAGGGTCGGCCGGAGGAGGCCACTGACGACCTGCGCAAGGCGCGTTCGATGCGCAAGGCCGCTCGTGTCCGGGCCTTACCGATCTCGAACTCGTTTTCCGACTGGCTTGCCCGACTCCTCAATCGCGCTCCTACGGTAAACAGAGGCGCATCCAATGTCCTCATGCTTGGCTGGCAAGACCTAGCACGACGGGTGCGGCTCGGGCCCTCCACGAGGATCCGAGCCGGCTCCGTGAGTCGCGATCCACACTTTTCGATAGTCGGCGTCCTGACAAAGACATCGTCCGAGTCGGTGCTTCGCGAGCGGCACGGTTACGTGATGCCTGACTGGCCGCAGCAAGTCGACTGTAGATTTGCTGCCGACACTGAGTCCATTCCCGAGCGAATCCGCCACAACGCAAGCCGCCAACATGATCCCGGCTAGGCATGACTGAAACACCAGCGGCACTTCGACCTCTGTCGCAGCGCCGAAGCTCAGGAGAACCCCACCGCAAACCACTTCCGTGTAGAACTCCCGAAGTGACTGTCCCGAAAAACTGAGGAGGCTCTCCGGATCCAGATTACATCCGGCAGCGATTTGGCGGACGAAGTCGTCCCCGACGGGTGCGCCGGTGTACAGAAGGTGCTCGACAGCCTTGACGTGATCAAGGAGCCCGATCGCCTCCGCAACAATCTCGCCTTCGCTGCGAGAAACCTCGTCCGGCATGTATAGACACGCGAGGCATGCTCCATCAAGAAATCCGTGGCGCGATACGCCCACGTCGCCGGGCTGGGTCCATGCATTCGCGATCCAACGCGGTAACGAAGCTTGGATAGCGATCCGGTCGGCCGCGGTATCAACCGCCACTGCTACCCGATCGAGCGTCGGATATCCGTCATGGCCAGCCAGGAACTCGCCCCAGCTCTTGTCGTGGAGCAGAACATCGATCGGTTGGTCCTGAAGCGCGGTACGTGCCAGCATCGTCTTGGCGATTCCGGTGCTTTCCGCAGCGGTGAGCACATACCGCTGTACGTTGTGCAACTCAACGAGCTCAGGATCAACGATGTGGAGTTTTCCGCGAAGTCCAGGCAAACGGCTCAACACCCAGATAGCCCCGTTTCCGATCGCGCCAGCCCCCACGAGATGCACTTCACCTATCGAAACGCCCTCCAGCGATTCGATAGAACCCGATTCGCCCACGCTCAGGTCCAAGACTGATATCTCAAAGTCGTCGAGTCCATCGTCATCAAGATGCTCTGCGAACACGGTCCGAAAGACGTTCGCTGCACCGAAACAAGCGGCAGCAGCGGCTCCAAACGGATTCGAACCCGATCCGCTGCCCATCGGCTTGACTGGAGACACTCGGACCATCCACCCATCCGATCCGGCATAAACCACCCGAGCCGTTGTCACGGTAGGTGAACTGCCTACGGCGAGCGCGACAGTCGCTGCTTTGGCGTCGCAAAACTCCACGCGGGGGTTGACCTTGAGCGCCAGAGATCTTAGCCAGTCAGCGTGGGCGCGTGTCGCGGCACCCTGCGGAACCACGGCAATTCGGGGGTAGAGTCGCGCGAGCAGGTTGATGGCGAGTTCGGTCGTCCAGGCTCCCTCTCCTCCGCATGTAGCAGATTCATCGAACTCGAGTGCGATTACGTGGTCATTCAAGATGCGAGCAAAATCGTCTGGCTGCACGCCACGAAGGTATGCATGTGCCCCGAGTGCTGCTTTGTCGAAGTACGGGGCAAGAGCCATGCTTAGGCCTGAACCTCGATCAACTCCGTTACCAGGTCCGCCCCGAGTCCGACCCAACCACGGCCGGGCAGCAATCGATAGACCGCGCACTTCGAAATGTCGAACGGTCCTCGTCCGAAATCAGGCACGACAAGCGAATACCCCCCGACTGTGGTCACGATGGGGTAGGCATCGTCGGTTTCGGAGTGATAGGCGTCCCCAGGATGGCTATGGACCTGGGCGGCAAGAACTCGCCCTTGTTCGTGTAGATGAACGTTGATTCGAAACAGTTCGTCGGCATCGACTGCGACGCAAACCCCTTCGTCCGACCGAAATGCGGTTTGCTCGGGGATCAGAGCCTCTTCGACGTCAAACACTTCGCCGTGGCGAGCACCTGCCCACAGGACCATCCCTTCCGCGCCGTAGCTGCCAGCCTCCTTGAGATGGCTTTGAGTCACATCGGCTACATGCCTCGGCACCCGCAAAACGCTGACGGGGAGAAGGCCATCCCGGGTCACTCGGACACCTCGATCACGAGCCCGCTGATCGTGAGGTTCACCTGAAACCCCTTGACCGTTTGCACTCCGTATTGGTGGAGCTTCTCTAGTAGGAAAAAGAGGGTCCCCCGCCCCGTCCCTCGATGCAGCAACCAATGATCGCCGGTGTGAGCCGGGTGAGCGTGGTACTCGCGAACGCCCTGAATACAGAAGAACGGAACGTCTTCAGGATCGTGCGACTGCAGTTGTTGGATCACCTTTCCGGTAGCCGGGTCTCGTCTCAGCAAGGTTTGCTCGTTCCGCAACTCCTTCGCCTTGTAAGGAATGCCCGTGAACGGGTTTACTATCCGAACGGACGGAGCCCACAGATCGTAGTTGTCGAAATTGATCAGCGCGCCAAGCGCGACTGGCATGGGACGAACGTGTGGAACGGCAAAGGCCACCAGCACATTGGGAAAGTCGGAAGAGAGCATCCACCATCCCCGTTGGCGGTGAGTCGACGCCTCGCGTTCGTATTCCTGCAGTTCGCGCTCAAACTTTGCGCGAGATACGGCAGGATCGACGAGAAGCTCGAAGGGGGTTGCGCTATCCCGCGACACCGGTCTTCAGGCTAATGAAGAGTTTCACACCGTCAGCGAATCCGAATTCGCCGATCTTGCGCTCCAGATCGAGAACGTTCCCGGCTTCGTCGCGGACCTCCCAGTTCTCCTGGGGTTGCCCTGTGTTTCCGGTTTGTTCCAGAGCCTTCCCGATGATCGACTTCAGCGGTGCGTTGTTGTTCTGCTCGACTGATGTTGATGTTCCGTTCACCACCAGGTTGAAGAGCGTCTTGTTGTCCATATGACAGAACCTCGCCTGCAGACGGCCGAGCCTATCCCGGCGCGAAGTTCACGCTAACCGCGACCCTGCGTATGTCAACTCCAATGACACACGTCAACAGCACAAACTGTTTGCAGCATTGACATCATGCGCCGTAGATGTAAGATCCAAGAATCGCCCGCGCAGCCGAAGATCTTGCGAAAACCCTGTATCGATTTGTCGGCCAAAAAGTTCGAACGAGAAGGCTGGACCTGTCGACTACGCAGGCGGAATTAGCCCAGCGCATCGGAGTTTCCAGAACCTCTGTCACCAATCTTGAGGGCGGGCGGCAGCAGATGCCAGTTCACCAATTGCTCTCAATCGCGCACGTGCTTGACTTGGAGTTGGCCGATCTTCTACCCAAGCGGGCAGAGCTTGGGCTCTCAGGCCACTTGCTAGAGGTTGGCGGACTGCTGGCTCCGCCGAAAACCGCGAGCCTGATTTCGGAACTGCTTGGAGGGGACGAGTAATGAGCATTGCACGTGCAGTCAACGCTGCAGACCGGTTGATCGTGAAGCTACAAATCTCCGAACCGCCGGTGGACGTTGAGTGGGTCGCGCGGCAGCTCGACGTGAGCGTGGTCTACAAGCCCTTGGAAGAAACGGTCTCCGGAGTCCTCGTCAAACAAGGCGAGCAGGCAAGCATCGGAGTAAACGCGCTTCATCACACAAACCGCCAGCGGTTCACAGTCGCCCACGAGATCGCGCATCACATCCTTCATCCGAATAACCCCACCGTGTTTGTCGATCAGTTCATGATCCATTTCCGTGATGGAACTGCGCCCGCCTCGCCGATGGAGGACGAAGCAAACGCGTTCGCGGCTGCTCTACTCATGCCTGCGCGTTTTCTGCGTGGAGATTTTGCAACGCGGAAGATTGATGCATCCGACGAAACGGCCGTGCGCAGCCTTGCGCAACGGTACGGTGTCTCGCCCCAAGCTTTGACAATCCGACTAGTTCACCTCGGCTACCTGCGCGGATACTCGTCTCAATAGGCCGCCTCCGGTTCCACGGCTAACCCACGGCACGGGCGATCCGAATCGCGGCCGCCGGATCGTCGTCGAGGTATACATCAATGATCCGGGCCGATCTCTGTCCCAACAACTGTTTGGCAGCCTCTCGGCCGAACCGCTTCGCGGCCTCAGTTGCCGCTGAATGCCGAAGGCGATTCGGACTCCACACGGGTATCTCGGCGCGCTGGCACGCCCTTTTGATCGCGCGCCTAAAGGTAGGAACGTGGTAGTGGTCGCCATACCGTCGCTCCGATGCCGCCAGGCTCAGGGACGCTCGCGCGTGTATTGTCTTGGGTCCCTGTCTCACCCCTTCTGCGGGAGTAAATAGGTACACTTCAGGTTGTCTCCCAAGCAAGAAGGGAGCGAGTAGTTGCTGCGCTCTCTTACCCAAATAGACCTTACGCTCATGCCCTCGATGCTCGGTCTTGTGGCGCTCCGGGCTGTAGACCCAAGTCCCCTCCGGACCAGATTCGTCGATGTCTGTCGCGCGCATGATGACAACCTCACCGGGCCGCATCCCTGTGAGCAGTTGAATCTGCACCATCGCGGCCACAGGTTTGGATAGGTACGGGAGCACGGCTGCCACGTCCGTCTTGGGCACTGAAGTAATCGGCTTCGTTTCTCGTGCGAGGCTCCCGGGCTTGAGCGCTTCGACGTTAGACAATCGGTATGAGATACCCGGCGGAATCAAGCCTCTACCATCCGCCCACCTGAACATCCGCTTGATCCGGTTCACACGCGCGTTGATGGTGGATCGAGCTCGCCCGCGTCCGATGTGGTGCCGCTGGATCGCCTCTAGCGACATCGGTTCGAACTTGGCCGCCCGCAAGGTTCCGTAGATCTCGTTGAGCGGCTGGAGGGAGTAGCGGATGCACTCCTGTTCGCTCGACGGCTCACCGTGCTTCACGTAGCGAACCTCCACGTAGTCGAGGTAGCGATCGATCAACTCTGCAACTGAGATCGAGTGCGGCGCGGATCCTCCTCCGGCTCGGCCCTCTAGGATCCATCGACGAGCCCGCTCCTCCGTCTCCGGGCTGAACGTCTTGCCATCGACATCGAAGAACGCCCCCAGGTAGTGGCGCTTCCCATCCCGAAGGATGTACGCCTGACCGGGCCCCTTGGCGAGGCGAACTTTCACGCCTTCGATCTCACGGAACACGGGGGAATGCTTGCGCTTTTTCTTGCGCGATTTGGGTGATGACATGGCAGCCTTTCCTGCTCCCTATACGACGGAGGTAGTTACTACCTCGTTGTCGTGCCAGGGGGCCATGGCCATGTCGGCGGGTGGCGATCCCTAACCCGTACCCAGCAACAGAGTTCGGGTTGGTGGGCGGTACAGGATTCGAACCTGTGACCCCCTGCGTGTAAAGCAGGTGCTCTAACCGGGCTGAGCTAACCGCCCTTGTTTTTGGGTGAGATTGATTGTCGGGGGGAGATTACCACCTTGGGATTTGGGTGGCGTTTTTTGGATTCGGCTAGGATCGCGGGTTGGTCTTCGGCGGGAGGAATTTGATGGGCACCGTATCGCTCACTTCGCTTTGGTTACCGATTCTCGTTTCGGCGATTGGCGTCTTTGTCGGCAGCTTCTTGATGTGGATGGTCTTGCCGCATCACAAAAAGGACTGGGGCAAGGTCGCCGACGAAGACGGCTTGATGGACACGCTGCGGGCGCAGGGCGTCAAGGCGGGACAATATGCGTTTCCGTGCGCCGAGACTTCCGCGCAGATGAATGATCCGGAGTTTCAGAAACGCTACGCCGCGGGGCCGAGCGGGATGATGGTCATCCGGCCCACCGGCGGCTTCAACATGGGCACCGGACTCGCGAAGTCATTCGGGTTCAATCTCGTCATCTCGATCTGCGTCGCATATGTCGCGTCGATCACGCTCGTACCCGCCGCATCGGGCATGCAGATCTTCCGCCTGACATCGGTCGTCGCGTTTTTGGGCTACGCCGGCGCGCTCGGCTGGGGTGTCATCTGGTGGAGCCGCACCTGGTCGAGCACGATCAAAGAGATGCTGGACGGCCTGTTCTACGGCTTGATCACCGGCGCTGCGTTCCTGCTGCTGTGGCCGTAGGCCCAGGTTGAGGCGAAGGGTAGAGGCCGAGGTCGCGACCGCCCCATCGCGAGCCGGATTCCGATTTAGGTGGCTCGGCTCGAAGCCGATGATCTCCCTATATCTTTGGACACCCGGGTGGTGACCCCAGAGGAGTTCGAGGGGTTCGAGGAGTTCTATGCGCATCGCAGTGATTGGTACCGGATACGTCGGCCTCGTGACGGGGGCGTGTTTCGCGGAAACAGGCAACCACGTCGCCTGTGTCGACAAGGACGAAAAGAAGATCCAGACCCTGATCGAGGGGGGGATCCCGATCTACGAGCCGGGCCTCGGCGCCATCGTCACGAACAACTACAAGGCCGGGCGCCTCGAGTTCACGACCGATCTCGAGGACGCGGTGCGCCGCTCCCAGATCCTCTTCATCGCCGTCGGCACGCCGTCGGGCGAGGACGGCAGCGCTGATCTCAGCGCGGTCGAAACCGTTGCCGCCCAGATCGGCCGCGCGATGAACGACCGCAAGATCATCGTCGACAAATCCACCGTTCCCGTCGGCACCGCGCAGCGTGTCTCCGACATCATCGCGAAGGAGACGGAGCACTCGTTCGCCGTCGTCTCGAACCCGGAGTTCCTCAAAGAGGGCGCGGCGGTCGAGGACTTCATGCGCCCCGATCGTGTCGTCATCGGCTGCGACGACGCCGACGCCGTCGAGGTCATGCGCGCGCTCTACGCGCCGTACATGCGCCGCGGCGACCGCCTGCTCGTCATGGATCCGGCCAGCGCCGAGATGACGAAATACGCGGCCAACTCCATGCTCGCGACCCGCATCAGCTTCATGAACGAGGTCGCCGCCCTGTGTGAAAAGGTCGGCGCCAACGTCGAGCACGTGCGCCGCGGCCTCGGCTCGGACACGCGCATCGGCGCCCACTTCCTCTTCCCCGGCGTCGGTTTCGGCGGTTCGTGTTTCCCGAAGGATCTCCGCGCGTTGGTTCACACCGGTTCCGAAAACGGCATGCGGATGCGCGTGCTGGACGCGGTCACCGAGGTCAACGCGCATCAGAAGACGCTGCTCGTGCGAAAGGCGAAGGAGCGCTTTGGGGACGATTTGAGCGGCAAGGTCTTCGCGCTATGGGGCCTCGCGTTCAAGCCGGGCACCGACGACATGCGCGAGGCGCCCGCGATCGAAATCGTGAACGGCCTCCTCGAAGCTGGCGCGGAAGTCCGCGGGCACGACCCCGTGGCCACGGAAATCGCCTCGGAGATCTTCGAGGGCCGCATCGCGCTGAGCGACGACCCCTATGCGATGCTCGACGGCGCGGACGCGTTGATGCTCGTGACGGAGTGGCTCAGCTTCCGCTCGCCGGACTTCGCCGACATCAAGTCGCGGCTGCGCACACCCGTCGTGTTCGACGGACGTAACGCGTGGAACCCGAAGATGGCGAGGGACGCCGGACTCAGCTACCACGGCGTCGGCCTGTAGTTCCGCCCGCGACGTCTCCTCCCGCATCCGCGTCGCAGGGTTTCCGGCTCGCGTTGCTCTTCTCGGCCAGCGCTCTTGGCGCCTTCATGTCCCCGAGCAACCGGCCAACATGAAGGCCCCACCGATCGCCGCGCGCCGCCCGTTTTTCATACCGCTTCGCGCATCGCCGGAGCCACCGACGCGCGCGATCGAGCCGGCCGGCGTCAATCTCCATGAGCGCGAGCGCGTCATACGCCGCCACCGCCTCCTTCGCGCGGTCACTGTGTTTGTCGACGAGTTCCGCGTAGAGGCGCGTCGCCTGCTTGGGTCGCGACATCTTCTGAAAACACGCGGCCTCGAGCAGCAACGCCTTGGAGATGATGGAACCTTCGTCCCCAAAACGCTCCCGCGCTTGCTTGCAACGCAGCGCGGCAACGTGCGCCTGGCCGGCCTTGTCCGCGATCTTCGCGCCCTCCAGCAGCGCGCGCGCCCGGTCGTAGCGGCTGAAGCGCCCGGTGACGACCGCATCGTGTTCGGCGATGGCTTCGCGCACCTTGCCGAGTTGCTGGAGCACTTTGGCGCGACGCCGCCTCACCTTCGGGATCAGCTCGCGATCCTTGGGCCAGCGCTTGAGGATCGCGCCGTAGGCGTCGAGTGTCTTCTGAAACAACACGGCCCGGGTCTCCTCGGGCGCGGCGCTCGCAGCGCGAGCCAGTTCGCGGGCCGCGTCCATCGCGTCTTCCTGCGGCGTCGCCGCGAGCAAGAACAACCACAACGCGATCACAACAGCTCCCTCGCTCGCATGATCCGGCGTGCGCGATAGAGCCGCGACTTGATGCTGTTGATCGACGAGTCGAGCTCCCGCGCGACGACGCGTAGCGGTTTCCCTTCGAGGTAGTGTTTCACAACGGGTGCGCTGAGAAACTCCGGCAGGCGTGCCAGCATCGCGGCCACTTTCACGGCCGCCGCCTCGCCCCGGTCGGTCGCTTCCACGCACGCCGGCGGCTCCCCAACAAGCGGGCTCTCGAAACGGCTTCGCCGCCGCGAATCCGCCAATCTGCGGCGCGCGATGGTGAACATCCACGGACGCAATCGCATCGGATCCTTCAGCTGGTCGATCCGCACGAGTGCGGTCAGCGCGGCCTCGTGCGCCACGTCCTCCGCGAGATGGAAGTCGCCGCACCGCGTCAGGGCCCAACGACGCAGGTCCGGCACGTGCGCCATCAGTTCGTCGGCGGGCGATACCGCCTCGGGCAACGCCGGCGCGACAGACGGCGATGCGGGGAGCGAGGCGGCGTGTTCCACGCGTATACCTCGCGCAAACCGCGGAACGGTTGCAGCCGATATCGCCTCTTGCGGCGTAGCCCGCGCGGGACGGGCGATTCGCGCAGGTCGCGCTGCCGGCGCAGCGAACGCAGTGTTACGAACCCGACCACATCATGGCGCGAGTCCGGCGCGATGGCGCGATGGGCGAAACGATCGCTTCCGCGCTATTCGAGATCGAGCGCGTTCTGGATCTCTTCGTTCACGCCGTTCATGAGCTGCGAGAAGTCGGCTTGCGCGCGCAGGAACGCAACGATCTTCGTGTTGGCCGAGACCTTTTCGCGCAGTTCCAGCTCAAGACGTTTTTCGTCCGGCTCGATGGCCGCGCCCGACAGCTCCTTGGACTGCATGACCTGCGCCGCGGCGGCGTAGTCCTCCTCGAGTTTTTTGGCCTCGGGGTCGTCGTGCACGGCTTCCGTCGCTTGCTTGATCGCGACGAAACGCGCGTCCGCTTGCAGGGCGGCGGCGAGTTGGCGGGCGATTTCGAGCGGGTCGGCGTTGGGCGCGGGATCGTTGGACATGGCGCAGATTGTAGCGACCGCGCCTCGGAACGCTCGCCACATCGGTCATCGACCCTCCGACACACGCGGCGCGGTATTGGAAGCGCCAGTCGCCCTGATCGAACGCGTCATTCGCGGCTACTCGCCGCCGAGTTTCTTGAGGCGCGCGAGGCGGTCGGCCTCGTTGTCGGCGAACCACTTGTCCTGCGACAGGCGTTTGTACGCCTCCGCGAAATAGGCCTTGGACTCCTCGGCCTGGCCGAGTTCGAGCATGCACTCGCCGATCTCCTCGGCGGTATATCCGCTCGAGGGGTTGTCGGAGTCCTTGCGGTCGGATTCCCACAGATCGGTGTGGATCGCGAGGGCCTCCTTGGTGCGATTCAACGAGCGCATGCAGCGGGCGACGCACCAGCGCGCGATCGAGATTTCGTTCTGCGCGCCCATCTCCTTGCGGACGACCAGCGCTCTCTCGAAAAAGCCGAGCGCCTTCTCGTAGTCCTTCTTCCCGTTGTGATACGTCCACCCGATGTTGTTGTAGAGCGCGCCGCACCACGTCCGCACGCGCTTGTGCTTGGACTGCATCGCGTACTCGGCGGTCTTCTCGTTCCACGCAAGCGCCTCGTCCGGCTCAACGACGAGCGCGACCATGTGGCCGGCGTCGACGGCATGGAACTCCGCGCCGATTTCGCGTCCGAGCTTCCAGGCCTCGAGGAACAACGGTCTGGCCTCCGCCGGCTTCTTGGACGAACGCAGCGCGCGACCGCGTTCGAGCAGGTAGCGGACGCGCGCGACCTTGTCCTTTGGCCGCAGCATCTTCTCGACGCGATCGAGGATCTCGTGTGCATCGTCGAATCCCCGCTGCAGGCCGCGAGCGCGCGCCAACTGCGTGAGCAATTCGGCGAGATAGTCCGGCTCGGCGATCTCCTCGACCTTTTGCAAGTGCTCGCGGAACTTCTTCTCCGCCTCGGGCGCCTGGCCCCAAGTTCCAAACTGATCGAAGTCCCGCTTGTACGGGTCCGCCTGGGTGGTCTCGGTCATCAGAAAAATCCCCAAGAGAAAAAGCGTCAAGCGCCGGAGAGCCATAGGCAGAGATTCTCCCCGACGCTTGGTCGTTGGCCACCCTCTTTCGGGTTACCCGGCGTTCTTGCGGAAAGTGAACGCACCCTCGTGGGTCGCGACTTCGATCTTGTCGCCCTCGCCGAACTCGCCGCTCAGAATGCGGCGCGCCAGTGAGTTTTCGATCTCGCGTTGCATCAGCCGCTTCAGCGGACGTGCGCCGAACACCGGGTCGAACCCGCGCTCGGCAAGCTCGTCCCGCGCGGCGTCCGTCAGGCTGAGCTCGATGCCGCGTTCGCGCACGCGCGACTGCAACAACCCGAACTGAATCTCAGCAATCCGCGTCAGGTGCGATTTTTCGAGGCGGTGGAAGATCAAGGTCTCGTCGATGCGGTTCAGGAACTCCGGCCGGAATGCGACCTTGAGCGCCGCGTCGACGCGCCGGCGCATGACGTCCTCAGGCTCAACCTCAGACGCTCCAATGGCGTCAGCCGTTGGGCCAGCATTCAGCTCCGATCCAAGGTTGCTCGTCATCACGATGATCGTGTTCTTGAAATCGACGGTGCGGCCCTGGCCATCGGTCAACCGGCCGTCGTCGAACACCTGCAACAGGACGTTGAACACCTCGGGGTGTGCTTTTTCGATCTCGTCGAGCAGAACGACGGAGTGCGGCCGGCGGCGCACCGGCTCGGTGAGCTGGCCGCCCTCGCCGTAGCCGACATACCCCGGAGGGGCGCCGACCAGGCGCGACACCGTGTGTTTCTCGGTGTACTCGCTCATGTCGACGCGAACGATCGACTGCTCGTCGTCGAACAGGAACTCCGCGAGCGCCTTGCACAGCTCCGTCTTACCGACGCCGGTCGGACCGAGGAACAGGAACGTCCCGGCGGGCCGGCGCGGGTCACTCAGCCCGGCGCGCGAGCGACGAACCGCGTCGCTGACTGCCTGCACCGCGTCCGCTTGCCCGACAACGCGCAGACCGAGTTCCTCCTCCATCTTCTGGAGCCGCTCGACCTCGCCTTCCATCAGCTTCGCGACGGGGATGCCCGTCCACACGCCGACGACCTCCGCGATCTCCTCGGGGGTCACTTCCTCGCGCAACAAACGGTCGCCGCTGCTCACGGCAATTTGCAGTTTCTCAATCTCCGCCTCGAGACCGGGAATGCTCTCGTAACGAAGCTGCGCCGCCTTCTCGTACTCGCCCGATCGTTCGAAACGCTTCTCCTCCTCGCGCGCCTTCTCCAGGCGCTCCTTCGCTTGGCGCGCCGCGTTGATCTCGGCCTTTTCTTTTTGCCAGCGCGCGGTCAGCGCATCGGAATCCGCCTTGAGGTCGGCGATCTCTTTCTCGAGCGCGTCGAGGCGCTCCTTGGAACCGCGGTCCTTCTCTTTTTGCAACGCTGCCCGCTCGATCTCGAGTTGCGTCAACCGGCGCGTGACCTGATCGAGCTCGCTCGGCATGGAGTCGATCTCGATTCGCAGCCGGCTCGCGGCCTCGTCCATGAGATCGATCGCCTTGTCCGGGAGAAAACGATCGGCGATGTAACGGTGCGAAAGCGACGCGGCGCTCACGAGCGCGGCATCCTGCACCCGCACACCGTGGTGCACCTCGTAGCGCTCCTTCAACCCGCGCAGGATCGCGATGGTCTCTTCGACGCCGGGCGCCTCGGCGTACACCGGCTGGAACCGTCGCTCGAGCGCCTTGTCCTTTTCGATGTGTTTGCGGTATTCGTCAAGCGTCGTCGCGCCGATGCAGTGAAGCTCGCCGCGCGCCAGCGCCGGTTTGAGGAGGTTGCCGGCGTCCGCCGCACCCTCGGCCGCCCCCGCGCCGACGATCGTGTGCAGTTCGTCGATGAAGAGCACGATCTCACCGGCCGACTCGATGACCTCCTTGAGCAGCGCCTTGAAGCGCTCCTCGAACTCGCCGCGATACTTGGTTCCGGCGAGCAGAGCGCCGAGATCGAGGGTGAGCACTCGCTTGCCGCGCAGGCCATCCGGCACGTCGCCGGCCACGATGCGGCGCGCGAGCCCTTCGACGATGGCGGTCTTGCCAACGCCGGGCTCACCGAGAAGCACGGGATTGTTCTTCGTGCGACGCCCGAGCACCTGCATCACGCGACGGATTTCGACATCGCGACCGATCACGGGGTCGAGCTTGCCCGCGCGCGCCAGCTCCGTCAGATCGCGGGTGAACTTCTCGAGGACCTGGTACTTGGACTCGGGGTCCTCGTCGACGACCTTGTGCGATCCGCGGATCCCCTCGAGCGACGCGAGGAAGCCCTTGCGATCGACGCCGGCGCTCTTGAGGACTGGGCCCGTGCTCGAGTCCTCGAGCAATGCGAGCAAGAGGTGCTCGACCGACACGAACTTGTCGTCGAGTTTCTCCGCCTCGGCCTGGGCGCGTTGAAACACCTCCGCCGCGCGACGATCGAGCGCAAGGTCGCCCGCGCCCGGACCCGACACGCTCGGCAAATTCGCGAGCGCATCCCCCGCCGCGGCGCGCAGGCCGATCAGGTCCACGTCCGCGCGTTCCAAAACGCTGCGCACGACGCCGGTCTCGTCCTCCAACAACGCGAACAGAAGATGCTCGGATCCCAGTACGGCATGACGGCTCTTCTCGGCGAGCGAGCGCGCCGCTTCGATGGTTTCGCGGGACTTGTGCGTGAATTTGTCGAATTTCATGAACATCGATTTCGCACGCCGCGTGCCGGAACGCGACTCGGGTGTTCCGGTGCTGGAATCCCGCCTCCTACAATGGCAAGTTGAACCTAGCCCCCCGCGAATCGGCCCTGACAGCGGTCCTGCTCTGCCGGGACGACAGGGGTTATTGCCGTTCCGGCAGGGGTTTTGCGAGGTATTTCGGCTTGGCCAACGGCAAGATCTTGGTGCTTCACGCGACCGCGGGAACGCGTACGCAGATGGCGAACCTCCTTTCGAGGGAGGGGTATGCCGTCGAGACGGTCGACACGTCGTACGACTGCGTCGTGCGATTCGTCGAAAGCCCCTCGGACATCGTCCTCATCGGATTGCAGGGTCTGCGCGAGAACGAACTCGACATGATTCGCACGCTGCGCCGCGAACAACCGCGCCTGCGCATCCTGGTCACCTTCCCGTCGCCGCTGCGGGAGTTCGCCGTGCGCGCGCTCGACGCCGGCGCCGATGCCTACATCCTCGAGCCGTTTTATGCGGACGAGTTCGTGAATCTCGTGCGCGGACAGGAGCCGGACGACGCGGTCGAGGACGAAAGTGTCGACCTCGCATTGCTCGCCCGCGAGGTGGCACACGCCGTGAACAACCCGCTGCAGGTCGTGTCACTTCTCTTGGGCGACGACAAGACACCCAAGCGCAAGCTCGTCGCGGAAGTCGGCGCGGAGATCGGGCGCGTTCGCGAAGTCGTGCAACTACTCGAAGCCTACGGTTCCGTTCGAAGCGGCGCGGTCGAACCCGTCGACCTGGGGCCGGTCTTGAAACAGGCCGCCGCCGGACGCGCCGACTTGAAACTCGACGCCGGGGCCACCGCGACCTGCCAGGCCGATCCGCGCCTGCTTGCCGCCGGACTCGAATCGCTGTTCGACGCGATCGCAGCGCGCGAGGCCAAAGTCGCGGCTGAAGCGACCATTGGCGAAGAGGGCGGCCGGGCCGTGATCCGCTTCGAGATCCCGCGCGCGGTCTTCGCCGACGAGGATCCGAACGAGTTGCGACGCGCGGTCTTTGTCGTGCGCGACGACCGTACCGTGATCCCGGGCCTCGCCGTCGCGTCGGCCCACTTCGCCGCGCAAGGCGGTGAGTTCAAGATCGAACGCAGCGGGGCGGCGTGGGTGTTTACGGTTGCGCTGCCGAGGTAGCTGCGACCGCAATCAGGGGTCGGTGGCACGCGGACCGAGAGGCGGGGTCCGACGCATGAGGCCAAGGCCGGGGCCGAGGCCGCCGCTAGCGCGGCGGACCCACGTACATGCCGCGGCTCATGTGGGCGATCTCTTCCAGGAACACGGCTTGGGGGTTGCCGGTGAGATCGATCATGTGGAAGCGCAGGCGTTGCAAGCGGTTGCGGCGCGCGATTTCCTCGCTGATCTGATACACGAGGCTGACGGCGCCTGCGGTCGGCATCGAACAGGCCGTGAAATAGACGGTGTCCGCGGTCGGGTCGTTGGCGGAGCCCTTCTTCGGGATCGCGAGACGCAGACACGCATCGAGCGCGGCGTGCACGTTCGCCGGCCCCCCGGGTTTCCACTTCTCGATGAAGCTCTTCGCGGAGCGTTTGTTGCCGCCGTTCGCGTAGGTCAGGCCCTTCTTCCACGCCTTGACCTTGTCCGCGTAGATCAGGACCGCGAACAGCGAATCGTCCGTCAGCTTGTCGATCGCGAGACCGAGTTCGCGCTTCACGCGTTTCGCAACGGGAGCGCTGCGCGCGGATAGATCGACGCAGAACACAACAGCCTTGGAACGCGTCCGCACGCCGTAGTACCGCACCTCCCCGCTCGCATGGCGCGCAGCGGGCACGTTCCCGGGCGAGGGTTTCCAGTCCGCACCCTTTTCATCGAGCCACTTGCGCCACGACTCCGGCGTCGGCTCGCCCTTGTGGCGCGTCAACGTCTCGAGCGCGGCAAGCAGCTCCTCGACCATGCGGCCGTCTTCGTACCCGAGCCGATCGATGAGGGTTTCCGTCGATTGGCGCGTGCGCAGACTCGCAAGGCCGTGCGCCGCGGCCGCGCGGACCTGCCAGGCCGGGTTGTCGAGATACCCGGTCAGGGTCTCCGCGAGCCCTTCCGGCCGCTGGGACGACACGAGCCGAATGACGTGCGCCAGAACCAACGGGTCGCGCTCCTGATCCAGGATGCGAAACAGAGCCACCTTGGCTTGTTTTTCCACGAGCCCATTCAGCATTCCGATGGTGCGCAGCCGTCCGCGCCGGTCGCGGTTGCGCGCGCCGGTCGCGATCGCGGCGATGACCTGGATGCGGTGCGAGTCGGGCAGCACGATCATCAGCTCGCGGATGCGGTGCACGACCCACTCCTCGAATTCGGGTTCGCGGCGCTTGGCGGACACGGCTTTCTGCCAGTAGCCCTTCGCAGCATCGAGGTCCTTGCCCGTTTTCGCCGTGATGGGCACACCCTCGCCGCTCCGTTCGGGGTACTTCCTGTGGTACGCGGCGATCGTCGCGTTGTAGATCCCGAGTTCCTTCAGATACGCAGCGTAGTAGCGCTCGATCTGCTTCTCGAGGTTGTCCATGCCCTTGTCCAACCACTTGAGGTTCTTGAG
Source organism: Planctomycetota bacterium (assembly GCA_036443405.1). GTDB lineage: Bacteria > Planctomycetota > PLA2 > PLA2 > PLA2 > JAZFYD01. The sequence continues at coordinate 15,748 of JAZFYD010000150.1, forward strand.
GGCGGACTTGATCTTCGCTGTGCTGCCGCTGCCCAGCGCCCTGTTGAAGGCGTGCTTGCGCAACTCGATCGGATTCGACTGGCCGGCAAATCCCTCGTAACTCGGATCGAGCGCCTCTTTGAACCCAGGATCTTTCGCCAGCGCCGTAGCCGTACAAAGACAAACGAGAAGGAGAATCAAACGTCTCACGGGCAGGATTCTAACGGCGTGGTGCCGCGCTGTTCAGCGGCGGCGCCGCGGACCGTTTTCGTAACCTCATGTTGGCGCCCCACTTACTCTGCAAACGCTGCCGGCGAGTGAATGCCTCCCGGCGCACGATGACCGCCGGCTGGACGCCGACGCGACGAAACGTTTGCGGACCGGCTCCGGCGCCGCTTCCGTTTCGCTCCGTAAGCCCGTCTCCCAAAACGGGTTAGATCGCGGCGCGCTGGCCGGATGCACGTCGGGACGAGGCGCGGCGCGACCGATCTATATCGTTACTGTGGTTGCTCCCGTACGCATTCTCGTTGTTGATGACGAAGCCCTGATTGCCCGCTTGCTCACAACCGTCCTCCAGGGCGACGGCCACGAGGCCGAATTTCGCATGGACGGATTGAGCGCGCTCGAAGCGCTTAAGAAGAAGTCCTACGACCTTCTCGTCACGGACCTGCGCATGCCCGGCATGGACGGGCTCCACCTGATCGAAGAGGCAAAGAAGATCGATCCGCAGCTGGATGCGGTCGTGGTCACGGCCTACTCGTCCGCGGAAACGGCGGTCAACGCTCTGCGGCGCGGCGTCGCGGATTACGTGAGCAAGCCGTTTTCCGTCGAGGAGATCCGCGGCGTCATTCGGAAGACGATCCGGGAGCGGAGCGAGCGCCACCGGCGTGCGGAGGAGGTCGAGGACCTCTCGGCGAAATTCGAATCGACGTCGGAGGATCTCGGGCGCCACGTCGGCGACCTGCAGTTCCTCCATGAACTCACGCGCATGGCGGCCGACCGGGCGACGCCATTGCGCCACTGCCTCGGGGTGGTTGCCAAACACTTCGAAGCGACCACCACACTCCTGCTGGAGGACGGCAACGTCGTCGAGCGGTTCGGGGCGCCGGAAATCGCGGCGTTGACGGAACTGGCCCAACGCGCGGAAAGCGGGCGCCAGCCCATATCCGCGGGCGACGACGGGATGACGTTGATCGCTGCACCGGTGGGCCGGGGCGCGGTAGCCGCGTGTCGCGAGGGTCGCTTCCGGGCGGGGCAGTTGCAGTTACTGGCCACGGCGGGGCGTGACCTGACGCTTGCTGTCGAGAACGACCGGTTGCGAACGGAGCAGCGCAGCGCGTATGTCGGGATCGTGTCGACGCTCATCGAGGTGATCGAGGCGAAGGACCGATTCAACCCCGGTCACAGCCGCCGGGTCGCGGAACTCGCATCGGAATTCGCGAAGAGCCTCGGGCTGCCGGAGCGCGAGCGCGAGATCCTCGAAACCGCCGCAAAGCTGCACGACATCGGAAAAATCGGAATTCCCGAAAAGATCCTCAACAAGCCCGGCAAGCTCTCGCGGAGCGAGTTCGAGGTCGTGAAGGCGCATCCCGTGTTGGGCGAGCAGATCCTTCGGCCGCTCGACTTCCTCGGCGAGGCGCGCCGCATCGTGCGCCACCATCACGAGCGCTGGGACGGCGGCGGTTATCCGGACGGGCTCAAGGCCGGCGCGATTCCGCGCCCCGCGGCGCTGCTCGCCATCGTGGATTCCTACGACGCGATGACCTCGGACCGTCCGTATCGCGACGGCCTGAGCGAAGAGAAGGCGCGCGAGATCTTGAGAGAGGGCGCCGGCGTCCAATGGGATCCCGAGTTGGTGGAGCGGTTCGACCAGCTCTGAGGGAGCCAAACGGCCCCGGATCTGACGTGCGGTCGCGCCGCGCGAGTGCACGAAAACCCGCCTGGTGTGCGAAATTTACCGGCCGAAACTGAGACGCGCGGGGTTGCGCTAGGTGCCCCCGGCACAGGTTTGGCGGGTACTCTTCCTGTAGCTCGATTTGTGCACTCAGCGTAGCGGGTCCCAGCACTCGCAATTGTCACAAACAGCTACGGGATAACAGTTTAGGGAACTACAGCTCAGATCGACATCGTGGCCGAAACGTTGGAAATCCTCTACGTAGGAGGACACCTCCTCGAGGCCGTGGATGAAGTTGCTCCCCATGGGGGCGTGATCCACGGCGTCGATGACGTGTACGCGGGCATCGCAGCCTTAAAGCGCACCGCCGTTCAGGCGGCGGTCGTCGAATACGAGGCGTTGGGGGAGGAGGCCGACAAAGCGTTGGCGGCGCTTCGGCGCGCGGCGAACGGGCGACCGCTCTTTGTCTCCCTGACGCCGGACGAATGGGAGTTGGCGCGGGCGCGGCGCCAGCTCGAGCCGGAGGACATCCTGGTCCGGCCGTACTACCCCGACGTGTTGTGGCGGCGCGTGACGAGCGCGGCGCGGCCGCCCGTCGAGGCGTATGTCGGGCTGCTCTCGACGGACATCAAGAAACTCGAGGCGCAGATGCAGGACCTGCGCCTGTTGACGCGCTTCACGCATGACCTGACAACGCTCGCGGAGCAGATCGTCGAAGTGGCGCGCAAGCGTGTGCGCGGCGAGCGCGTGAGCCTGTTCCTGAAAACGCCGGGCACCAAGTCGATGCGCATCCTGCACAGCATCGGCATGAGCGACGAAGAAGCGCGCGCGGCGGAGATCCGCATGGGAGAGGGCGTGGCCGGCGAGGTCGCGGCCTCACGCGAATCCGTGCTCGTGCAGGACGCCGGGCGCGACGGACCCGCGGCGAAGCAGGAATACAAGAGCCGGTCGTACATGATCGTCCCGATGATCTTTCAGGGCGAGATGATGGGGCTCTTGTGTGTCACCGAGCGCATGGAGCCGGAGCCGTTCACGGACCAGGATCTCCGGTATCTCAACGCGTTCGCCGATGTCGCGGCGCAGACGCTGCACAACGCGTTGCAGTATCAGGCGGTGGACAAGCTCGCGACCATCGATGAGCTCACCGGGCTCTTCAACCGCCGCTACTTCAACCGGGCGCTACAGCAGGAGATCGAGCGCGCGCGGCGCTACAAACACGATCTGACGCTGGCGATGATCGACATCGATCACTTCAAGCGGTTCAACGATGCGAACGGCCACCAGGACGGGGATCGAGCCCTTGCGATCGTAGCGCGCATCCTGCAGGACAGCTTCCGCGAGGCGGACATGGTGGTGCGGTACGGCGGCGAGGAGTTCGTCGTCCTGATGCCGGAGACATCGAGGCTGCCGGGCAACGGGGTCGACTTCGTCGATCGCGCCCGACGGAAAGTGGAAGCCGAGAACCTCGTGTACGAGTGGCGCGGCACAACGTGCCGGGTCACGATCAGTGGCGGCGTCGCCACGTTCCCGAACCAGGCCGACACCGCGGAAGAGCTGGTGCGTCGCGCCGACCTCGCGCAGTTCGAAGCCAAGAAGGCCGGCCGCAACCGCATCAAGGGCGCGTAGGGCTCGGACGCGGGCTACTAGGCTCCGTCTGAGAAAAACCCGCAGGCCCGAGATCGAGCTGGGACATCTCTGGCTCAACGGCTGACGCCGTTCCGTGTTGCTGGCTCAACGGCTGACGCCGTTGAAGCGCCGTCAGGCGTCGT
>JAZFYD010000151.1:0-11695 GCA_036443405.1 Planctomycetota bacterium
GTCCGCTCGAACTGGCCGGTGTTGGCGGCGTTGATGCGGAAGTACGTGGAGAGTTCCATCGGGCACCGCACGCCCGCCGGGATGAACACGAACGAGCCGTCGGAGAACACCGCGCTGTTGAGCGCCGCGTAGAAGTTGTCGTTGGTGGGCACGACCGAGCCGAGGTACTTCTTGACCAGCTCGGGATGCTCCTGCACCGCTTCGCTGAACGGGCAGAAGATGATTCCGAGTTCGTTGAGCTTGCCCTTGAACGTCGTCGCCACGGACACGCTGTCGAACACCGCGTCGACCGCGACGCCGGCGAGCATCTCCTGTTCCTTGAGCGGGATGCCGAGCTTCTCGTAGGTCTTCAGGAGTTCCGGGTCGATCTCGTCGAGGCTCTTGGGTCTGTCCGAGTCCGACTTCGGCGCCGAGAAGTAGCTGATCTTCTGGAAATCGATGGGCGGGTGCTCGACCTTGGCCCACAGCGGGTCGTTCATCGTGAGCCAGTGCCGGTACGCCTTGAGGCGCCAGTCCAGCAACCACTCGGGCTCGTTCTTCTTGGCGGAGATCGCGCGGACCACGCCTTCATCGAGTCCGGGCGGGATGGTCTCCGTTTCGATGTCGGTGGACCAACCGTATTTGTACTCACGATTGGCCAGGTTTTCGATCGTGTCCTTGGCGGTGCTCATGGTTGGGCTCTACTTGCTAGGAACCGCCTTCCGAGGAAACTCCCTCGGAAGCCAGTTCTGTGTTCGTTTCGTCGTTCGATTTGCTGACCGGAATCTGCACCGGCGGCAACGGGAATCGCGGAATCATGTCGGTCAGCGGAATGCCGCCGAGTGCGCTGCGGATCGCGACGTTGATGCGCTCCCAGTTGGGACGGCAGGGGCAGGTCGCTTCGTAGCTGCAATCGTCCGCCGCTTCGTCGAGGCACTCGGTCATCGCGATCGGACCCTCGAGCGCGGTAATAATGTCCGCGACACTGATCGAGGACGCCTCGCGTGCAAGCCGGTATCCGCCGTTCACGCCGCGCTGGGATTCGAGGAGACCCCGGCGCGCCAGGATCTTCAGGATCTTGCTAACGGTCGGGAGCGGCTGGCCGGTCTCCGCAGCCAGGTCACGCGCGTTGCGCAACGAGCCTTTCGGGCTGGTCGCGAAACACGCCAGCAGGACGATTCCGTAGTCGGTTTGGCGCGTGATCCTGATCATTCGCGGGCACCTCGTGGGGTTCAGATTGAATACAGGACTAATATGATCCAGTATCGTACACGTACAGTATCCCGCGACCCCACCTCCGTCAATTTTTCAGGCCCCGTCGGAGATCGTCCGCCAGTGACCCAGCGTGTCCCTAAGCGATTGCGAACATTGGGGTTATGTCGCCTTCCGAGCTGCGAACGCGCGCGATCTCGTGACTTCGGTGGATTATTTCCAGGCGATGTCGATGGGCTTTTGACCTTCGCCACCGAGGCTGTCCGCGATCGTCGCCGCGATCGTCTCGAACGTCTTGGCGGTTGCGCTTTCTGGCGCCGCGATCGAGATCGGGGTTCCGCTGTCGCCACCGGGCGGGATGGCCGGATCGAGTGGCAGACGGCCGAGCACCGGGATATCGAACTTGTCAGCCGCGGTCTGCCCGGCGCCCGAACGGAAGATGTCGCTGGTTTCGTTGCAGTGCGGGCACGTGAAGCCGGCCATGTTCTCGACGATGCCGGCCACGGGCACCTTTACCGTCCGGAACATCTCGATCGCCTTCATTACGTCAATGAGCGCGACGTCCTGAGGTGTGGTGACGACAATCGCGCTGGTGAGCGGCACCGCCTGGGTCAGGCTCAGCACTGCGTCGCCGGTGCCGGGCGGCAGATCCACGATCAGGTAGTCGAGTTCGCCCCACGCCACGCCGGTCAGAAGCTGCGTCACCATCTTGCCGACCATCGGTCCGCGCCAGACGACCGCCGACTTCTCCTCCGGGATCAGGAACGCCATCGACACGATCTTGATGCCGTGACACTCGGGCGGAACGACACGCTGCTGATCATCGCCTTGCGCCTTGTGCTTCTGCGTGCCGGTCATGATCGCGACGCTCGGGCCGTAGATGTCGGCGTCCATCAGGCCGACCTTGTGACCGGCGCGCGCGAGTGACACGGCGAGGTTCACGGACACCGTCGACTTTCCGACACCGCCCTTGCCAGCGCCGACCGCGATGATGTTCTTGACGTTTTCGAGCGGCCTCGGGCCCTCCGGCTGTTGCGGCTGTTGCGGTTGCGCCGGCGCCGCGTAGTGCACGAGAACGGTTCCGATGCCCTCCATCGCGGTGAGCCGTTCCTTCACCTTGTTGGCGAAGCCGGGTTTCTCGTGCATCGGGATGTCCGCCGCGACGGTCACGATGACTTTGTCACCGCTGACACGCGCATCGGACACCTGTTCCGGCGCGAGCAGGTCCGCGAGCGCGTCTTGGACGTCTTTCAGGGAAACGGGCATCAGATGGTTACCTCTTCGCGAAAGTCGAATCCTCGCGTGCCTCGCCGGATCCGTCCGGCGGCGCACGAGGCATCGTGCTCGAAAAACAGGATCCAGTCCTCCGCGGCCGCCAGGCCGAGCAGGTGCTGTTTCTCCTCGAGCGTCTTCAGGGGTTCGTTGTCGTAACTCATGATGAACGGCGGCCGCAGGTGCCCGCGTGTGGGCACGAGGTCGGCGCAGTAAAGCAATGTCGTGTCGCCGTCCGAAACCTTCACCAGCTGCATCGCGCGCGTGTGGCCGTCGACCGGCAACAGCTCGATCCCGTCCTCGATCTCGGTGCGACCGCTGTGGATCGTGAACTGACCCTCGCGCTGCAAGGGCATGAAATCGTCCGGTCGGAAGCTACCGCGATCCTTCCACGCCGGTTCGCGCGCCCACTCCAACTGTTCGTGTTGAATGTGGTAGCGCGCCTGCGGCAGCGAGGGCGACCCGTCCGCGCGCGTCGCGCCGCCGGCGTGGTCGAAGTGCAGGTGCGTCAGGATGACGTCGGTCACGCCCGCCGGATCGACGCCCGCGGCCCGCAGCGCCTCGTCGGGCATGACCGCGTTCACCTTGTAGATCGCGTTCTGTTTGTCGTTGAACTTGTCGCCGATGCCCGTGTCGATCAAGTACGTGCGGCTGGGCCCGCGAATCAAGAGAAGCCGCATGCCCAGATCAATGCGGTTTTGATCGTCCGGCGTGTTCGTTTTTTCCCAAAGCGGCCGCGGCGCGACGCCGAACATCGACCCGCCGTCGAGGGCGAATGTCCCGGACGGGATCGATTGGAGAGAGTAGGGGCCGATCTGGAGCACGCCCTGATTCTGCGGGTTCGGCAAGGTTCTGTCCCGATCCGATACGGGGCCGCGCCGGGGGAGCCGTGTGCGCTGCCGCGATTGGCACTCGGGTTGAGGTAGTCCGGGCCGACGACGATTTTTTGGCCCGCCAACCCTCGAAAGTCCCGCGATGTTGCAAAAGCTCACCACTACACCGACCGGAATGTTGAGAAAGTGTGCGCCGAAACCCGTGTGGCAGTGGTGGCGGACGCGGCGCGACGAGGCGGACAACCGCCACCGGGCGGAGACCCTGCGCGCTGCGGTTCAAGGGATTCGCGCTTTGGAACAGGGCGAGGTCCCGGGAGCCGAGCTGCTGGGGCAACTCCGGGAAGGCTGGGGGAACCCGGACTATGCCGCGGAGCTCAGCTACCTCAAGGAGGTCGCGCGTCTCGCCGTATTGGCGGAGCGGCCGATCCTGGAGTGCGGGACCGGGGTGACGACGCTCCTGATCGCGTTGCTGGCCGGCTCGCGCGGAGTGCCGATCTACTGCCTCGAACACGACAAGCAGTGGGCCGACCACGTCAACCGAACCCTGACAGATCTCGACATCGCCGGTGCGGATGTCCTCTTCGCGCCGATCATCTCGTACGGCGAGTTCCACTGGTACAGCGCGCCGATCTATCTGCTGCCGGACCGCTTCGATCTCGTGATTTGCGACGGTCCCCCCGAGCGAGGTACACACGGCGGACGATTCGGCCTGATGCCGGTCCTCGGCGAACGCTTCGACCGCGACACGAAAATACTCGTCGACGACACCGCCACGCAAGCGGGCTCAACGATGGTGAACCACTGGTGCGCCACCGGCCGCTGGTGCTCCGAGTTGTCCGTCCCCGAGCAGCGCGGCATGGCCCTGCTCACCCGCGCGGATGCCGGCATGCTCGCCGACGCTGCGCTCGCGGTCTAGGCGCCGCGAAGGGCTGAGAGGCTCAGGAGCGAGGCCCGAGGCGGAGGCCAGAGCTTTGGCCAAGGCTCAGGGGAGACTCCGCTTACAGTTTCATCCGTGAATTTCTGGTGGCGGATGATCCGTCTTGTTGCGCGCGTTGGCATGCGCCTCTACTACGGATCGATACGGATCGAGGGCCGCGCGCGAGTGCCGCTCAAGGGGCCGTTGCTGGTGGTGGTCAATCACCCCAACTCGCTGCTCGATGCCGCCGCCGTGCTGGTCGCCGTTCCGCGACCGCTGAGTTTCGCAGCCAAGCACACGCTGTTTGCGATGCCGGTGCTCGGTTTCGTGCTGCGGCGACTCGGCGCCGTCCCGATCTACCGCCCCAAGGACGGCGGGAACATGGCGCGCGCGAACCTCGAGACGTTTCGCGAATACATCGCGCAACTTCGCGGTGGCGGCGCCGGCGTGATCTTTCCCGAGGGATTGAGTCACGACGATCCCGAGTTGAAGCCGATTCGTTCCGGTCCGTCTCGCATCGTCCTTGGCGCGGAGCAGGAATCGGAATTCCAACTCGGCGTGCACGTGCTCCCCGTCGGCTTGAATTTCGAGCCGCGCCAGCAGTTTCGCGGCGACGTCACGATCCACATCGGCGAGCCGTTCACGGTCATGGACCTTCACGACCGGCCGCGCCGCGAAGCGATCCGGGAGGTGCAAGAACGCATCGGCCAATCCCTGCGGCCGCTCGTGTTCCATCTCGACCACATCGAACTCGAACCGCTCGTGCGCCGTGTCGCCGAAATCTACGAGGAGCACCAACACGGCGAGGGCGGCGCGCACCGGCCCGTGCCGCGCGGCGAGCTTCTGCGCTTGGTCGGCACGTGCCTGAACCACTACCTGGTGGCCGACCCCGAGCACATCGAGGAGTTGCAGAAACGTGTCGAGCGCTGCGACCGGCTGACGCGCCGCGCCGGTGTGACCAACGAGATGCTGCGCGAGAAACGAAGGCCCTTTTTGGCGTTCGCGCGTTTCCTCGCGCTCGGTCTCGGCATCGCCGTCGGCTTCCCGTTTTTCGTATGGGGTTGCCTGACCGGTCTTGTCCCGTACCGCTTGGCGGCCGAACTCGGTCGGCGTTGGGCGCGCGACGAAGGGCAAACCACGCTGCCGCTTTACCGGCTCCTGGCGGGGCTCGTGACGTTCGGTGTGTGGTGGGGGCTCATTCTGTTCGCGACCTATCGGTGGTCGAACTCGTGGAGCGTGACGGCGATCCAGCTCGTCGCGATGGCGCTGTGCGGGCTGCACGCACGTGCTTACGCCGCGCAGATAGAATCCTGGCGCGAGCGCATGGGGATCCTGTTCCCGCTTTACCGGAACCGGCGCAAGGTCGAGCGGGTCGCCGAGGCGCGCGAATCCGTCCTGGTCGAACTAGAAGCGTCGCGGCGGCGCTACTTCGAAGAAGAGGGCGAGCCGCTCATCGCACCGCGCCGGCGCAAGTGGTGGTACCGCGTGCCGTGGCGCCGTCTGGCGGTTGTCGTGGGGCTCGTCGCCACCGTCGGTTTTCTGTACGGATTGCGGGACCGCGACGTTTCCGAGTTGAATGTGCCGTCGCTCTGGACAACGTTTCGTGGTGCCGAAGCGCCGGTCCGCGTGACGGCGGACGCACGCGGCCTCGCCGGGATCCTCGACGCGATGCTGCGTCTCGAAAACGAGATGCGCGCGATTCGTGCGGACTTTCGCAACACGAAGTCCAACTACTACGAGCCCAAGGACAACGACCGGATCCGGAACCTGCTGCGGACCTATCTAGTCACGCGCAAGGAGCTCTTTCGCCTGACGTGTTTCTATCGCCGGTGGCAGGATGGGCCCGCGGAGCTGCAGCCGCACGCGTTTCTCGTCGCGTATGGCGCCGCCCTCGAACTGTGCGCGCGCGGGATGCAGTTTCTCGAGACGTTCGACGGCGACGACAACGCGATCGGCCGCATCAACGAAGCCGCGCCGCTCTGGAACATCCCCGGCGGCAGCTACGACCGCATCATGCAAAACCTCGCCAGCACCGACGTGCTCGACGCGTTGGCCGAAGCCCGTGCGCAGTTCGAGCACTGGCGCTCGCACGGACGTTTCCCCAAGGGCGAGCCGTGGGAGAAGCTCGTGACCGGCGCCTCGCGTGGCGGATGGCTCGTGAACGAACTCGGCGACAAGCTCCTCTCGTACAAGTTCGAAGCAGCGTGGCGCGAGATGCTGGACGCCGGCGAGGAAGGTCGCTATCGCGTTCAGTCCGTGATCTCGACGTGGATGGGGGACGCGCGTGTGCGCACGCCGGAGAGTGGTGATGGGCTGTTGGCTGGCGAGGTGGAAAAGCTGCGCCCGCGTCTTCGGCCGGGCGACATCCTGATCGAGCGGCGCAACTGGTATCTCTCCAACGCGTTCCTGCCGGGGTTCTGGCCGCACGCGGCGATCTACGTCGGCGGCATCGACGGCGTGAAGTTCCTCGGCATTGCGGACGACCCGCGCGTCGATGCGGGACTCAACGCGAACGCGATGCTGTTGAACAGGGAGCAGCCGGACGTCATCGAGGCAATTTCCGAGGGTGTCGTGTTCACGTCGCTGGATCACTCAGTCGGCGGCGCGGATGCGCTGTGTGTGTTGCGCCCGAAGGTGCCGCGCGAACAGGTCGCGGAAGCCGTGGCGCGCGCGATTTCGCATCACGGAAAAGCCTACGACTTCGATTTCGACTTCTTTTCGAACGACCGCCTGGTTTGCACCGAGGTGGTCTACAGCGCGTATCAGGGCATCCTCCACTTCGAGCTTCCCGAGATCATGGGGCGCAAGACGCTACCTGCGATTGACATCGTGAGGAAGTGGTCCGAGGAGCGCTCGGGTCCGTCGCCGGAACTCGAATTCGTGGCGTTTTACGACATGGACGAGTTGCGCGGCACTTCGTTCCAGGCGGACGCGGACGCCCTGGTCGAGACGCTGGATCGGCCCGCGCTCACGATTCTCCAGACGCAGCGTGGCGCGCCGCCGTTCCCCGGGCCGGGTGTGTATCTGCTCGTGGCGTCGCTGGCCGCCGCGGTGTTCGTGTTCGGTCCGCGCCGGCGCAGGACCTGACCGGACGGCGCCGTTTTGCACAACGGCCTTCGCGCGCGCGGACTACAATCGACGCGCCATGCGGCGAGGGATCACTGTGCTCTTGGTGGGTGCGCTGCTCGGGTCGGTCGCAATCGCGAAACCGAATCCGAAGGCGCAGCGTCTCGCCGTCCAAGGCAAGAAGCTCCTGGATTCGACCGCCGAGCCGTGGAAGCGGTTTTGGAGCAAGCCCGAGGCGTTTTCCGAAGCCGAGTTGAAAGAGCTCGCCAAGACCTTCGGCGAGGCGGTCGATGCGCTGAACGCGTCACTGGATATCGAGGAGCGCGCGGGGCTCGTGAAGGTCATCATGCTCATCACGCGCAAGCAGCGCATGGTGATCTTCGAGCAGATGCGCCGTGCCAAGAAAGCGCGCGACGCGTCGGAGAAGGCCAAGGCGAAGCCGAAACCCAAACCGAAGCCCAAACCGAAGCCCAAACCCAGGGGGAGTGCCGGCGACGAAGGAGAAGAACCGCGCCGCGGGGACGACGACCTGCCGGACGGCGGGGACGACGCAAGCGGCGATGACGGTGGCATCGAAGGCTGCGACACGGAGGACGAGGACGACCGGAGCGATCGCGAATCGCGTCGCGGCGGCCCGCCCCCCGAGATCGAGTGGATCGAGACGAAGTCGCAGCGGCGCAATGCGATCAACCGGCTGCGCACGTTTGTGTTGGCTCACGGCTCGAACCGGCGCGTAGAGAACCTGCTCGACAAGTGCGCACAGTGCAACGGGAAGGGCCGCCGCCGCACGAGCCGGCGCAACGCGCGCAACCAAATCATCACCAAGCCGTGCAAGCTGTGCCACGAGTGCGGCTGGCTCCTGAACGTACCGATCCTGCGCCGCACCCACTGGGTCGCGAAGTCGCCGCTCTATCGCTCCGTGTACGAGAACTGGACGAAGTACGAGGAACTGCGCGACCAGTGGAAGGAAAACCCGAGGCTCATCCCCGAGTTCATCAAGAGCGTGAAGATCCTCGAGGTGGACTACAAAGGTCTCTGGGCGACGGTGAGGTACCGCGAGAAGGGCACACTACCCGAGGGCCGGCGGAAATTCGTCCGCGAACGCCAGGACAAGTTCATCCGCATCGGGAAGCGATGGTTCTTCTACGACGACGAGTTCGATCGCAGTTTCTTCGACGACTACCGGTCGGACGACGAAGACAACGACGAGGGCGACGCCGAAAGTGACGGCTGACAAGCCGTCGCGCGTCACCGGTTTCTCGCGCCGCCGGGTCCTGAAGCTTGGAGCTGCTGCGGGATTGGCGTGTGTGCCGCCCGCGATCTACGCGTTCGGAATCGAGCCGGTTTGGCTGCGGACCGTTTCGGTCGATGTGCCCGTGCGGGACTTGCCCGCCGCGTTTGCGGGGTATCGCATCGCGCAGATTTCCGATTTGCATTGGGGCTGCGGCGTGTCCGCGGATCAGATCGAGGAGGCGGTGTCGCTGGCTCTGGAAGGGGGGCCCGACCTGATCGCGCTCACCGGGGACTTCCTGCATCGCGGCGGCGACACCGGCGATGCCGAACGTGTCGCAGGGTTGCTCAGGCGCCTGTCCGCCAACGATGGTGTCGTCGCGGTACTCGGAAATCACGATCACGACGTGTACCGGTCCGGCGGTGGAGCGCCGGCGTACGACAAGTCGTCGCGATTGCGAACCGCGCTGGCCGCGCGTGGCATCGATGTGTTGGAGGATCGGACGCGAACGGTCAAGCGGGGGGACGCGGCGATTCAGGTCGCCGGGTTCGGAGATCTCTGGGCGGGCCGCTTCGATTCGACGGCGGGTGCGCCGGCCGAGGGCGCAGTGAGCATCGCGCTCTCGCACAATCCGGATACGGCACCCGATCTGTGGCGCGCGGGCCACCGACTCATCCTCTCCGGACACACACACGGCGGGCAGGTGTGCGTGCCGTTTTTGGGGCCGCCGATTCTGCCGGTGGCGCTTCGCGAGTTCGCGGCGGGCTTGTACGAACGCGCGGACCGACATCTCTACGTGAATCGTGGCGTCGGATGGCTGGCTCGCGTTCGCTGCTTCGTGCGCCCGGAAGTCACGCTGCTCACGCTGCGGACAGCCTAAACGCCTTCCACAAAGCGGGTTAGGGCGGATCGGCCGCGGAGATCCGACCGCGCTTGGGCATCGCGTTTTGCGAAACATCCGCAGTGGGGAGGGTCACCGCACGAAACGCTGTCTTCTTTTTTGAGAAAGCAGCCCGATCGGTTGGGCTGGGACGTTTCTAGTGCAAAGGAGTTCCCATGTTGAAGCGCTTCGCGCATCTGGCCGCTGCGGCCACCCTGCTCGCATCGACGGTTTTCGCCGGCGACTGCCTGTCAGGTTCATCGTGCAACAACGAGTGCCCGCTCGCGGCCGCGGCCAACGCGCGCATCTCGTTGGGCGACGAGGCGGTTTTTGTCTCCGGATCGGTCCGGGACGATTTCGTGGCCTCGGTTCTGAAAGGGCTCGAGTCCATTTAGCTGACTCGGTCTTCGCGATTGATGGCTGCGCACCCGCTGGGGAACGACAGGGAACGCTTTCGCACGCTCTTCATGGAGCAGCGAGGTGAGGTCTATCGATTCCTCTACCGCCTCGCCGGCAACGCGCACGACGCAGAGGATCTCCTCCAGGAGACCTTCGCCCGGCTTTGGCACAAGCGCGACCAATTTCGCGGCGATGGGAGTCTTGCCGGGTATGTCCGCAAGATCGCCTATCGAACGTTTCTCAACGCTCGCATCCGGCTACAACGGGTGCGAGCGTCTTTGCCGATTGCGGGCGAGTTGGAGGACCGCTACGACGGGCCGGCGGACGATGCGCAGTCCCGCGACTGCCGCGCGTTCCTGCTGCGCCATGTCCAGCAGGCGGTCCGCTCGCTTCCCGAGTCCTGGCGGCAGCCGTTTGTGCTGTTCCGGTACCAGAACATGAGTTGCCGCGAGATCGCCGAGCTCATGGGCCTCACCAACAAGGCCGTCGAGATGCGCCTGAGAAAGGCCACTCATTCGATCGCAGCGCAACTCGCAAGCCTGCGCGCCGAGTACGACGACGGGGCGGCCCGATGACAGCCTGCGACATGGACACCGTCCGCGATTTTGTCACCGGGGCACTCTCCGGGCCGGAGCGCGCTGCGTTCGAGCGGCGGCTGGAGACGGACACCGAACTTGCGGCGTTGGTCGAGGACTATCGGATTGTTCACGAGTGCACGACCGATCTCTCGCCGGTGTCTCGCACCGAGTTCGAGGACCTCGCGATTGATGCCGCGCCCGCGCGCCGCCACGTCGTGCGTCGCATCATCGCGGTGGCTGCGGCGTTGGTGATCGCGCTCCCGATTCTCTACGTGCTTTCACAGTCGAATGGTGAACGCCCGGAACCGCGCCCGCCGGCCGTTCCGCTTGCACTTGCAGCCATTCCGCTCGTGCCGGTGGACGTGCCGGAGAGCCCCGCGATTCCGGCGATCGCCGCCGACTACGACCCGCGCGGCGAGACGGGACTCCGGTTCCTCGAGGATGTTTCGGCCGCGCGTGCGCTGGCTCGTGCCGCCGACCGGCCGGTTCTGTATTTCGCGTATTTTCCCGGTTGTCCGATTTGCGAGAGCCTCGAAAAACAGACGTTCCCGACCGACCTGGTCCGCGCCGCCGCCAACAACTTCGTCCTGGTGAAGATCCGCTATGACGACGCGGTCAAGACGATTCTCAAGGACGTACCGCATCAGTACCCGGTGTTTGTCGCGCACGATGCGGACGGCGAGACGGCGGGACTGATCCATGGGCAGAGTGTCTTCAAGCTTGGATACCGCCTGCGCGACATCTCGCTGGATGTCGCTCCGCGCACCGAGACGTCGCGCCGGAGTTGGATGGAGGTGCGCAGACTCGCGGGCCGCCTGCGCGATGCCGAGGCTTCGAGCGATCCGGCCGATTACCTGAGTCGCCTTGTCGAGATCGCCCGCGAGGACGCCGACGGCGAGTTCGGCGGACGCGCGCGCGCGTTGCTCGCCCAAATGAAGTCGGATGCGCGTTCGGTGTTGTTCGACGCGCAGTCCATCGCCGCGAACTCCGGTGCCGAAGCGGCGGCTGCCCATATCCGATCCCACGGTTCCCGATTCACCAATACGCCCTATGGCGAGGACCTGCGCCGCGTCGCGAAACGTATCGAACGCGACGGCAGGTTCCCTCCCCTGGAGAACGATTAATGATCCGTTACGTGATGTTCACAGCCTTTCTGCTCGCGCCGATCGCACCGGTGTTCGCCGGCGAGCAACTCGACACCGCCATCGAGCACCTGAAGGCCGGCCGTTACGTCGAGGCCGCCGAGGCGGCCGCGGCGGTCGGCGAAAAGCCCGAAGACGAGTTCGCCCGTTCGCGCTACCTCATGGGTAAGGTCCAGGTGGTCCTCGG
>JAZFYD010000152.1:0-5041 GCA_036443405.1 Planctomycetota bacterium
TCATCGGGGAGACGATCCCGGTTCTCATCACCGGCGAGAGTGGCACCGGCAAGGAGTTGATCGCGCGCGCGATCCACTACAACGGCCCGAGGCGCGAGGCGCCGTTTGTAACCGTGAACTGCGCGGCGATTCCGGCCGAGTTGATCGAGTCGGAGCTGTTCGGTCACGAAAAGGGCGCCTACACCGGCGCCGATTCCAGCCAGCCGGGCCTCTTCGAACGCGCCGACGAGGGCACCCTGTTTCTGGACGAGGTCGCGGACATGCCGCCGGCGCTTCAGAAGAAGATGCTGCGGGTGCTGCAAACCGGCGAGGTTCGGCGGGTCGGGGGCACCGACGTCCGCAAGGTCTCGGTCCGGACCGTTTCGGCCAGCAACCGCGACCTCCGCCCGCTCATCGAGGATGGGACGTTCCGGGAGGACCTGTTCTACCGGCTCAACGGCGTGGAGTGCCCGCTGCCCCCCCTGCGGGACCGGACCGACGACATCCCGCTTCTGTTCGACCACTTTCTCGACGCCCTTTGCGCCGAGCAGGAGGCGGAGCGCCCGCCGGTGGACCCGGAGGTGGTCGACCGGCTGCAGGCCTACCCTTGGCCGGGGAATGTCCGCGAACTGCACAACGAGGTCCAGCGTCTGCTCGCCCTCCAGCGAGGCACGCTGAGCCCGGATCTCCTGTCCTTGCAGGTGTTTTCGGGCGATCCGAGCACCGTTCCGCCGACGAATCTCCCGCCCGGCGGCCTGAAAGAGCTGGTCGAGAACCTCGAACGCCGGCTGATCCTCGACACGATGCGCCGCGTCAACGGCAACAAGACCCGCGCATCGAAGCTCCTCGGTTTGAGCCGCCTGGGCCTTCGCAAGAAGATGGAGCGATTCGGCATCACCGACGCTTAGCGGTTGCCAGAAAACGCCAACGGGTCGTCAGCGGACGACAGTGCGTTCGCCGCGTTCGGAGCGCCACCGGCCAGCGCAAACTTTGTTACCAATGGTGTAAAGCGGCCCAGACGGGTTGGCGGTTTGTAATTGCCTTATTCATAGGGTCTTACGCGCGTTTGCCCGGTTGGAATACCTCTTGCGAAGGCCCTGGATCGTGTCCTATAATCCGCCCTCTTTCACGCACGGGACTCAACCTTCGCGCGCGTATCGGTGTATGTCCTTCGGCAGGGCGGGGTTGGGCGCCTCGCATTGTTCATGGGCCCAACGGCTGACGCCGTTGGAGCCAATCAGTTTATCGGCCCGACGGCTGACACCGTTGGAGCCCTTCAGGAAGAGGCCTTCAGGATCGACCATGGCCAAACTCATTCTGCGGAGTGCGGACGGCGCTGAGACCGAACTCCCGCTAGACGAGCTGGGCTCCGCCTCCATCGGGCGGGCACCGGAGTGTGACATGCCCATAACCGACGGACAGGCCTCGCGGCGCCATTGCAGCGTCGTGAAACTGTCCAGCGGTTGGGAGATGTCGGATCTCGGCTCGACCAACGGAACGCTGGTCAACAGCACGCTCACCAAGAAGAAACGGCTCAGTCACGGCGATGTGATACGCATCGGCGAGACGGAGATCGTCTTCCATGACATGGAGGGGGCCTCCTCCGGCGACGCGGCCGACGGGCAAAACGGGCTTTTGGTCTACGCCAAGGGCGACCGGAAGGGCCAGAAGATCGAGCTGGCCGAACAGCGCACGACGTTCGGCAGAAAAGAATCGAACACGATTCCGATCAACGACGCCAACGTCTCGAGCTACCACTGCGAGATCGTCCGCGACCTGAACGGGTACACGATCCGCGACCTCGGCTCGACCAACGGCACGCTGGTCAACAGCGAGATGATCACCGAGGTTCAGCTCGCCCACGGCGCGAAGGTGCGCATCGGGCAGTTGCTCTTCGTGTTCCAGGACCCCGCGATGGCGGAGGTCGACCTCGATCTGGCCGGCGTCGATGACGACGACCAGGAGTGGGGCATGATGCGCGAGTTGGATCTCGCGGCCGTGCGCAAGCGCAACCCCGCGACGATCTTCTACTCGCTCTTGTTCGTCGCGCTCGTGGGCGGCGCCTATTACATGCTGCAGGTCGCCGAGGTCAAAAAGAGCAAGGGCGGGGGCGGTCCGCCCAAGGGCAGCGTGCTCTGGAGTTCGTTCGAGACCCTCGCCGAGGCCTATAAATGGGACACCGATCCCGGAGGCGATGTCGAAACCGGCGTTACGGAAAAGGCGAAGGTCACAGGCAAACAGGGGCTCCGGATCTCCTCGACGCGCGAGAGCGCGGACGTCTTTTTCGCGGACACGTTGCCCGCCGACGGACGCCGCTACGAAGTGAGTGCGCACGTCGGCGTATCCGGTGGCGCCGAGGCGACTCTCGCGATCCGCTGGGAGGGTTCCGGTGTGAGTCGTTGGGCCGAGAGCGAGCCCGCATCGGGCAGCAAACCCAGCGAGCTCACCGGGATGTTCTCCTCGCCGAGTTGGGCGCGCCGCGCGTATGTCGCGATTCGAGTCCGCGGTTCGGGCCAGGTGTTCATGGACGATGTCGTGGTCTTCCGCCGCGGTTCGGCCGCGCCGGAAACGGCGGAAGCGAACTCGTTCAAACTCGGAGTCGTGGACGGCCGCGTGGACCTGCGCTACGGCCGCTCACCGATTCTGGTCAACGGCAACCTCGAGGGCGCCGAGGACGGGGCCGCGATGGGATGCCAGAAGGAGGATGAGCTCCATATCGCGCTCACCGTCGCCGATGCCGGCTTCGCCACTTCGGTGGATGTCGTCTTTGCCGAGCACGCCGGTTTTCTCGGTCAGGGATTCCGCGCCTTCGGTAGCGTCGACGGCGAGCGCTATCTCGACACGGCGTTCCCCGACGAAGGCAAAGAGCTGAAACGCACCGGCGTCCGGAAGCTGCTGCTCGGGTCGTCCGGGCGCGCGTTCTCGGTGCTCGGCGAGAACGAAACCGAAGGGTTCGCCGTGACCGCCGATTGGGTCGGCGGACGGAGGCGGCTGCGGCTCTCGATTCCCACGGCGGGCGGCGCCGGCAAGTTGCTTCTGAAAACCGACCTGCGTGACGAGGCCCGGCAGGCCGCGGACCAAGTCAGTGAGGCGGACGGGCTATACGACGACAAGAAGCTCGGCAGCTTCCTGCGCTTGGCGCGCGAAACGCTCGCGGAGTTTCCCTTTGCCGATCCGACCTCGCGTCGCCGGCTCAGTGAGCAGCTCGGCATCGCGATGCGCGGGTTCGGTACGCTGTCCCGCGCGGCTCAGGACGGACTCGAGGAGTACAAGGAGTTCCGCGATCTCGAGAGCCTGGACCGGGTTCGCGCGACGCTCGCCGAAATGAAGGCCACCTACGAGCTGACCGGGTCGGAAGGACCCTGGGGCGAGCTATGGCTGAACCTCGATGCGGCCGAGCGCACGGCGCGCGGGACCGCGGAACGCCGTCGCCAAGGCGACCTGGCGGATCCGCTGTTCCAACTCGCAAATGAGTTCTACCTGCCGAGCGGCCAAGTGCACGCTGCGGCGGTTTTGTTCAGCTACGTCGGCTGGTATCTCCCAGAGAGCCCGCAGGCGGAAAAGGCAACCGCGGAGCTGGCCAAGCTCGGCAAAGAGTACCCCGCGGTGCTCGAGGTGCTGAAGCGCCTCAAGGAGAGTTGACAGTGGCCAGTCAGGCGATCGGCATCGACATCGGCACACACGCGATCAAGATCGCGGTGCTGCAGAAAAAGGGCGCGGTAACCAAAGCGACGCGCCTGTATCGCAGCAAGCTCGCGGGCGACACCGACGTCGAGCGCATCCAGGGCGCACTTCGGCGTGCCGGCATTTCGGGCGGTCCCGGTTTGTTGGGCATCACGGGCCGCGATCTCATCATTCGTTACACCCACGTGCCGCCGGTTCCGGATTGGCGCCTGAAGCTGTTGATGCAGTTCGAGATCAACGAGGTCTCGGGCCAGTCGGGCGGCGAGGTCGCGGCGGACTATTCCAGATTGGAACTGCCGACGGACGCGGACGACACCACCGTCCTGGTCGCGCTGTGTCGTAACAGCTATCTGCAGCCGCGCCTCGACGGCGTGGTCAGCGCCGGCATGAGAGCGGGCGGCGGTTGTCCGAACTCGGTGGCGCTGTTCAACGCGTTCTTGGAGCACGGATCCTTCGAGGAAGGCGAGACCACCTACATCGTCAGCCTCGGTCGCGACAACATCGACATGGCCGTGCAGCGTGACGGCGAGTTGCTGTTCGCCCGAAACATGGCGGGCGGCGGCGGGCTCTTCACCGAAGCGATCATGAGCACGTTCGGCCTGAAAGAGGGCAAGGCCGAAACGAACAAGATCAAGAAGGGCGACCTGACGCCCAAGGCCCAGGCGCGTTATCCCGACGCGACCTCGGAGAAGGTCGCCAACGCGATGCAGGGCCCGGCGGGCCAGCTGGTGTCGATGGTTCAGTCCACGGTCATGATCTGCCGCGCGCAGACCAAGATCCCGGACCTCAATATCGACCGCCTGGTGCTCACCGGCGGCGGCGCGCGCATGACGGGCATCCGCGCGTACTTCCAGCAGTCGATGAGCGTCCCCGTCGAGCTCTTCGACCCGGTTGACGAACTAGACGTGAGCGGATTGCATCCCGACGACGCGAGCGAATTGGGCGAGCACCCGCTCGACTTTTCGGTCGCGATCGGATTGGCCGAGACGCTCCTGCGCGGCACCTCCAAAAAGCTCGAGGTGCTCACGGAGAGCGCGAAGAAGAAACGCCACTTCTTGGAGCGCACCGTCTGGGCGCTCGGCGCGGCCGCGGCAGCCTTGCTCCTCGTCGTAGTGCTGTTCCAGACCCGCGCGGCGGACATCGCGGTCGTGGAGGCCGCGAACAACGAGCTCGCCCAAGTCTCCAATACAGCCAGCAACCGTGACGACCGCGGCAAGGCAGCCGCAGCCAAGGAACTCGACGCGCGGCTGAAGGAAGTCACGCTGCGTTCACGCCGCATCAACGGCGGGTTCGCGCTCGCGATCTTCGAACTGCTCGAGAAAAAGCACCCGGAGAAGTACTTCTACATCCGCCGCATCCGCATCGAGCCCGAACGCGT
>JAZFYD010000153.1:0-30706 GCA_036443405.1 Planctomycetota bacterium
AGCCTAAAGCGAGAAGAACTCCTCCAGGAAACCCGTGTCGTATTCGCCGCGGCGGAAAAACGAGTTCCGGAGGATCTCCTTGTGGATCGGGATCGTGGTCTTGATGCCCTCGATCTCGTATTCGTCCAGCGCGCGTTCGAGGATGTTGATCGCGGCCTCGCGGTCCTGGCCCCACACGATGAGCTTGGCGATCAGCGAGTCGTAGGTCGCGGGCACCTTGTATCCGCCGAAGATGTGGGTATCGAGGCGGATGCCGGGTCCGCCCGGCGCCACGTACCTCTTGATGGTCCCCGGGGACGGTCGGAAGCCGTTGGCCGGGTCCTCCGCGTTGATCCGGCACTCGATCGCGTGCCCCGCCGGTTTGACGTCGCCCTGGTCGAAGGAGAGCTTCTCGCCGACCGCGACGCGGATCTGTTCCTTGATGAGGTCGATCCGGGTCACGGCTTCGGTGACGGGATGTTCGACCTGGATGCGCGTGTTGACCTCGATGAAGTAGAAGTTTTTGCCCGCGACCAGGAACTCCACGGTGCCGGCGCCCGAGTATTTCGCAACCTTCGCGAGACGCACAGCGGCGCGGCTCATGCTCTTGCGCATCGAATCCGAAAGCGCCGGCGACGGCGACTCCTCGAGCAGCTTTTGATGCCGTCGCTGCACGCTGCACTCGCGCTCGCCCAAGTGCACGACGTTGCCGTGTTTGTCGGCCATCATCTGCATCTCGACGTGGCGCGGACGGTCGAGGAATTTCTCGAGATAGACCCCGCCCTCGCCGAACGCCTGCTTGGCTTCGCTGCTGGCCTGATGCATGGCGGTGATGAGCGACATCTTGCTGGCGACGACGCGCATCCCGCGGCCGCCGCCGCCGGCGGTCGCTTTGACGAGGACCGGATACCCGATCTTCTGGGCCGCAACGAGTGCTTCCTCGTCGCTGCCGATGAGGCCGTCGCTTCCCGGCACCACGGGGACCTTGGCCGAGAGCGCGATCTTGCGCGCGGTGGCCTTGTCACCGAGTTGGCGCATGGAGTCCGCGTCGGGGCCGATGAACTCGATGCCGTGATCGCGGCAGGTCTGCGCGAAGTCCGCGTTCTCGGACAGGAAGCCGTAGCCCGGGTGGATCGCATCCACGTCGGTGACTTCCGCGGCGCTGATGATGCTCGGGATCGAAAGGTAGGACGCACCGCTCGCCGCGGGGCCGATGCAAATGCTCTCGTCCGCGAGCTTCAAGTACGCAGCGTCCTTGTCTGCTTCCGAGTAGATCGCGACGGTATCGATCCCGAGTTCTTTCGCGGCGCGTAGCACACGCAGCGCGATCTCTCCGCGGTTGGCGACCAGAATCCGTTGGAACACGTGTTTGCCCGTCTAGCTGAGGCGAACCTTGAACAGCGCCTGGCCATACTCGACCGCTTCGCCGTTCTTGACGCACATAGTGACGATCTCGCCGCGGCAGTCCGCTTTGATCTCGTTCATGACCTTCATGGCTTCGAGGATGCACACGACCGAATCGGGCGTGACCTTGTCGCCGACTTCGGCGTAGGGGTCCGCGTCGGGCGCAGGCGCGACATAGTAGGTGCCGACCATCGGCGCCGTGATGACGTGCAAACCGTCGTCGGGCGCCGCGGGTGCGGCCGCTCCGGCATCCGCTGTTGCCGGTTCCGCCGCGGCCGGAGGCGGAGCGCCCGGTGCGGCGGCCGCCGTCGCGGGCGCTGGGACCATCGCCGGCACGAACGCGCCGCCTTTCTTGAGCTTGAGCTTTCGCCCGTCCTCTTCGAGTTCAAACTCCACGAGATCGTTCTCGTTCATCAAAGTGACGATCCGTTTGAGTTCCCTGATATCCATCCAGGAATTCCTCCGTCAAGCTCCGACCGAAATGCCCATCGCCCGTTCCGCGATCTGGATCGCGTTGAGCGCGGCGCCCTTGCGCAGCTGGTCCATCACGGCCCACAGCGCCCAGCCGTTCGGCAGAGCGGGGTCGGCGCGAAGCCGGCCCACGTGAACCTCGTTTGTATGTGCCGCATCGCGCGGCGTAGGAAAGCGGTCCGTCCAGAACCGGATTCCGGGAAAGCCATCGTAGGCTGCCGCAGCCGCCGCGGCGTCGACCGGGCGTTGCAGTTCCACATGCACCGCCTCGGAATGCGCGCGCCAAACCGGCACGCGAACGCAGGTCGCCGTCACCGGAAGGTCCGGCAGCGCGAGAATGCGGCGCGTCTCGTTGCGCACCTTGTGTTCCTCGACGGTGAAACCATCGGGTTGCACACCGGCCACCCAGGGAATCACATTGTGCGCCAACACGGTCGGGAACACGTTCGCGATCGGTTCCTCGCCGAGTCTCTCGGCATCCTCCTGCGCGCGCAACTCCTCGATGGCGGGTGCTCCCGCGCCGGAAACCGCTTGATAGGAACTCATCACCACCCGCGCGAGACCACCCGCGCGATGCAGCGGTGCGAGCGCCATGGTCAGGAGTATCGTCGAGCAGTTCGGGTTGCCGATGATTCCGTTGTGGCTCGCAAGCAAGTCGCCGTTGAGTTCCGGGACCACCAGCGGGCAATCCGGATCCATGCGGAACGCGCTCGAGTTGTCCACGACAAGCGCGCCCGCCTTGCGGGCCGCGGGGGCCAGCGCTTTGGCGATGTCGGAGCCGGCGCTGAACAACGCCAGATCCACTCCGTCGAAAGCGTCGGGTGTCGCCTCACGAATCTCGTGGAGTTCGCCGAGCGCCTCCATCGTTTGCCCCGCGGATCGCTTCGAAGCGAGGAGCCGAACCTGGTCCACCGGGAACGCGCGCTCCGCAAGGACATCGAGCAGCTCCCGCCCAACGACGCCGGTCGCTCCGACCACCGCTACGGTGCTCACTCTCTTCCCCGCTGCCAACGGCCGCTCTTGCCGCCCGTTTTTTCGAGCAAGCGGAGGTCGGTGATCGTCATGGTCCGGTCCACGGCCTTGAGCATGTCGTAGACGGTGAGCGCCGCCACGCTGGCCGCGGTCATCGCCTCCATCTCCATGCCCGTTCGGTCGACCCCGCGGGCAGTCGCGGCCACATCGAGAATGTCCCCGCCGAGCTCGAACTCGACCGCGATGCTTGTGGTTCGAAGCGGGTGGCAAAGGGGGATCAGCTCGCTGGTCCGCTTGCCGGCGCAGATGCCCGCGATGCGGGCGGTCGCCAGGACGTCCCCCTTGCTCGCTCGCCCCGTCCGTAGCTGCTCGGCGGCGTCGGCGGAGAGGTGGATCCGGCAGGCCGCGATGGCCAGCCGCTCCGTCTCCGGCTTTTGCGCGATATCCACCATTTGTGCGCGTCCCGCGGCGTCGACGTGGCTCGGTTCGGGCATTCGAGCAGGAGTTTATCCCCGGTACCGGGTCAAGTCTATGCGCGCCGGGGCTTCGGTTTTCACGGCGTCGTTGCCAAAAAAGCCACGCGCGAAGCGGTTTCGTAGCCCTATTTCGGTATCCCAGTCCTGGATCGCATCCTGCCGAGTGTTCCGCAGGATACGTATACTTGGTTGCGTGGGCCCCACGAGGCCCCGAAGGACCCACATTCCATGCGACGACACCGCTCTGGCACCACCCACCGCAAGTCCCTCCTCATCCTTGCCGGGCTCATGCTCGGTGCTCTGCTCTCCACCCCGGCCGCCGCGCAGGAGCGCGAATCGGTCCGCGAGACGCAGATTCGCGAGATTCTCCTGAAGTGCGATGGGGCGACGCCGGCGCAGCTCTGGCAACTCAGCGACGCGTTGATCGAGATGGGCGCCCCCGCCCGCCGGCCGCTCATGAAGGCGATTTCCGAGGCCTCCATCTCGGGGAAGCTCTGCCTGCTGCGCGCGCTGGTCGGTCTCGAATCCACGACATTCGCGGCCACGGAACTCCTGAAAATCGCGACCAACGAGGAGTTGGATATCTCCGAGCGCCTGATCGCCCTCGAGCTGATCGGGGTGAGCGAAGAGCCGGATGCCGAGGAGGGCGTACTCGAGCTTCTGTTCGCGTTGGACCCGAAAGTCCGTCTCGCGGCGGCGCGCGCGCTCTGGCGCTTGGAGACCCCACGCAAGTCGAAAGCGAAGCAGGTCTTTCGGGACTTTTTGAAGGCGCAGGACCCGGATCTTCGCGCCGAGGGCGCGTTGGCCCTTGCGGAGATCGGCGACGGGCGTCAACCCGGCGTGCGGAAGGAGCTTCGTGTCCTCGCGACCGAGCCCGGGCTGCGCGGCAAGCTCGCGAATGCGCTCATCAAGCGCCTGATGCTCGAGGAGGCGATCTCGCGCATGCAGGCCGAAGCGGAACGCGGCGCAGTGGGTTCCGGGAGTGGCCGGTGGGAACACTTGGACGAGATCCACCGGGTGCTGCGCGAGTACTACGACATCCCGAGCCAGGTGTCCGACAAGCGTCTTCGGGCCTCGGCCGCGCGCGGCATGCTCGAGATCCCCGAGGATCCGAACACGTCCTTCATGACGCCGGACGAACACACACGCTGGGAGGAGGACATGGATCCCTCCTACGGCGGCATCGGGGCGTTGATCGATCCCGAGTCGAACGACTTCCGGATCCTGCGACCGTTTTTTGGCGGCCCTGCGTGGAATACCGAGATCAAAGCCGGCGATGTGATCGTCGGTGTGAACGGCAAGAACACGGTCGGGCTCGATAGCGCGGAAGTCATCCGCGAGATCAAGGGCCCGCCGGGTACACCCGTCACGCTCACGATCTACCGCTCCGGTTGGACGGAGTCGAAAGACATCAAGGTCATTCGCGCGAAGATCGTCCTGCCGACGGTTTCGCACCGCATGCTTCCCAGCCGCATCGGGTTCATGAGCATCTCGAACTTCGGCGAGGACACCGGCACGCAGTTCGTCGAGCAGTTGAAGAAACTCGAGTCCGTCGAGGGCGGTTTGAACGGCCTCATCATCGATTTGCGCTGGAACCCCGGCGGGTCCCTTCGCACGGTGAAGGAGTGCCTCACACCGTTTCTGCATGAACGCGATCCGATTGCCACCGTGCGCGGACGCCGGATTCCGCGGATCGAACGGCACTTCGCCGGCCGTCCCGACCGCGAACGCAAATATCCGATCTCCGTCCTGATCAACTCCCGCAGCGCGTCGGGCGCCGAGCTGATGTCGGGCGTGTTGCAGCACTATTCCAAGTCGTCGGACCGCGCGCTGTCGCGCGATCCCTATGTCGACGCGATCGTGCTGGGCAAACCGTCATACGGCAAGGGCACCGTCCAGTACAAACTCGAGCTGAAGAGCTGGCCTGGTGAAAAGTTCACCGACTCCGCTCGCAAAAACGGTTGGTGGAGCCTCGGTGAGCCGCTCACCAAAGACAAAAACCGCAACGGCCGTTGGGATCCGGGTGACGAGTGGATGGACCGTCCGACGCGCAACCGCCGTTGGGATGATGCCGAGGTCTGGACGGACTTAAACGGCAACGGCAAGTGGGACGAGGGCGAGAAGTTCGAGGACAGGAACAAGGATGGCGTCTGGAATCCGGCCGAGGAATTCGAGGACGAAAACGACAACAAGGTCTACGACTACGGCGCCGCCATGCGTGTGACCGTGGCGCGCTACTACCTGCCGAGTGGAAAGAACTTCACTCGCGAACGCGTCGAGACGCCCGAGGGCTTTGTCTACAAGGGCGGCGTCATCCCGGATATCGAGATCGAGCCGGAACCGATGAAGGCCTCCCACCGGGCGGAGTTCCTCGAGTTGCAGCAGACCGAGATTCTCAAGGACTATGTGCGCGCGCGTTGGGACGAACACAAGGACACGTTCCGCAAGCTTGCGCACTTCGACGGGCGCGACCCGTCGGCGTACCCCGACTTCGACGCACTGTATGAGTCGCTGAACACGCGCCTGACCAGGCAGGAGCTACGCAACGTCCTGCGCTTGCGAGTGCGCCGTGCGGTGGCCAACGAGATCGGCGGGGAGATCCACGGCGATCTCAGCGACGACCCGGGCCTTCGCCGCGCGATCTGGGAGATCCTGCGGCGCATGAACGCCGACCTTTCCACGATGCCGGAATACGCGCAGCTGAAAGCCAACGGGGGTGGTCCTCCCGCGCCCGCGACGCCTGAGAAGAACGCAGAAGAAGCCGCGACGGAATCCA
The DNA here is from genome assembly GCA_036443405.1 of Planctomycetota bacterium. Lineage (GTDB taxonomy): Bacteria > Planctomycetota > PLA2 > PLA2 > PLA2 > JAZFYD01. Next base: position 6,079 of record JAZFYD010000153.1, read on the forward strand.
CACAGAAGTGACTCGGGATAAGATCTCGTGAAGCAGGTTGATCGCGACGGGAATCGTCTGCTCGTATTTCCGTCGCTGGAGCGGATCGGGCTGACGTGTGCGATCTCGACGAAACCGCTCGACGTGAAGATCGAGTCCGACCGCGCGCGTTTCCTTTTGGCCGCGGGGTTGGACCCCGCTCGCTCGGTGACCCCCCGCCAGATGCACCGCGCGGATGTGCTCGATGTTCGCGCCCCGCTCGAAACACCGGCCGCGGTGGACGCGTTGATCACCGACGTGCCCGGACTGGCGCTCTGTCTGCGTGCCGCGGACTGTTCGCTGGTCGTTGTGGCGGATCCGGAAAACCGTACCGTCGGTGTTGCGCACGCCGGATGGAAAGGGTCCGCGCGCGGGGTCGTGATCAAACTAGTGCGCGCGCTGAACCAGAAGTACGGCTCCGACCCCGCCAACTGCTTCGGCGCGATCGGACCGACCATTTCGCAGGCGCATTACCCGGTGGGCACCGACGTTCCCGCGGCATTCTTGCGCTTCCGCGAATGGGCGAGCCGCTACGTCAAGATGATGGACGGCCGCTTGCACTTCGATCTCGCCGGCGCGAACGCCGAGTGCCTTGCCGAAGCCGGCCTGCCCCGCGAGCACATCGCGGTGAGTCCGTACTGCACCTACGGTTCCCCGGAGATCCTGCACTCGTACCGCCGCGACAGCACCGGCGCGGGACACCACGGTTTGTGCGCGGCTTGGGTTTAGGCCGGGCCGCCAGGCCGAACTGGAAACCATAGAGGCACCGATGTGGGTTTTTTGCAGGCCGAACCGTTCCTGCGTGTGGCTGCTCGGAGTCCAGTTGGCCTCCGCGACTCTGTGGTCAATCAAATCGACGGGGAGACGAGGCTCTGGCGCCGGTAGAAGCCGAGTGCGAGGCGCTACGCTTCCAGCCGGACTTCTTCCAGCGTCTTTCGGAACTCGCTTTCGAAAGCGAGTTCGAAGTCGTAGACGTTCTGGAAGTCTTCGAGTGTGTCCTTCTCGGTGCGCGACAGCAAGCCGGCTTGCACGAGATTGAAGACGATGTGGCCGAAGTCACCGGTGCTGGTGACGCCCCATTCCTCGAGCACTAACCTGGCGAGAAAGCCGAAGTTCTCGGTCGCGTAAAGGCGGATGCCCTCCAGCAACTCCTTGCCTGTGACATGCCTCACCTTCTTCATGCGCTGGATCGTGTAGTCCAACGCATCGAAGATGAAGTAGTAGGCCTGGGGCCGGTAGCGGTCGTCCTTGCGGACGATCTCAAGGATGGATTCGTTCTTTTCAGCCGACATAAGCCCAGTGACGCTCTCCTGCAGTCTATAGCGGCCGGGAGTTGCCCACACTTTAAGTCCCTTTTGGGAGATTTACGGTGTGCCCGTAACCGATTGCGGGGCAACGCCTTACGGTTTGGGCTCGGGGGGCTGATCCTCGGGCTTTTTGGCGGGCTTCTGGTCCGGCGGTATCTCGCGCTCGAGATCGGAGCCCGGAATCACGGCGGTTCCCCCCTGGTCCAGAAGGATCAGACAGCGGCTGGCGAGCACCTCCTGATTGAGCACGAGGCCGCGCTGGCCCGAGCTCAAGACCTTCACGCGCTTGCCGCGCTTGGGCAAGTCCTTCCGAAGTTCCGTGTAGACCTCGTCCTCGTATCGAAGACAGCAGAGAAGACGTCCGCACATGCCCGAGATCTTGCTCGGATCAAGCGTCGTCTTCTGGTTTTTCGCCATTCGCATCGAGACCGGTTTCATGTCTCGAATCCAGGACGAGCAACAGAGTTCGCGGCCGCAATAGGAGACGTCGCCGAGCAGCTTCGCTTCGTCGCGCGCGCCGATCTGCTTCAGCTCGATGCGCATCCGATATTGCGAGGCGAGTTCGCGCACCAGCTCACGGAAGTCCACGCGCCCCTCCGCGAGGAAGTAAAACGTCAGCCGTCCGCCGCCGAGGATCTTCTCGACCTTGACGAGTTGCATCGGCAGCTTGTGGTGCCGCATGCGGTCGGCGCAGAATCGATATTCCGCCGACTTTCCCTCGTGGTCGATCTCGGCCTGCTTCTCCCGATCCTCGTCCGTGGCCATGCGCAGGGCTTCGGTGCGCGCCGGCATCAACGCCTCGCCGGCCGGTTTGGGGTCGGTCAGGATCAGTGCGTACTCCGTACCGCGATCGGTGCGGACGACGATGTCGTCGCCGCGCCCGGCGTCGAGCCCATCCGGAACGCTGCAGCCCGTCCGGCACGTGCTGCATCCATGGCGAACGATCGCCACGAGATCGGGGGTCGGTTGATTCATGTTCTCGATCTATCTTGACCGGAAAACGTGTTTCGCCGGTTGAAACCCGAGACCGGTCTCGAGTAGCAGTTGGGCGAAAACGATGCCCGGGTTGCTGTTTTCTCTGATGGATCCTAGAGCATGGAGGATCGAGCGCAAGACGGGCTCGGTGCCGGGCAGTTCGCGGCGAACCCGTGAGCCGGCGATGCGCAGGAGGTCCGCGAGGCGCTTTCGATGGGCGTCGCTGTCCTCATCGCTCTTTTTTCGAATAAGTTTGTCCATGACCCCCAGGGGATCCGATCCCGGGCTCAAAAGGAGGTCGTGCATCCGTCCCGCGGGTTCAAAAAGCCCGCCTTTGTGCCACGAGATCGCCCGTCCCGGGCACCCCTCGGATTCAGCGGCGAGCTCGATCGGCACCCCGGCCCGCGCGAGAACGTCGGCGCAGCGCGCCGAATCCATGCGGCGCAGGCCCACGATGCGGCATCTGGATACGATCGTCTCCGGCAGCCGGTCCAGGTTCTCCGCGATCAGAAACAGCGCGGTGCCGCCCGGCGGCTCCTCCAACGTTTTCAGGAGCGCGTTCAGGGCCGGCAGCGAAAACGACTCGAGGTCCCGGAGGATCACCACGTTTCGTTCGCCTTCGACCGGCTGGCGTTGCAGGCTGGCGGTGAGTTCGCGCACACCCTTGATGCCTTCGCTCGGGGACAGCACATGCAGGTCCGCGTGCTGCAACGTATCGACGCGCGCCGCGGCGTTCGCATCGCGGCCCAAGATCTCGCGCGCGCACCGATGGGCCATGAGGAACCGCCCCACTCCGTCGGGTCCCAGCAGCAGAGTGCTGCCCGCGCCGCGGCCGGTCGCCAAGTGCCGGCGCAACAAAGCCACCGCAGGGTCCTGCCCGAGCACACCGTCAAACGCGTCGCTGCTCATGTCGCTACGCGCCCTCCGCTTCCGAGATCGCGCCTAGGATAGCGGCCGCGACGTCCGCGGGCGGGGCGTCAGCCGCGACCACCGTCGCCTTGGCCCCGAGTGTTTGGGCCTGCGCCAGAAAGCCCTCGCGCACCCGCCGGTGAAAGTCCAGCGGCCGTCCCTCGATCCGATCTTGCGGTCCCGAGATCCGGCCGAGGCCCGCCTCCGGCGTAAGATCGAGAAACACGACGTGGTCGGGTTCGAGCCCTCCCGTCGCTACCTCGGCGGTGGCGCGGATCCCCTCCGGGTCGAGGCCGAGGCCGTGCCCCTGATACGCGACGGTGCTGTAGGTGTAGCGGTCCAGAATCACGGTGCGTCCCATCTCGAGGGCGGGACGGACTTTGGTCTCGACGATCTGCGCTCGCGCCGCCTGATACAGCAGCATTTCGGTTTTTGCGGTGACGTCGGTGTCGGAGTGAAGCAGGAGATCGCGAATGGCCTCGCCGACAGCGGTGCCCCCGGGTTCGCGTAACACGACGACGTCCACGCCACGCTCCTTCAGGTGCGCGGCCAGGCGCGCGACCTGCGTGGTCTTGCCCGCGCCGTCGGGGCCGTCGATGACGATGAGGCGTCCGTTCATTCCGTGTGTTTGGGCGTGATGTCGTTTTGCGCCTAGCGCGAGTACCCGCGCTGCCGCCCCCTAAACTATCGACTCTGTACGACGCGGCCAACCTCGTGCAGCAGCCGCGCGAACCGGGGATCCCGCTCCTGTTGGCGCCGCGTCCACTGGCAGCCGTCGCGCACCGAGCGCGCGGCCTTCAGGCCGAGATGCTCCGCGACCTCCTCGCAGCGCATTCCGGCATCGACGGCGTGGAGCATCACCGCGCGCCGTGCTTCCACCACCGCCCGCCGGCGTGAGGTGGAGGTCAGCTCGGGTAGATCGATCGCGAACGTCTCCGACGCGGCCTGAAGCAGCAACGGGAGCAGCGATTCCCGGTCGGCTGCGCGGTTCCCGGTTCTTCTGCCCGACGTCGCGGCGCCGGGGGTGTCCAACTCGGCGACCAGGCCCCCGACCAGGCGATTGCGCAGTGCGGTCAGGAGATCGGGCCGCGTTTTCGGGTGGCCGTCGAGGGTGAAGAGAAAGCGACCCCCACGCGCGGAGACGTCGTCGATCATGCGACACAGCGCCCGTTGCGCGCCGTTGGCGCCCGCGAGTGTGGCGAGATCATCGGCCACGACGAACGGCTTGCGCGGCGTCAACTGGCGCGACCCACCGCGGCGCATCCGCAAGAGATCGAGACTGAAAACACTCTTGCGATGCCGCGAGACGGCCCAGTCCACGAGCAGGCTCTTGCCGGAACCGGGCGGTCCGTGCAGGAGCAGGATGTTGGGCATGCCGGGGCCGCCTTCCATGAAAGCCTGCACCATGCGTTTGGCCGTCTCGTTGCCCGGCCCGGCTCCGAGGCGGCGTTTGGCCAGACGCGCCCGTTTGGCGACTTCCACACGGACGTGATCGCCGTACACGGTGCGCAAGGCCGCCGCGCATTGGGCCTCCAGGCCCTCTTTGTGAAACGGGCTGCGCACGAAGATTCTGTGCCGCCCGTTTTCCGATACGCACTGCGCTTCGGTCAGCCAGAGGTCGGTTTGTACCGGCCCCAACAGATCCCGAAGGCGCGCGAGACGACTCGCGTCTTCCGACAATGAAAACTCCGTTGCCCTACTGCCCGGAGTCCAGTTTCTTTTTCAGTTCATCGACACGCTTCTCGAGCGGGTCGGAGTTTCGTTTTTCCGTTTCGGCCAATGCCTTCAGCGCCTCCTCGCGCTTTCCGGCATCGTGAGCTACCTCGGCGAGATCCAACCAAGCCGCAGCTTCGTCGTTTTCGTCCGCTTCGTCCGGCAGCAATCGTACAAGAGCGCGCCCGGATCGAAGCGCACGATCCCAGAGTTTTTTCTCCCGCGCCAATTCAAACATCGCGCTGTGCGCGCGCCTGTCGAACGTGTGCAGGTTCAGCGCCTCGTCCAACGTTGCAAGGGCGTTGTCATGTTGATCCATGATGCGGTATTCACGCGCAAGCTTGAGTCGGATGTCGATGTTGGTCGATGCGATTCGCGTCTGCGCCGCCAATTCGGCGAGCGCCTCCGGGGCCATCTGGGCCTCGATGTAGTAGCGACGCAGCAACGTGTACGGAGTGTTGCCTTTCACGCCGAGCGGCCAGGCGGCTTTCGCTTTTTTCAGGCGATCGACATACCCGGCGGTTTCGCCGTCGGCCTTCAGGAATGCGGCCATCTGCATGTGGGCCCAGTAGGCGTCGCCGCCCGCGTCGAAGAACATCTGCAGCAGCTTGCGCGTCGGCTCCGCACGACCGGCGCGTTGCGCGAGACGCGCCTGCAAGAGCAGCATGTGGGTGTTGTTCTTCGGAAGGACGTTTCGCGCCCGATCGAGGTACGCGCCGGCGTCGATGTTGCGGCCGCCGCGGAAATAGGCCCACGCCAGCTTGAGAGCGGTTTCGCCGTCGGCCGGGTTCTTGGCAAGCGTTTTGATCAACGCGCCCCGGGCGCGACGGTAGTCGGGGACGATGCGATAGTTCGCGACCCTCTTTTGGATGTGGGCGCCGAAAAGCTCGTCGAACTGCTCGAGGTCCAGGTCGAACGACTTCTTGAAGACCTCGCGCATCGGGCGGTCCTTGCCGTATAGCCGCAGCGCGGAAACGATGCCCTTTTCTCCCGAACGGTTCCGCAGGAACTCGAGCATCAGCCCGCCGACGTGATACGCGTAGGCGACGCGCGACGAGCGGAACATGGCGTCGAACGTCGCGATCTTGGGCAGGTTGTCCGTGTGATAGTCGTTGAACAGCTCGCGTTCGAACATCTCGTTTTGGCCCCAGCCCGGATCGAGCGGTTGCTCTTCGAGAACGCTCAGTCCTTCGGTGAACCAGCGCGGAACCTGGCCGCCGCTGAGCTGCAACGAGATGACGTGCGCGAATTCGTGACGCGCGGTGCCGGCCCATGAGAACGAGTTGCGCGGCAACGCCTGCGGCGAGTCGAGCGTGATCAGGCCGCCGAAACACGCGCCCAGCGCGGGGATCCCCGGGATGCCGAGCGTACGCACGCTGAAGTCGTCGGCCTTGCGGAAACACTCCACGAGGATCGGGCGTCTAGGTGTGAACTCGTAGCGCTTGACCATGTCCGCCCAGCACTCCTCGAGAAGTCGCGGGAGAAACGCGCCGTGGATGTCGAACTCGCTCGGGTCGAACCGGATCGTGAAGTGCTCGGTTTTGAGCTCGACCATCTCGCCCGTGACGTAGTCGAGGACCGTCTTGAAGTTCTCCCGCACCGGGTGCGCGAACGGGAAGATTTTTCGCGACTCTGCGAGTGCAGTCACTGCGTCCTCCGCACGGCCCTGGTTGGCCAGAAAGATGCCGAGGGACGCGTGCGCGTCCGAGTTCAGCGGATCGATCTTGAGACCGCGGCGGACGAGATCGACGGCGCGGTCGAAACGCCGCTGGCGCGACGCGACAATCAGCCCGGCGAGATGGAATCCCTCGCCGAACGTCGGGTCGATTTCGAGGACCTTCTTCATGCCCGCTTCGAAGCCCTCCTTGTCGCCCAGAAGGAGATCGAGGGTCGCCTTCAGCGTGAGCAGCTCCTTGTGGCGCGAGTTGAACTCGAGGCCCTTTTCGATGTGGTTTTCGGCGGCGCCGTATTCGTTGTCGGTCAACAGGACCCGCGCGACGATGGCGCGGGCGTCACAGTGGTTCGGGTTGATGCGCAGCGCCGTCGCCGCGAGGGATTTCGCCTCCGCTTCGTTGAACCCCAGCGCAACGCTCTTGGCGACCTCGACGTAGAGATCGGCGAGCTCGGGGTTTTGCTCCGCGGCCTTGTCGCGCGCCCAACGCGCCTTCGCCATCGAGCGCTCCTTCTCGACACGGAAGATGCGGACGAACTCCGTCAACGCTTCCCAGTTCGAGGGGTCGAGCTCCCGCGCGTAGCCGACCAGCTCGATGGCGTTGTCGGCCATCGCGTAATCGAGCGGGCTCAGTTCCACGTACATTCGAAACGCCCGCGCGATCTGGGTCATCTCGATGCTCATCGGCCGCGCGCGATGCGGGGTCCGCCGCAGTTTGTCGGCGTGGAACGCCCGATCCGCCAAAAGTCCGTGGCGCTGCTCGAACAACTTCACGAAGTAGTCGAGCACGTCCCGCGCGTCATCGCGCTTGCCATGTTCTGCCAACGCCTCCGCGAGAACCAATCGCGCTGCGAGCCCCGCGGGGTCGGGGCCCTCGCCACCGCCCTTCAACACCGTGCGCGCCAGGTCACGCGCGGTTGCGGCGTGGCCATAACGCAGCGCGATGCGCGCTTCGAAGACCTTTCCGTCGCGGTCGCCGGCGTGATGTTCGTAGAGCTTCTGGATCTGCTCCGTTGCTTTCTTGTACTCGCCGATCGCGAAGTGCGCGCGCGCGACGCCCAGCCGCGCCTCCTTGTTGTCGGGCACACGCTCGAGTGCTTTTTCAAACCGCAAGCGGGCTTCCTCGTAGCTGCCAAGCCGCAGGCTGTCTTCGCCGCGCTCGACGTAGAGGTCCGCCATGTCGGCGGCTTCGTCGGGGGGCAGTTCCTCGTCCTGGGCCGAGGTCGTTCGCATGAGCAAGAGGAGCAGGAGCAGCGGCAGAATTCGCATCGGCCGCATTGTAATGGTGGGCGGCAGTGCCGCCCTTCGGCCTTGGCCTCGGCCTCATGCGTCGGTCCCTTCCTCTTCGTCGCCCGCCACCGCCCTTTCCACGATGACGAACCTCGGAACCGGCACGGGGTCGTGGCCTGGGGACCGGGAGGATGGCGCACAACGCAAGAGGCCAGGGCCGGGGAGTGCGCGGATCCTCAGCGCCGCGGATATCATCCTCCCGACCATGAGCTATCCCGTCTCCTCCCGCGTCCGGTCCCTCGCTGCGTATCCGTTCGCCCTATTGGGCGAGAAGAAGAACGCGCTGATCGCCGCGGGTGTCACGCCCATCGATTTCGGCGTGGGCGATCCGACGATTCCGACCCCGGAGGTCGTGCGCGAGCGGCTCAAGATCGCCGTGGATCTGCGCGCCCGGTCGGGATATCCCTCCTACATCGGGGATGTCGCGTTCCGCGAGGCGGCGGCCGCCTGGGTGCAGCGCCGATTCTCGGTGGATCTGGATCCCGCGACCCAGGTCACGGCGACGATCGGGTCGAAGGAGGGGATCTTCAACTTCCCGCTCGGTTTTGTGGATCCCGGCGACATCGTGCTCTGCCCGTCTCCCGGGTATCCGCCCTATCCGCGCGGGACGTCGTTTGCCGGTGCGGAACCGTATTTTCTGCCGCTCACGCGGGAAAACCGGTACCTCCCCGACCTCGCCGCGATCCCCGCCGAGGTGGTCGATCGCGCGCGCATCCTGTGGCTCTGTTATCCCAACGCGCCGACCGGCGCCGTGGCTCCCGGGGAATTTCTCGCCCGCGCGATCGAGTGGGGCCGGAAACACAAGGTCATCGTCGTGAACGACGAGGCGTACAGCGAGACCTACTTCACGGACGAGCCGCCGCACTCGATTCTCGAATACGGGATCGAGGGTGTCGTGGCGTTCCACTCGCTTTCGAAGCGCAGCGCGATGACTGGTTGGCGCATCGGCTTTACCGCGGGCGACGCCGAGATCCTCGCCACGTTCCGCAAGGTGAAGACCAACGTCGATTCCGGCGTGCCGACGTTCATCCAGGACGCGGCGATCGCCGCGCTCGAAGACGAGGCGCACGTCGTCGAGGCCCGCAACGATTACCGCACCAAGCGGGATCTCCTGGCCGAGACCTTCGTCGCCCTCGGGCTCGACGATTGCCGGCCGGACGCGACGATCCACTTCTGGCAGCGGCTGCCGAAAAACATGGACGCGATCGAGTTCGCGACGCGGTTGCTCGATCCCAATATCGGCGTGGTCGCAACGCCGGGCCCCTGGGTCAGCGACGCCTGCCCGAACGGCCTGAACCCCGGCGAGGGTTACGTGAGGTTCTCGTTGGTACCGAGCATCGAGGAGACAAAGCTCGCCTGCGAGAAGATCCGGGCGAACGCGGACGTCCTCTTGGGTTCGTAGCTTTCCGCTGGTTCTCTTCCTACTTTGGGTTCGCTTTGTAGAACGCGAGCCAGTCGTCGATCACCGACTTCGCTTCCTTGCGCACCATCGGGGGGCCGACGATCTCGGCTTGGTCGCCGTACGACAGGGACCAGTCCACCACCCACCGGTTGTTCTCGGTTCGCACGGTTCGCTCGACGCCGCCGTCGGCGCGGTTCTTCAGCTCGCCCGGGGAACTGATCTCGCGAACAAACCGCGCGCCGCCCGATGCGAAGTGCACGCGCACGGCCCTGTCTCCGGGGCCCGGCTTGTAGATCTCGGCGCGGCGATAGCGCTGCGCGGAAAAGCCACGCGGGCGTTCGAACGTCGTTTCCAAAAGCTCCGCCTCACGGATGCGATCGACACGGAACTTCAGCTCCTTTTGCCGCAGCGAGTCGCGCGCGATCAGATAGAACGTCCCGAGGTGGTCCAGGAGCGCGTAGGGCCGGACCGTGCGGCGGTTCAGCGAGCGGCGGCTCTGGGTGTAGTACTCCATGAGTACTTCCCGGTGCTCATCGACCGCCTTTTCCAGGACCCCCATGCGCTGGCCGAGGGCGCTGGAGCCGCGCCGGCCGCCGATGCGGCGAGCCAGCTTGCGAACGTCGCCGGAGCCGAGCGCGCCCTCGATCTTGCGCGTGAGCCCGACGACCTCCTTGGCCATCGGTCCGCCGCGCGCGGGGGGCAGCGCTCGCAGCGCGATCAGGATCGCGGCCGCCTCGCTGACGGTCAGGCGCGCCGGCCGTTTGAAGTGGTCGGCGAAACGCAGCGTGACGCGGTCGCCGTGTGTGAAGCACGCGATGTAGTCATGCGGCAGGTACGGCGGCACGCCGCACAGCATCAACGCGTCGGGAATCTCGCGCGCCGCGGCTTGCGCCGAAACGCCGAGGTGTTCGCCGATCTCCTTGAACGAGATTCCGGGACGCGCTCGCAGAAGCGGAATCAGCGAGAGGTACAAACGGAGTTTCGCGAGGGGTAGCGCCATCAAAGGTACCTCTCGCGCAACTCTTTCAACTGGTCGATTCCCTGCGCGCGCAACCACGCCGGGCTGATCACGGCACACTGTCCGCTGTATGCGGACAGGTAACCGAGCAACCGCTGGTGCGTGCGATTGGACTTGCGGACCTTCAGCGACAACACACCCTTGCCGTCCCCGCGCCGCTCGAATTTTCGCCCCGGCGGCAGCGCGTCCTCGATCATCCACGCCACGTCCTCGTGGAAGAGGATCTTGGCCCACTCCTCCTTGACACCCTCGTCGAACTCCCACGGTTCGATCTCGAGGTGTTTTTCGATGTCGAACCCGGGCGGAATGTCGAACTCGCGGCCGCGCACGCGGTTGACCTCGAGTTTACCCGCCATGCGGGACAGCCGGAACTGCCGGATCGCGCTGCGATCCTGATCATTGCCGACGACGTACCATTCGCCGTCGCGATAGCCGACACCGTAGGGATGAAGCTGCCGCTTCGTCGGTTTGCGGTCTTCCGGGCGCTTGTATTCGAACTTGATCGTCTTGCGGGCGACCACCGCGCGCACGATCTTCTCGAGGTTGTCGTAGACGCCGCGGTCCTTCTTGCCGCGGCTGAACGCGAGCACGCGGTTCTTGGCGATCGCGGCCTGAAGTTCCTCGGGAACCGGCGCGTCGATCGTCATCTTCAGCAGCGCCGCGCGCAGATTCGCGCTGACGGCGTCGTTGGAACCGCGCGCCGCATTACCAAGGACAGTCAGCAGCGCCGCTTCGTCCTCGGTCAGCTGCAACTCGTGGTGGAAGTACTGCTCCCGCGGGATGTAGTACCCCTCGCGGCCGCGCTCGTCGCTGGCGATGTACTCGACCGGGATCCCGATCTCGCGCAGCTCCTTTTTGTCCCGGTCGAACCGCTTCTCGACGGCGTCCTCGCGGGCCAGATCGTTGTAGCCGATCACCTGCTTGCGGATCGACGAAAACGGCACGGGTTCCGAGGATGCGAGCAGGAACGACACCAGGTTCATGAGCCGTTCGAACTTCGGTACGGAGTCGGTCGTGGAGGACAAGGCAGGGATTCTATAGAAAGGTCGCGGCAGGTGGCACCGTTCGGAATCGGCCGCCGCGGGATTTCCATTCCGGACGCGACGACCCGCATGCGCGGGCCCGGCCGTCCATCGGGAAACCTACCGGATCTTCTTGTAGCGCCAGTGGCCGCGGTGCCAAATGTAGACGTAGAGGCACGCCGCGAGGCCGGAAGTCACGACCAAACTCCACCAGAGCGCCGGCCGGCCCCAACCGAGTTCCTCGTGATGGAACGCGATGTAGGCTGCGACAGGGATTTGCAGGGCCAGGAAACCGACCGCGTCCAGAAACAGCGGCGTCTTGGTGCTGCCGGCGCCGTTGAGCGCCTGGGCGATGGTGACTCCCACGCCGGTGACCGCGTATCCGAAGACCGCGATCTGCAGATACTCGACGCCGAGCTGGATCGTCGAGTCGTACTCGGGGTTCTCCGCCGGGTCGTCGCCGAAAAAGATGAAAAGTTCGCGGGCGTAGAAGTAATAGAACAGCCCGATGCCGCACATCATCACCGCGTTGATCACGGTCGCGGCCCAGCCGGTGAGCTTGGCCCGCTCGATCTTGCCCGCGCCGAGCGCCTGGCCGACCATGGCGGACGCGGCGGCCCCCCACCCGGCGCCGGTGAACATCGCCAGCATGTCGAGGCGGAATCCGACCGCGAGCGCGTTGTGAATCGCCTCGGAGTCGCCGAACTCGTTGACCACACGAATGATGGCTCCGTAGGCCACGACGCGCACGACGAACTGAAGCGACGACGGGATCCCGATGCGGGTGAGGTTCCAGAGCATTCGGAAGCGCAGCCGGATGCGCATCAGGATCAGTCGGATCGGGGAGGCCCGCCGGGTCACGAGGTACAGCCCGAACACCGCGAAAACACCGCGGGCGATGACCGTGGCCCACGCGGCGCCGGCGACGCCCATCGGTTCCAGGCCGATGAGCCTCCAGCCGTGCACCATGATGATCGTCAGGCCGACGTTGAAGACGTTGGCTCCGATCAGGAGGATCATCGGCCAACGCGCGTTGCCGCCCGCGCGCAGTTGTGCCGTGACCTGCATCAGCGCGAACATCGTGAAGAGCCCGAGGCTCATGATCTCGAGGTATTCCTGCGCCGGCTCGAGGGACTGCCCCGACGATCCGATCATGCCGAGCAGTTCGCGCGCGTACGCATAGCTCGGCCATCCGAGCACGACCGCCAGGAACCCGAGCAACAGGAACGACTGCATCGCGTTGGCGTTGGCGCGCTTGTAGTTGCGCATGCCGAAGTTGCGCGACATCACGGCGATGGACGCGTTGTTCACGCCGTTGCTGATCAGCATCGGAATGAAGTTGAGCAGCGACGCGTCGTTGACGGCGCCGAGCGCGTACGGCCCGAGCGCGCCGACGATGATCAGGTCGACGAGATTGAACAGGCTGTGGAAGAACATCCCCAGGACGAGGGGGATGCCGAAACTGATGAGACGAATGAGCAACGGCCCTCGGTTGAGGTCCCCCGCAAGCCTTGCCTCCTCGGTCATTGCTGCGCCTTCGTGCCGGTGCTCATCACGTCGATCGAGCCCCGGGGATTACGCAAGGACGCGTTCGAGCGGTGTGTAGTCGACGCCGAACGCGTCCGCGACCGCGGGGTGTGTGACCTTGCCGCGCATCACGTTGATGCCCTTGGCGAATCCGGGGTCGCGCAGGATCGACGAGTCGACGCCGTGGTCCGCGAGACGAATCGCGCCGGTCAGCGTTGCGTTGGTGAGCGCATAGGTCGAGGTACGCGGCACCGCGCCGGGCATGTTCGCGACGCAGTAGTGAAGGACGCCGTCCACGAAAAACGTCGGGTCGGAGTGCGTGGTCGGTCTGCAGGTCTCGACGCAACCGCCCTGGTCGACGGCGACATCCACGATGACCGCGCCGGGCTTCATTTCCTTCAGATAGGCGCGCGGGACCAGCACAGGCGCCTTGGCGCCCTCGATGAGCACCGCCCCGATGAGCAGATCGCAGCGGCGGCACGCGCCGCGGATGCTGTCGGGATTACTGTGCAGCGTCGTGACGTTGGGCGGCATGACGTCGGCGAGATACCGCAGGCGTTCGAGATCGATGTCGAGGATCGTGACGCGCGCGCCGAGGCCCGCGGCCATCCACGCCGCCTGGGTGCCGACGACACCGCCGCCGATGACCACAACGTCGCTGGCCGGCACGCCGGGGACACCGCCGAGCAGGACGCCGCGTCCGCCCTCCGGTTTTTGCAGGAAGTAGGCGCCGACCTGGGTCGCCATGCGTCCGGCCACCTCGCTCATCGGCGTGAGCAGCGGCAGGCGGCCCATCTCGTCCTCGATCGTCTCGTACGCGATGCAGGTCGCGCCGGTGTCGATCATCCCCTTGGTGAGTTCTTCCGACGCCGCGAAATGGAAGTAGGTGAAAACGAGTTGGTCCTTCTTGATCAACCCGTACTCCTGCGGCAGCGGCTCCTTGACCTTGACGATCATGTCTGCGCGCGCGAAGACCCCCTCCGGACCGTCGACCATCTCCGCGCCGGCGTCGACGAAGGCGTCGTCGGTGAAACCGCTGCCGAGCCCGGCGGTTTTTTGCACGAGAACGGTGTGGCCGCGCGACACGAGCGCCGCCACGCCGCCGGGCACCATCGCGACCCGGTTTTCGTTGTCCTTGATCTCTTTGGGCACGCCGACGAGCATCGTCCGTCTCCAATGCGGCCCGGCGCTGCCGCCCGGCCCTGGGGTGAGTCGTTTTGTGGGACCCGGGAGTCTAACAAGCCGAGATTGCGCGCCCAACAACCTTGGTCTCGGCCTCCGCCTCGGACTTGGACTTGGCCTGATCGCCTCGGCCTCAGTCCTTCGCCTTCGCCGGTGCCCAGCGGATCTCCCAACGGAGCAATTCCGAATCGAAGTTCCGCTCCAAGTACTCGCGCAGCGACCGGTGGCGCGCGCCCTCGGGAACGAGTGGACAGGACAGCACGGCCATGTCGTGATGGCGCTCGTAGGAGAACGGCTGCCCGGTAAACGGATTGCTCGGGATCCGCCCGCTCAGGCTCGGAGCGTAGTCCTCCAGGTGGTCCCGCGCCCGGCCTTCGCGCGCAGCGTCGCTACGGATCGCCACCGCGATTTGCGCGAGTCGCAGGCTTGCGAGGTGTCCCAACGCGAATCGCATCCTATGGAGGCCGCTCGGATGGATCCGAGCGCGCAGCCGTCCGTCCGCGAGGGTCCTTCGCAAGGCGTCCTCGCTTGTGGCGCACCGGATTCCGTTCGCGAGCTTCTCGAGAGGTTCGAGCCAAGCGCGGTGTCGGTACGGTCGGTCGTGCCAAGTCAACGGCTTAGGCAGTCTGTAGTGGATCTCGCGGAATTCCCGAAAGGGGTCGTCCCCGGCACGAAACTTCTCGCAGCCCCGAATGAAGTCCGAGCGTTCCCCACGCAGGATCTCGCGGAGATCGGACACCACCGCATCGGCCACCGGCGTTACGTCCCAATGCGCCCGCAGCGCGTCCGTATCGACGTTTCCGGTGCGCAATGCGCGGTGCAAGATTTCGAGTGCCCTTATCCGCACCGAAATTCGAATTAGCCGCTCGATGTATGCGGTCGGGATCCACTTGTCCGAGAGACGAAAGAGGTAGAGGATCGTGGGAACGGTTGACTCGGGTCGGAACCAGGCTCTGAATTGCAACAAGTCACAAACGTCCTGGACTTCGCCGATCGGGTTGTCGTCTAAAGACTCGACCACCGGACGCGGAAGAAACACCGGCTTTTGATCCGCCGCCTCCAGTAGCGCGAAGTAATCGTTCAAACGCGGCCACACCTTTTCGAGTTGCTCGCGATCCCAAAAGTCTTGAAAATAGTCCACGCCTAACATGCACTCCGCGAGCAGGTAACCGAACTCTGTGTCCTCTACCAAGCGGGCGAACAGTTTCGCCGCCTTGCCGAGGGGGCCGGCGGCGTTCTGGTCGGGCGGGATCTCCTCTCGCGCCGGAGGCTCATCGACGAATTCCCCGCTGTCTCGCAAGGCCTGAACGTATCGTTCGTACCGCGCCTCCATGGACGCGCCCCACCAGCGATAACCGCCGAACGCAATCGCCACCACGATCAGCGCCGTCCCGAACGCGACGACCCGGTGCGACATAGCTGCTGATTCCCCCTGCTCACTCACCTTCGCATCGTCCTCGCGAAGCATGCTACTCGCTTGCCGCAGGCGGATCCGCGCTAAAGAAGCGGATCTTGCGATGACGGATCGGTGGATCGTTCGTTGCACCGTTTTTTGCTGTTCGTCCCGCGAGACCTCGTACGCGTTGGTTGCGCAAGGTGCCAGGTGGCGCGGCGGTCTACTCTCCGTGCGCTTTGATGCGCAACTCCGCCGCTTACCAGGCACCGATCGCGGGTGGTCGTTGTTGCGCGTGCGGACATCCAACCGTACGCACGCTCCGTTGTCCGCAACACAAACAACGGTGCGGGCAGCAAAGATCGGGTGCCTGGTAAGTCGGCGGTGCAGAGCACGGAATCCGGCAACGAGAGCTGACCGCCGCGCCACCTGGCACCTTCACGACAACAGCAACCGTTCGAGGTCTAGTTGGACGAATGTTCGGGGACCGGTGGGACGAACGAGAACGTGCGCGCAGCCGGGAACACCGCCGGACCCACGTACCGTATGATCCAGCCATGGAGGGGGCGATCGATGTTTGACCGATTCACGGACCGCGCGCGCAAAGTGATGGGCTTTGCGCGTCAGGAATCTTTGAGGCTCAAACACGACTACATCGGTACCGAGCACATGCTGCTCGGCCTGATCCAGGAAGGCAGCGGAGTCGCGTCGGACGTGCTCAAAAACCTCGACGTGGATCTCAAGACGGTCCGCCGGGAGGTGGAGAAGCTCGTCTCCTACGGGACGACGGTGATCAGCATGGGGCAGCTCCCCTTCACGCCGCGCGGGAAGAAAGTGCTGGAGTTCGCCTTGGAGGAGGCCAGCAACTTCGGGCACAACTACATCGGTACCGAGCACCTCTTGTTGGGTTTGATCCGCGAGCGGGAAGGGATCGCCGCCCAGGTCCTGAAAGTCATCAGGGTTCGCCTCGAAGACGTCCGCGAGGAGGTGCTGGAGTTGCTCGGCGTGGAGGTCGTAGACGAGAGCGATGCGAGAGACGAAGGGGACAAGACTCTCCGCGAGGAGCTTGCCCTTCTCAACATGCGGCTGGAGCAACTGGAAGAGCGAGTGAAGAAACTGGAAGGCGGCGCGTGATGGTTACGCCTAGGGGACAAAATGTTTGACCGATTTACGGACCACGCGCGCAAGACGATGGGGTTGTCCCATCAGGAGGCGCAGCGGTACCACCACGACTACATCGGCCCCGAGCACTTCCTCCTGGGCCTGTTGCTCGTGGGCGACTCTGCGGGTGTGGAGGTATTGGGGGAACTCGACGTGGACACCGATCAGCTTGGATCGTTGGTGGAATCCCGCATGACCCAAGCCACCATTTTTGTCACGATGGGGCAACTCCCCTTCACGCCGCGCGCGAAGAAGGTCCTGGAACTCGCCTTGGAGGAGGCCAGCAACCTTGGTCACAACTACATCGGCTCCGAGCACCTCTTGCTCGGTCTGATCCGCGAACGCCACAGCATCGCCGCGGCCGCCCTTGCGGAATGCGGTGTCGAGTTGGTGCCGGCACGCGACGCAATCCTTGAGGTCCTAGCCCGTTCGGACGAGGATCCTGACACGGAATCCGCGGCCCCCACGACCCTTCCGCCCATGCGGTCCGGCGATCCCCTCAAAGACGAAGTGGCGCGCGCCCGCGAGCGCATCGGCGCGTTGGAAGAGCGCGTGAAACGGTTGGAGGGTCCGGCGTAGCCGCCGCGCAGCGGGGTTAGTCCAGCCCGCGCCGGCCAGTCCGTTCAAACGGTGCCAGGCACGGTTTGAAACGAAACTTGGGCTCCGCAGCAGGCGCCACCTCCGGTACGGATCTGGCGGCTCTAAGTCGCGCGTCGAAAAGCCCCGAACCTCGGACTTTTCCGACCCCTGCTTAACCCGTACCCCGGAATTGACGAAGAGAGTACGGCCCAGTCTGGGTCGGAAAGGAACTCACAGTGACCGATAAGAACCAACTGGTCGAGACGGTGGAGCGATTGGAAAACTCGCTGACCGCGGAGATCGCTGCCGAGCGCCGCGCGGTGTGGGCCACGCGCCTGATCGCCGGCGCCTTCCTGGTCATCACCTGCGTCTTCGTCACCACCATCTACGTCCACTTCAAGGGCGAGTTCACGGAAGAGAAACTCGCGGAGAGCGTCGCGAGGGAATGGGAAGAAATGCGTCCGGCGGTCAGTTACGAGATCCGAACACTGTCCAAGAACGTTCTCCCCGTCTACGGCGCGGAGTTCCGCAAACAGCTTCCCGAGATGGCCCCCGAGGTCGGCCGTGTCTTGCGCAAGCAGACGCAGCGGTTCGCGGATGACATGCGCGAGGACGCGAGCGGCCGGGTCGAGGCGACGATGCAAAACGCGGCGAAGTACACCGCCGACGAGATGTACCGGTGCTACCCCGATCTCGGTCCCAAGGATCAGAAAGAGCTGATGCAACACCACAGAGATTTGCTTCGCAAATCCGTGGAGGACACGTTGATTCGCTTCAACGAGCGGTTCTCGTCACAGGCGGTTGAATTCCAAACGGCCGCGCTCAACGTACCGCCGTCGGATCTCAGCACGCGCGAACTCGTCAAGAAGTTCGCCGGCCTCTGGATCGAGTGGCTGGGCCTGGAGGTCAAGAAGCTATGACAACCGACGCCATGAACCCCGCGACCGTGACGATGGACAGCGCCGACGAGCGCGTTCTTCAGGACCGTCTCGCCGATCTGGAGCAGCGCATCGAGGCTCGGGCGCAGGCCCGCCGCAAGCGGCAGATGTTGACCCTCGTTGTCGGTGGCTGCCTGGCGCTTTTCAGCTCGGTCATGCTCACCCGGCTCTCGATGCAGAGCCGCGAACTGACGACGGAAGCCCTCGTGCAGATGGCTCGCACCAACGTGGAGCCCGAGATTCCCGGCGCCCGCGCCACGATGGAGGCCCACCTCATCCAGCAGGCTCCCGACATCGTCCAGAACAGCATGCAGAGCGTGGTGGACACGCTGCCGAGCCTGCGCGTGCAGCTCACGAAGGGCTTTTCAAACCGCTTGGACCAGGTCAACGAGAAGTTCGAGAGCCGGGTGCGCACCGCGATGGCCGTCGCCATCTCCGAGAGCAAACTCGCTCTCGATCAGCGCTACCCGAACAGGAGCGACCGCGAGAAGCTGGACCTGCTCGGCGAGGAGATCGCGAAACAGCTCAAGCGGACGACCGACGACATCCTCGACTCGATGTACCCGGAGTACACGGCCGAGATGCGCCGCCTGACCGCGGACATCGAACGCCTCTATGCGGCCGACCCGAGGACCCTGACCCAAAAAGACAGGATCAAGCGCGAACTCATCCAGACCATGGCGGTGCTCGCGCAGCGTGAGGGCAACGTGTTGGGCGAGGACATCCGCGCCGCGGCCGCGCCCTACGACGACTAGCTTCGACACCAAGACCGAGAAACGAACCGACCCCTTGAGCCGAACGCTCAGGGGGTCGTTTTTTTTCATGAGCACCGACCCGGAAACGCGGAAGTCGCTGACGCCCGTAGCGCGAGCGGACCCGCCGCGTGTCACTCGCGCGGCTTCATGATGACGACGGAGCCGTTGCCCGGGCAGACCTCGGAATTGTCCGCGGTGTTCACCGCGACGAACACGAAGTCTCCTGCGATACGGTTGTTGTTCGTGAGGTTGAGTTGGAACGGCTCGACGAGATTCTGTACGCCATCCACCGTGAAGCTGAACGCGGCGGCTTGCATCTTGCCGTCGGCGAGGGTCATCGGGCCGATGGTCCCCAGGTCCGGAATCGTGAGGGTGACCTGGTCGCCGCTGACGGCCACGGTCGCCGCCCCTCCCTCGACCTTTACCCGCTCCCCGCCGCAGTTCCGGTCCGTGTCGGCTATGTACGAGCCCGCATCGAGAGTCGCGTAGGGGTTCGGCCCCCCGCCGCCCGTGCCGACGCTGCATCCGGCGATGCAGAGGCCGATCATGGCGCTGGCGAACGATCTGTTGCGAAGAGGGTGCATGCTCGGCTCTCGCTGTTTGCGTGCGCATTTTCATGGACGCCGTTCTTAAGCGCAACAACGCCCCGTGACGAAAAAGCGCCCGAGGCCGAGAGCCCCGGGCGCCTAGTAATCAATCGTGGAAAAGCGGTCTAGCTCTCGTTGCAATCCTCGGCCTTGGCGCTCTTGTCCGCCTTGGCGTTCAGCGCGAACAGGGCGTCCTCCTTCGCGGTCAGCTTCGCGTTGGCCGCATCGAGTTTGGCCTGCATCGCGTCCCGCTGCTCGGTGAGCCTCGCGCGACGTTTCTCGCTCGCCTCCCGCTCGATCTTGTCTTCGATCTTCGCGATCTTCGTCGCGTCGGGCGCAAGCTTGCGGCGCGCCTTCTGGATCACGCGCATCTTCTTGTATGTCGTCGCGACGCAGTTCTTGTAGTCGAGCTTCATCGTCGCGCACATCGCGGCGAAAACGGCCCGCGGCTTGACCTTCGTGCCCTTGAAGTGGATCGCCTTCGCGAACTTGTAGTCGGGGCGCAGGAAGATCAGCGAATTGTCGCGACCGAGGTGATCCCTCAGCACGCGATCCCTCTTGGCGTCTTCGAGGTCCATGCGCACGGCGTCGAAGAGACGCGCGCCCACGGCGACCTTGTCGTCATAGAACGCGACCGACGTCTCGATGGAGAAGCTCGCTTTCGCGTCGACCTCCTCGTTGTAGACGTAGACGAGCAGCGGCCTGTCGTTGCGGCCGATCTCTTCCGCCTCTTCCTCGGTCATGCCGGTCGTGACGTCCTGCGACAGCTTGGTCGCGTCACTCCACTTGACCTGGAACTGGGGAAGGTTGATGACGCTGGACGTCGGCCGGCCACCTGACCGTCCAATCCCACCACCACCTATGGGTGTGCTGCCACCGGCAGCACCTGCGGCGCCAGCGCCTCAGCACTGGGCTTGCGCGGGACGCGCGACGACAAGCGTCAGCGCCATCGCGGCGACAAATCCGATCGTACGAATCATTCGTATCTCCAAAAGCCGAATTAGGGAGAGAGTCCGATAGAAGTCTAGCCCAGACCGCGCATGATGGGACACCGACTTTGATGCCCCGAATGGGGCTTTTGGCGGCTTTGGCAACGGCCCGACTCGGATCGAGGCACGGCCCCGCAAACTCTGGACAGTGACATCGACGCTCCCCTTCATTCGGGAGCGGGCCGGCGTCGATAGGTGGACACGTGCGCTCTTTGATCTTTGTGGTCCTGATCTGCCAATTCCTCGCCTGCTCGGGGGGCGGAGGACCGGTGGTTTCGCTGCCCACCGGGCCCATCCTCCGGGGGCCGCAAATCGCCCAGGCGCAGGAGAGTTCGATTGTCGTGGCCTGGCGTAGCGACGTGCCTGTGGTCGGCGCGATCACGTGCAGTTCCGGGTTGCGACTGGTCGACGATGCACCGTCCACCGAACATGTGTTCACGCTGACCGGACTCGACGCCGACACGCGGTACGACTACGCCCTGGAGCATGACGACGTGGTCGTCAGCGACGGTCACTGGCTCTGGACGGCGCCCAGGGACGGAAGCGGATCCGTCCGCTTCGCGGTGATCGGCGACTGCGGTGCCGACTCGGATGCGCAGCGTGAGGTCGCGGCCGGCATGGTCCTATCGGATCCGGACCTCGTGCTCATCACCGGGGACATCGTCTATCCCCACGGGGAGGAAGAGAAGCTCGATTCGGCCTATTTCGTGCCGTACCGGGAACTGATCCAGTGCATCCCGTTTTATCCCGCGATCGGCAACCACGACGTCAGAACCGACAACGGGGATCCGATCCTCAACAGTGTCTACCTTCCGCGCAACCCGGTCGACGGATCGGAGCGGTGTTACAGCTTCGATCGCGGCCCCGTGCATTTCGTGGCATTGAACTCGACGCAGGATTTGTCGCCGGGCACGCTGCAGGGCGATTGGCTCGCGGACGATCTCGCCGCGAACACGCAAGCCTGGACCGTCATCTATCTGCATTACCCGCCCTACAGCTCCTCGGACCACGGAAGCGACCTGACGGTGCGCGCGGCACTCGTGCCGCTCTGTGACCGATACGGCGTGGACATCGTGTTTACCGGCCATGACCACGTCTACGAACGCACGCACCCCCTCGCGGACAGTGTCGTCGTGGATTCCGATCCGAACGGCGATTACGTGGATCCTGCCGGAACCGTGTTCGTCGTGACCGGGGGCGGTGGAAAGAGCCTCTATACAGCGGGTTGGAGCGAGTTCACCGCCGCGTCGGTGGCCGCCTACCACCACGTCGTGGTGGACATCGCCGACGACGTGCTCGAGCTGCAGGCGATCGACCGGCAGGGCGTTGTCCTGGACTCGATGACCCTCACGAAGGGGCCGTGACCCGCCCCACTTCGGACCCGTCGCCCGACTACGGACACCCGTGTCGACTTGAGACAGACCCTGCACATCTTGCACTTGCGCGTCGCGGAAGTCCGTAAGATGCGCCGTCGATGGAGGCAAAAGTGGGGTTGGCCTCGATGGTCTTGTTCGCCGTAGCTGCGTGCAGCGATGGCGTGGCCCAACCGCGGCCGAGCCTGCAGACAGCCTTCGCCCACGCCGATGAGGTCATTCGCCTCGACATCGAGATCGCGCCGGACGATGCCGCGCTCATGCTGGTCGACCTCGAGGTGGAGGCCCAGCGAAAGCGAATCGATCGGGACTTCGAGTACTTCGAGTGCACCGTCCGCTTCCAGAACTCGACGTACGAGCACGTCGGGATCCGCCTGAAGGGCGGCACGTCTCTGCTCCGGCCCCATGAAGACGGACGGACCAAGCTTCACTACAAGCTCGACTTCGACAAGTTCGAGGACGAGTACCCCGACACGAAGAACCGCACTTTTCTGGGCCAGGACAAAGTGAACCTCGCGAATTCGTTTCGGGATCCGACGATGTTGCGCGAGCTCCTGACGTCCGAGCTCATGCTCGAATTCGGTGCGCATGCGCCCCGTGTGCGTCCGTGCGCACTCTATTTCAACGGAGTCTTCCGCGGGCTCTACATGATCATCGAGCAGATCGACGAGACGTTTCTGCGCGACCGGTTTGGGAACGACTCCGGCAACCTCTACAAGCCGGAACACCCCCATGCGGATCTGACGCGTTTCAAACAGAGGTTCATGGTCAAGAAGACCAACGAGGATGTCGCCGACTGGAGCGATGTGATCGAGTTCATCGCCAAGCTGAAAGACCCAGACGTCGACATCGCGACAATCTTCGACGTCGACAGTTTCCTTCCGTGGCTCGCGGTCTCCGTTGCGATCTGCAACCTCAACAGTTACCTGGCATTGCCGCACAACTACTATCTGTACAACAACCCCGCCACCGGCCTCTTCCACTTCATCTCGTGGGACCACAACGCCAGCTTCGGGACCCACGCCACACTCGGATACGACGCTTCGAACATTCACACCTACCCCATCGATGTTCCGTCCATACCTGGAACGCCACTGGTCGAGCGCGTGCTGGCGGTGCCGGAATATCGGAAGCGTTACGAGGATCTCGTGGACCAGCTTGCGCACCATCCGATGGGGTCGGATCGCGTGGCTCCGCTGCATGCGGACATGCGCCCGTGGGCCCTGATGGAGCGATACCCGTTCACGCTCATGTACGACGCCTCCGATTTCGATCGAAGTGTTGATGAGGCCGTCGACGTTCCCGGCGCGAGTGCGCTGACACCCGGACTGCTCGACTTCATCGAGAAACGCCGCGCGTTCTTGATGGACCGCTAGCCCGGATTGTTCACAAGACGAGCGTTCTGAACGACCCAGCCCGCCGAGCTCTTTGCTGGTTCGTTTTTGGAACCACAGAGACACTGAGGCACGGAGGCCGGCAGAGGAGCCGAAACGTCGGCCGGACGCCGGGCACCTCTTTTCCATTCGAGAGTCTCCGCGGGTCAGCGGGGACGTGGCCGGGAGTTCGCCACGTTCGAATGAAACAGGAGTTCAGCGAACTGGAGTCGACACGAACCGCGCTGCAACGTCTCCGTGTCTCCGTGCCTCTGTGGTTTTCTTCCCGCCTAATCCCCTAGCCCGGACTATTCACAAGACGAGCGTTCTGGACCGCACAGCTCTTTGCCTCTCGGCACTCGGCCCGCGATCGGGCCTCCGCCGCTCCGTGACGCCACCTCCCGCTAGACTGCGCGGAGAGACAACCATGAGCATCGAAGACAACCGCTACGTCATCCGCCGCAAGGTGCTGACCATCTTTGGCCAGAAGTTCCACGTCTATGACGGCCACGGCAAGCTGTTGGGCTACTCCCAGCAAAAGGCGTTCAAGCTCAAAGAGGACATCCGCTTCTACACCGACGAAACGATGGCCGAGGAGAAGCTGCTCATCATGGCTCGCCAGGTGATCGACTTCGCGGCGGCCTACGATGTCGTGAACGGGGAGACCAAGGAGAAGATCGGTGCCTGCCGGCGCAAAGGGTGGAAGTCGATCATGCGCGACAGCTGGGAGATTCTCGACAACGAGGACCAACCGATCGCGAAGGTGCAGGAGGACTCCATGCTGATGGCCACGCTGCGGCGTTTTCTGAGTAACTGGATCCCGCAGCACTTTCAGATCACCAACAACGCCGGCGCGCTCCAGGCCGACCTGCGCGTGCGGTTCAACCCGTTCGTCTACAAGATGGAAGTCGAAGTCGATCCAGAGGCGACCGTGGACCGCGCGCTCCTGTTGGCGGCGGGCATTCTCATCGCGGCGATCGAGGGTCGTCAGCGTTAGGTTTGCCCGCCATGGACTCGCCGGAGGTCATCCGCGTCGATTGCGAACACTGCGGCGAGGTGTTTCAGGCGGCCGAATCGATGGCGGGCGGCATGACCAACTGCCCGCGCTGCAAGAAGGCCGCCACCGTGCCCGGCCTACGCGACCGCTGGTTCCGGTTCGTGCAGGCGGGCATGCTCGTCGCTGTCGTCGCCCTGACCCTCGCCGGCTGGCACAACGGCGGCTTGGCGGGCGCATTGGCTCTCGGCAGCCTCGGTGCTCTTGTGTGCGGCGTGATGTACGTCGCGATGTAGCAAGCGCCGCGGAGGAAAGCGACCAGGCGCGCGGCGACATTGGGTGTGCAGCCCGAGATTACGTTTCGGCACCGTACGCCCATGGTGGGCGAAGGCCGATGTTGCTACACTTCCTGGCAATAGGACCTGGGTAACGTAGGAAGCTACGGT
This sequence comes from Planctomycetota bacterium, assembly GCA_036443405.1. Classification (GTDB taxonomy): domain Bacteria; phylum Planctomycetota; class PLA2; order PLA2; family PLA2; genus JAZFYD01. The sequence goes on from JAZFYD010000153.1 coordinate 30,702, forward strand.
GGCCT
>JAZFYD010000154.1:0-11923 GCA_036443405.1 Planctomycetota bacterium
GACGCTCTACCACATGCTCACCGGCCGGACGCCGGTCACCGGTTCCGCCCAACTCGTGATGGCCAAACACCTCACCGAGGTGCCGACGCCGCTGTCGGAGATCGAGGCGGGCATCGATCCCGCGCTGGAAGCCGTGGTGTCAAAGCTGATGGAAAAAGACCGCGATGACCGCTACCAAACCCCCGAGGATCTGATCGGGGCGTTGGAGGGCCTGGGCAAGACGCGGGCTGCGATCGAAATCACGGATGCTCCGAGCGCGCCGGTATCGAGACGCCGGAGACGGCGTCGGCGGTTCTAGTCGGCGCGGGAGACCGCTGCCGAGGCCAAGGAACTGCGCTAGGCGCCCGGGCGCTGGCGGCGCACGGGCTTCTCGATCATGTCGCGGCGGATGAACTTCGCAGCAACCTTCATGCGCACGACGCGTCCGTTGAGCATGACCCGGATCCTCTGGATGTTCGCCTTGAACTTCCGGGCGGTCTTTCCGGTGGTCTTGATGCCGACGCCGCCCTTGGACTTGGCGAGACCACGGGTGGTGTATTGACGGCCGATGCGGGTTTTTTTCCCGCTGAGTGCACAAACGCGAGGCATGGATCGATCTCCGCTGAGCCGGGCAAGATAGCCCGAGATGCCCGATTCGGCAAGATCCGCCACAGGCCGGGTTAGTGGTGCATACAGCCGGATCTGGCGCTGCCCCGACGGCCCCAACCGGACGATCAGTCGCTCAGCAGGCCCGATTCCCGGCCGAATTGCTCCATGTCCTCGGCGAGCCGGGTGTTTTCGAGCTCCCGGGCGAGGTTGATGGCGCCTTTCAGAAGCGGCACCAGATCATCCGGCCGCTCCGCGCCCTCGCCGATCGACAGCAAGCGGAAGCGCACCGCAAGGTAAAACGCGCTCGGCGCGCGCGCGTGGGGGGGGATCGACTCGATGGCCCCGCCCTCCAGCATCATGCCGAATTTCCGGTAGAAATCCGCGATGGCGCCGGCGAGTGAGTGCAAGTCATCGCGCCGGGACGGATCGGCACGCAGCGAGTTCAGTTCGTCGGTGAGTATGCGGACCAACTCGACGAAGCGCTGGACGTGGGGTTCGCGATCCTCGGCGGTCCGGACGAGATTCTTGTCCTCGATCACACCCACCGCTATGCGTCCGAGTTGCGCGATGCGCACCGCGAGCCGGTGGCGCGCATCGTCGTTGATCCGGTCCGATTTCAGGCGCTGAATCAGCACGCCAATGAGCTGGTTGGCCGCATGCGGGTCGTCCTGAATGGCCAGCGCGTTTTCCAGCGCCGCCTCGGCTTTCCGCAATTCGCCGGCTTCGACCAGTCCGGACGCAAGCGTTCGCCAGAGCTGAACCATCCAAGCTTGGCCACCGCGCAGGCGTTGGACCTGAAGCAGCAGTGCGCCTGCTTCCTCCGAATCGGTGATGGCTCGGCTTACCAGGAGGGTGCGAATCGCGGCCACATACGCAGCGCGTGTTCGCACGTCCCCGAAGGGATCCTCGATGTGGTCGAGATGGGTCGGATCGTTCTCCAGCACGGCGAGGCGGATTCGCGCCCGCGCATGATCCGGTTCCAGCCCAATCACAGAGCTGTACGCGGCGACCGCTGCCTCTTTGTCGTTCTTCTGGTCCGCGATCGCGGCCATGTAGAGGTGAAAAGTGGGGGACAAGACCGGCGCGCACAGATAGGCGAGCGGCAGTCCGGCCAGTAGCGCGGTCAGGACTCCGGCGCGGACCGGATATCGTCCTCGCTTCCAGAAGTACAAGAGCGCGTAGATCAGTCCGGCGATCAGCCCTCCGATGTGCGCCCACTGATCGATCTGGGGGAAGAAGAGTCCAAGCGCCACGTTCAGTCCCAAGAAAAACAGGACGACGCGCACGATCGGGCTCTTCAGGTACTTCGGGTCTCCCCGCCGGAGCCACCACTCCGCGCCCAAGAACGCGCCCAGAACGCCGAACACCGCGCCCGAGATCCCCATGCGCGGGGTGGCGAGATCGCCGGGGTCCGTCAGCGCCAAACTCGCGGCGTGCCCGCCCATCGCGCTGAGAATCAACACGCCGAACAGGAACCGGGCGCCGATCCCGCGCACTAACGCGGAGCCGACCAGGTACAGCGAGATGCCGTTCAGGGACAGGTGGACCCAGTCCGCGTGCAGGAAGGTCGCGGACACCAGCCGCCAGTACTCGCCCTCCCACAGGAGCGCTTTCACGACGGCGCCGGCGCGGGTCAACCCCGGGTACCTCGGCCCCCACGCGCCGAAAAAGACCGGCAGCGTCCACGCGACGCAACAGAACACGACGAACGCGCTGAACGGCTCGATGCGACGCCAGAAGGGCAAGTGTCCGTTCGTCGTCTCCTGCATGAGTGGTCCAACGGTACTCTACCGATCCACCCCCGCAGTGCCGGCGCACCCTTGTCCATAGTTTGGGAGTACGTCGTTAGAATCGACCGCTTGCGCCACCCCACGAAGCTCACGGAAGACGTCAACCCCGAACAGCGCGCCGCGATCGAGCACGGCGCCGGGCCGCTCCTGGTGGTTGCTGGCGCCGGATCCGGCAAGACCCGCGTGATCACCCGGCGGGTGGCCCATCTGGTCACCGAGGGCGTTCCGCCGCGCAATCTCGTGGCGCTGACGTTCACGAACAAGGCCGCGCGCGAGATGCGCGACAGAGTCGCCCAGTTCGTGACCGCGCCCGACCTTTGGGTCTGCACGTTCCACAGCTTCTGCGCGCGGGTGCTGCGGCGGTTCGCGAACCGGCTCGGGTACACGCGCGAGTTCACGATCTACGACACGGAGGACCAGACGCGCCTGATCAAGGCGGTCTTGAAGGATCTCCAGCTCGACGATCTGCGGCCGGGCGAGGTCTCCCAGACGGCTTCGCGCAGAAAGAACTCCATGAAGCGGACGGAGCTCCCCGGCTGGCGCGCGGAGCGCATGACCAAGGCGACGACCGAATACGACCGCCGCCTCAAAGAGTCGAACGCGATGGACTTCGACGACCTGCTCGTCAACACCGGGCGGCTGCTCGAGGATCCGGGCGTGCTCGAGGTGTTGCAGGACCGCTGTCGCTGGATTCTGGTCGATGAGTACCAGGACACGAACGCGATCCAGTACAAGCTGCTCAACGCGCTCGCGCAACCCGAGCGAAACGTCTGCGCCACGGGCGATCCCGACCAGTCGATCTATCGATGGCGCGGCGCGACGCTGCGCAACATCCTCGACTTCGAACGCGATTTCCCCGGGGCGGCCGTGATCACGCTGGACCGCAACTACCGAAGCACCAAGACGATCCTGAACGTCGCCAACGCCGTGATCTCGCACAACAAGGACCGCTTCGAAAAGGACCTTCGCACGGAAAACGAGGTCGGCGGGCCGGCGCTCGAGATCCGCTGTTCCAGCGAAGCCGACGAGGGCCGTGTGATCGTGCGTCAGATCGGGCGTTGGATCGACGCGGGCCGCGGCGCGCGCGAGCTCGCGATCTTCTATCGCGTCAACGCGCAATCGCGCACGCTCGAGAAATCGTTGCGCGAAGCCGGGCTGCCGTACCGCATCGTCGGTTCCGTCGAGTTCTACAAGCGCAAAGAGGTCAAGGACGTGCTGGCGTACGTCCGGTTGACGCGCAACCCGCAGGACCTGGTCGGTTTTCGTCGGATCTTCAACGTGCCCGCTCGGGCGCTGGGTGCGAAGACCGAAGCACGGGTGCTTTTCGAATCGGCCGAGGCCGGTTTATCGCCGCGCGATTTCATGCGCGACCGCGACCGGCTGCGCGCGTTCCCGGGCCGCGCACGCAAGCCGCTGTTCGAACTCGCGGACCTGTTGGATCGCCTGGAGGCGATGCCGACCGACGACCCCGCGCTCTTTGTCGAACGCGTCGTGGACGAGGTGAAGTACCTCGACTACCTCGGTCGCGGGACGGCGGGCGCGGAAATCGACCGCATTGAAAACGTCGAGGAGCTGATCAGCGCGGCGTCGGAGTTCAGCGAGCGTGAGCCGGAGGCCGGCATCGACGGGTTCCTCGAGGAGCACGCGCTGGTGAGCGACCAGGACACGTACGATGGGCAGGTGGAGTGCGTCACGTTGATGACGGTACACGCCGCCAAGGGACTCGAGTTCCCGTGCGTCCTTTTGACCGGATTGGAGGAGGGGCTCTTCCCGCACTCCTTGAGCCTCGACACCCCCGACGAGATCGAGGAGGAGCGGCGCCTGTTCTACGTTGCGGTCACGCGCGCGGAAGAGGAGCTCGTGTTGACGCACGCCCAGTCGCGTTTTCGCCAGGGCGCTCCGATGAACGCGGCGCCCTCACGTTTTCTCGACGAGATCCCCGACGAGCACCTCGAGGTCGAGGACCGCACCGGTTTTCGCCACTCGGACCCCGCGACGGAGTACAGATCGCGCTCCGGGGATGGTGGCGACTGGGGCGTGAGCGAGAGCGCCGACTCAACGAGCACGGAGTACGACCTCGACGACGTTCCGGTTTTTCAGCGCGACGGGCCCCAGGCCGAACCCCGCTTTCAAGTGGGTGACCGCGTGAGCCACGAGCACTTCGGCCGCGGCCACATCGTCGCGGTGGCCAAGCGCGGCGCCGCCACCCGGATCACGATCGACTTTCTCAACTCCGGCCGGCGCGAACTCTCGCTGACCTATGCGCGCCTCAAGAAACTCGGCTAGGGCCGAGTTGTGTTTTCTGCTCAACGGCTTACGCCGTTGAAGCCATACGTTCGGGGCGTCTGAGACGGTGGCCGGCGGCAGCGTCCAACAAACTTGACGGGGTTGGGGTGGTCCCCTGGCCTCGTTGCTTTACACGGTGTAAACTCGGGTTTGCATGGCGCATCTACTGATCATGGGGCCCGGCAGGGAACGCCTGGTTCCTATCGAAAAACCCCGCACTCTCCTGGGTCGCTCGGGCGAATCCGACGTTGTGCTGGCCGACGTACAGGCGAGTTCCACGCACTGTCGCATCGAGCAAATGGGCGACGACTTCCGCATCGACGACCTCGAAAGCGCCAACGGCACCTGGCTGAACGGTCAGCGCGTGAAGTCCCATCGGCTTCAGCCGGGCGATGTCATCGGTGTCGGCCAGACCGAGATCCTGTTCGAAGCCGCGGTGGCGAAAACGAAAACGCGCCGCCTGACGCCGTTTCAACGCACTCTCAGGGAAGTGGAGCGTGCGTTCGAGAAACTCGTCAAGGTCGCCACCGCGCGCGAGATGAGTCGCGCGTACATGCGCCTGCGCGAAACCGCGTCGCCGCTTGCCGAAGCGCTCGATGATCCCGAGAAGGAGCGGCTGCGCCATCTCGTCAGTTGGATTCGGCGGCTCACCAACGAGCGCGACCACAGCAAGCTGCTTTCGCTGATGCTGGAGTCGGTCGTCGAACTCACGGGCGCGGAGCGCGGGTTCCTGTTGCTGCGCGAAAAGAGCGGCACGCGCATCGCGGCCGAGCACAACTTCGACGGAGAAGCTCTGCGCAAGCCGACGTACCGCGTCGCGCGCGCCGTGGCCGAGCGTGTGGCGGGCAGCGGGCGCGCCATCGTCAGCATGAACGGCGCGGAGGACCCCCAGCTCAAAGCGCTCGGCGACACCGGTGTGTTCCACCTGCGCTCCGTGGTCGGCGTGCCGATCCGCGCGGGCCGTCGAATCCTCGGCGCGCTCTATCTCGACAACCGTTTCGAGCGCGGTGTGTTCCGTCCGGACGACCTGCCCTTCCTGATGAGTTTCGCCGACCAGGCCGCGGTGGCCCTCGAAAACGCCCGTTTGCACGAGGAAGCGACATCCGCGCGCGCCGAGATCGAGGATCTCAACGGCATTTTGCGTGGCCGCGTCGAGCAGCAGGAGGCGGAGCTGCACGAGGTCACGACGCTATACGCGCAGGCTTCGGCCGACGCGCGAACGAAATACAGCTACGACAACATCGTGGGCAAGAGTCCCGTCATGCGGGAACTCTTTTTCCTCCTGGACCGAGTGACGGACAGCGACGTGCCGGTGCACGTGAAGGGCGAGAGCGGGGCGGGCAAGGAACTCGCAGCGCGCGCCATCCACTTCAATGGACCGCGCAACAAGAACACGTTTGTTTCGGAGAACTGCGCCGCCATTCCGGAGTCGCTTTTCGAGAGCGAGCTTTTCGGCCACATGAGGGGTTCGTTCACGGGCGCGACGACGGACAAGAAGGGGCTGTTCCAGCTGGCCGACGGCGGCACGCTCTTCCTCGACGAGATCACGGAGATGCCGTTGAGCATGCAAGCGAAGCTGCTGCGTGTGCTCCAGGAACGCGAGTTGCGCCCGGTCGGCGCGAAGAGCACGGTCAAGATCGACGTGCGCATCCTGACGGCATCCAATCGCGATCTCGCGGAGCAGGTTCGGCGCGGCGCGTTCCGCGAGGACCTCTATCACCGGATCCACGTCATCGACGTGGAGGTGCCGCCGTTGCGACGCCGGCGGGAGGACGTGCCCGCGCTGGTCGAGTTTTTCCTGAAACGGATCGCCGAACGGAGGAGCGAGCCGCAGCGGGAGATCTCTCCCGCAGCCATCGAACTGCTCTCGAAATACGGATGGCCCGGAAACGTGCGGGAGCTGGAAAACGAGATGGAGCGCGCCCACGCGTTGACGGACGAGCGGATCGAGCCGGAGAGCCTCAGCGACGCCCTCCGGTCGGGCGCGGCGCAAAACAGCGACTCGCTGAAGGGCGCCAGCCTCAAGGACGCGGTCCGCGAGGCAACACGGAAGATCGAACGGTCCCTCATCACGACGGCGCTTCGGGACGAGCGCGGTAACAAGAGCGCCGTGTCGCGGCGCCTGGGCATCTCGCGACCGACCCTGGATGCGAAGATGGAATCTCTCAAGATCCCCCGTTACCCGGCGTAGCGGTGTTTGATGGTTCAACCGCTTACGCGGTTGAGACCTGTTTGTTTGTTCGGCCGCTGACGCGGTTGAGACGTTTGTTTGTTCAACCGCTTACTCGGTTAGACGGTTCCTGGTTCAACCGCTGACGCGGTTGAGACCTCAGCGGAGGTACGGCGTGGCTTTCCTCAAGGTTTTTGAACGCGGAGAGGAGCGGACGGTCTTCTTGGGCAGCGAGCCCATCGTGATCGGCCGTGGCGCCGGCGTCGAGCTGTTCATCAAGGACAAGAAGGCGAGTCGCCACCACTGCATCGTCGAGCCCCACGGGGACGGTTGGCGCGTCCGCGACCTGGGCAGCGGCAACGGTACGCGGGTCAACGAGGTCCCCATCGAGGAGCGCGTCCTTTCACCCGACGACGTGATCCAGGTGGGCGCGGTGCGCTTCCTCTTCGCCGGCGAGGCCGTGAAGATCGTATCGGAGGCGCCCGAGCGGGAACTTCTCGACACCGCGACTGAGCCCAAAGCGATCCGTGCCCCCAAAACGACGCGACGCGAGCGGGTGGCACGCACCGACGAGCCCGCGGGTGAACCGCGTGCACCGCGCGAGCCCGGCGCGCGTCGCGCACGCAAGAAGAGCAAGGCGCCGTGGGTGATCGGCGTGATCTGCCTGATCGGCGCAGCCGGTGTCTTTTCGATGCTGCAGGGCGAGCAGGAGCAAAAGGACATCGTCGCCGCGGAGAAACGCGCCTACAGAAAGTTCCTGCGTGCAGGCTCGGATCGGACCCGTTTGGCCGCCGCGCGTGTCTACCTGAAGAAGTATCCGCTCGGCGCACACGCCGACCACGTGAGGGAACAACAGGCCAGCGTCAACGAACGCCTGAACGAGTCCACGTCTCACGCGGGCCAGCGGTCCGCGCTCGATGCGCAGCTTGCGGACCTCGATGTCGATGCCGCGCTCGCGAAGCTCCGGGAGATGCTCGAGTCCGCACCGGAAGCCGAACGCGGGGCGATCCAGACCGCCATTGCTGAGCGAGAGGAAGCACGCAGGCGTGCGCGCACCGAGCAGTTCGGCGCCCTCGAAGCCGAGTTCGACCGGCTTGTACGGGAGCGCCGCTACGGGGAGGCCAAGGAGATCTGGTTCTTCCTCGGCGGCGACTGGGGCGCCATCGATCAGGAGTTCATCCTTCGCATCGTGGCCGCGAACGGGCGGATGGACACGTCGGCGGTCGCCGAGCGCGGCGAACTGTTCGAGAACGTCAACCGCGCGGAGTCGGCGCACGATTTCGACCGCGCCATCAAGATCATCAAGGACTCGGCCCCGCGTTTTCGCGGGACGTCGGTTTCCGAGAGCCTCGCGGAAAAGATCGCGTACCTTCAGCGCGCGAAGGAGCAGGGAGTCACCGGCGCTCCGACGGCGGCGCCGACCGCGGTCAGCATCGACATCGAGCGCGAGGTCCTGCGCATTTTGCAGCGGGTCGGGCGACGCGAGTTCGCCGAGGCGGCGGCGGACCTCAAGGAGATCCTCGCCAAGATCCAGGCGCAGGACGCCAAGCGCGAGATCCAGGCGCGCATCGACGAGTGCGAAGCCGCCGTCGCGCTGATTCGCGGAACGGGCAACGCGCTCGTGGCCGGCCGTGTTCCGAAGAAGACGCTGAAGTACGAGAAGGACCGTTGGAAGATTCTCTCGGGCAATCGCGAGGGCGTCACGGTCAAATCGCGCAGCAGGCAGCAGAAGCTGACTTGGGCGCAGACCCCGTCGGCGTTGTTCGTGCTGCTTCTGGAAGGCGAGATCCATTCGACGCCCAAGGGGCCGTTGGGGCTCGCGGTCGCATCACACGCGACCGGCCGCCAGGACCTGTGGTTGTACGGACTGGCATCCGCGTACCAAGTTGCGGGCAAGGACCGCGCGGCGATCGACCTGTTCGTCGCGACGCGCATCCGCAACGAGAAGATCCCGCAGGGCGGCTACGTCGTCTACAAGGGCGAGCTTCTCTCCAAACGCGAGCAGGTTCGGCGCGTCGAGGAGGAGACGATCGCGAACTTCACCGCGGTCATGACGACCTCAGCCGAGAAGATCCGCACGCACAAGGTCTTCCGGCGCCTCGACAAGCTCGAGGAGCGCAAGGACAAGCTCGACGAGGCGCGCGACTTCGCGAAGCTGCTGATCTACGACGAGAAGAAGTACTTCTACCCGTATCGCAACACGGGTCGAGAGGGCGAGTACTCGAAGGTCCAGAAGGAGGTCGACGGCCGCGTCGACGGCGTCGTGAAGCTGTGGAACGACAAGTCGTCGATCACGATCAAGGCGACCGACGACATGAAACGCGCGTTGGCGAAGTTCGACGAATCCGTCGCCGAACTCGAAAGACGCCTGGTGGACGTTTCCGATCTCAAGGACGAGATCGCCTGGCTCCGGTCCTATCTCGGTAAGCGCTTCGACGTGCGCACGTTCTACCGGACGGCGCGCGAGCTGGACCTGCTCGAGTACACCACTGAGGTGATGGAGGACAACACGCGGGTCGTCGGCGACATCACCGAGATCGAGCGCGAGCAGGTACGCATCACGAACCTCTACCGCATCATGTTCGGCCACTGGCCGGTGCGGATCGTCGAGCCGCTCGTGCTCAGCTCGCGCGGCCATTGCGAGGAGATGTCCCGCATCGGCTACTTTAGCCACTTCAGTCCGACCGCCGGACGGAGAACCCCGGGCGAGCGGATGCGGCTGGCGGGCTACAAGTACGGCATCAGCGAGAACATCATCATGGGCCGGTCCGATCCCAAGTCCGCCCACGCCGGCTGGTGCCACTCAAGCGGCCACCACCGAAACCTCCTGATGGCCGCTTGGACCGAGATGGGAACCGGCCACTACGGCCGCTATATGTGCCAGAACTTCGGGCAGGCACCACGGTTCAGCAAGCGGTGGAAGCGCGACGCCGTCGAGTACACCGACGACGACGAAGACGACGATGGGCTGCTCCCGGGCGAGGATCTGGAATACGACGACGATGAAGGCGAGGATGGGTGTTCCCCGGATGACGCCGGGGACGAGGACGGCTGTGGTTGCGGCGGCGAGTAGAGCCGCGGGCGAGGCCGCAACGCCGATCGAATAACCCCCGAGCGTGGGGCGGTTGCACAAGGAGAGAAAGTGGCGAAGTTGACGATCCGCGACGATCAAGGTGAGCGCGAGTTCCGCCTGACCGGGGACCCCGTGACGATTGGCCGTGCGGATAGCAATACCGTCGTGATCTCGGACCCGAAATCGAGCAAGGAGCACTGCCGGTTCGAGTTCGACGGGAGCCGCTGGAAGGTCACCGACCTCGAGAGCAAAAACGGCACGCGCGTGAACGCCGATTACAAGAACCACGCCACTTTGCGGCATGGGGACACGGTTCGGATCGGAAAGACCGAGATTCTTCTGGAGTTGGCGTCGCACGAGCAGCTCGACGCGCCGGCGACGACCGGGGGCGCAACCCGCTCCGCGAGATCCGGAGGGACCGCTGCTGCGCCCGCGGAGCGCACGGCCGGCGGCGCGCCGCGTACTCGTGCGGGGCGCGAGCAGGACGAGTACGAGGACGAACCCCGCGCGCCGCGTCGTGCCCGCGGGAGCGACGGCGACGTGTTGTTGAAGTTGGGCTTGATCGTCGTCGGTGTTTTAGGCGTGTTGATCATTCTCAACAACGTTGCCAAAGGCCTCCTCTCGCCGAACGAACACGCGCCGTACATGGAGCATGCGAAGAAGCTCCGCTCGCAGGGCAACTATGCCGAGGCCGCGGAGTATTTGTGGGCGCATCTCGATGAATCCAAATCGGGACACGAGGTTGCGATGGAGTTGGCCGAGGACATCGAGAGGAAGGTGCCCGCCAACAAGTCGCACGTTGACACGTACACCTCTGCGCGCCTCGAGTACGTACTGGGCAGGAACATTCGCGCGTATCACGCCGGTTCGGACACCGCGACCGCCGACATCATCCTGAAGCAGGTCGAGCGGATGCGCCGTGAGTTCTCAGCCACCGATTCCGGCAAGCGCGCCGCGAAGCAGTACTCCGTCTGGTTCTCCGGACTTGTGCCGGAACGCGGCTCCAACGAGGGCGTCAGCGACGCCGTGCAGGAGGCGTGGGAAACCGCGGTGGCGCAGTCCAAGGACTTCGAACGCAGCAAGATGTTCCGCGAGGCCGGCGAGGTCGTTCGTCGTTTCCTCGTGCAGCACGAAGCAGTGTTGTCGGCGGAGAAGGCGGAGTACTACCGCAGCCAGGAGTCAGCGGAGTTGCACCGTCTGAAACTCGCGGCGAGCAGCGCCTACACCGCAAAGCGCCAGTCCGCCCGCAAGCTCATCCGCAACAAGCGCTACGACGAGGCGACGAAGATCTATCAGAAGGTCATCGAGACGTTTGGCCTGGATGAGTTCATCCGCAAGGCCAGGTCCGAGATCGAAGCGATCGCGCTGATGAAGGCGCAGGGCGGGTAGCGATCCCTCGCCCGCGACCTGGGCGCGCGAACGCATGAGAGTCGAAAACCGCATCGAGATCGCGGCACCGATCGCGCGGGTGTGGGAACTCACTCTGGATGCCGAGGCGTGGCCCGCGTTCACGCCGACGATCACGAGCATCGAGTGGCTCAGTGAGCCTCCGGTCAAGGTCGGCTCGACGGCGCGTATCAAACAGGCCGCGCAACCGGACAGGGTCTGGACGGTGACGGCGCTCGAAACCGAGAGTTGCTTCGCCTGGGCCACCAGGGCGATGGGGGTCACGATGACCGGCAGCCATCACCTGGCCGCGAGCGAAACCGGAACGACGAACACGCTGACGGTCGATATCGAAGGGTTGCTCGCACCGTTGATCGGCCTGCTCCTCCGGCGCCCGATCCGCAACGCCATCGCCGCGGAGAACGCGGGCTTCAAGGCCGCCGCGGAGATCCCGCCTGAGAGCGCGAATCGGGCCCGTTCTTAGCGCCGTAAGTTTCGCAACAACGACCACCCGCGATCGGTGCCTGGTAAGCAGGGGACCGAGGCAAGTGAGCCCGAACGCGCGATAGCCGGAAAACGATCCAGCGAATCGTTTTCCGGTGTGACCGAGTTCCCAACATCGCGTAGCAC
>JAZFYD010000155.1:0-3648 GCA_036443405.1 Planctomycetota bacterium
TTCTATTACGGCTCGTCGGTGAAGGAGATCGCGGAGCGACTCGGCGAGCCCATCGAGACCGTCAGGACGCGGCTTGCGCGCGCCATGAAACAACTGCGTGGCCGGCTCGACGCGAAGTGCGGCGGCCGCCGCGCGTGGCTCGGGGGGCTCACGGCGTTTGCGCTTGGCGAAGCCGCGGCCCAGACAGCCGGACTTGCGTTTTCGGCCAAACTGGTTGCCGCGGCGCTGTTGACAGTCGCGGCGGGCTCGGTCTTTTGGGCGGCCCGCCATGCCAACGGCGACGACGAGGGCGTGGACGTGCGATCCGCGCGGGCGAAATCAAACGGGGAACCAGCAGCGCTACTGTCCGACCCCGGCGTGGCGGACCAGCCGGACGAAGCGGGACCGGCTGATTCGCAAGGGACCCTGCGCGGCATTGTGCGAACGCGCGACAACAAACCGCTCGGCGGCGCGCGCGTTCGACTGTTCGACACCGGCTCCTCCGCGTCGTTTTCGGATCGAATCTACTGGGAAGCGCCCGGCCAGGTTGCGGCATCGGCGGTGACGGGGCCGGACGGGTCCTTCCATCTGGGTGCGCATGAAAAGGGCCGTCGGATTCTCCTGGTCGAAGCGGACGGTTTCACCGCCCACAGCCAAGGCGTTGTGCATACCGATCAGGACATCTCCGTGATGCTCGCCGATGCGAACGCCGGGTTGCGAACCGTCTCCGTGCTCGATGCGGATGGAAACCCCGTGGTCGACGCCGAGGTGCTGGCCGTCAACTCCTTCACCCGTTTCATGCCCGCAGCGCGAACGCGGACCACCCGCGGCGGCCTGGGCACGCTGCCTGTCCCCAACGGTTTCTCGATCGTGGTGCGTGTGGCGGGGTATGCGTGGCACGAGATCGACCATCCGAAAGATCAGAACGAGGTGCGGCTGAAGCCCGGCTTCGTCCTCGCGGGAACCATCGTCGACGACACGGGCCTCGGGATTCCCAACGCGTCCGTCGTGGTCCGCCGTTTCTTCTTCGGGCGCGAGGACATACGAACCGACGCGGCGGGGAGGTTTCACATCGGGGGCCTCGACGCGGAAGAGCAGCATCTGCACGTGAGGGCGGCGGGCTACACGCGGCGTCACGTCGTGTCTTGGCCCGGCGACGAGCGCATGCGCATCGAACTGTCGGCGACGGGCGCCGTGCGCGGGACGCTCCTTAGAGCGGACGGAACGCCCGCGGTGGGCGAGAAAGTGGTGGCGGCGGGTCCGACCGGAATGGCGACGGTGGACGAAGCAGGCCGGTTCGAGCTGGCCGAAGTCAGCTCGGGGCGGGTCACGCTCACGGCGCACATGAAACACCCGACCGAGAAGCGTCGATCGCTCAAGGCAGAGATCCAGGTCGACGTTCCGGCACGCGGCGAGGTCAAAGACGTCGAATTCCGATTCGCGGCACCGGACGAGGATGATCTCGAACACGGATTCGTGCGGATCAAGGTCGTGGATCCGGAAGGCCGTCCGTTGGCGGGTGTGAATGTCTGGGCTTCGTGCTCCGGGCACAGGAAAACCGGCCCGGATGGGATTGTGCTCCTTCCCACGACACAGCGAGCGTGGCGCGAGGAGATGTTTCTCGCCCAGTCGATTTCAAATTCGAAGGAGAAACCGAAGACGCAGCCCGACCTGTACAAGGGCTGGGTCCGGGCGGAGCCGCAGGACACAGAAGAGGAAGCGAAACCGGTGGAGCTCGTCGCGCGCAGACCCGTGCGTGTGGACATCTCGTTGCGCGGACCGAACGGCGAGTCCATTCCGAATCGCACGTCCTCGATTCGAGTGCACGGGATCTATCCGCCGCGCGGCGTCGTCCTCCCTTCCGGCGGCGCACGCTTCCTGGTTCACGAACATCCTGGACCGTACTCGTGGTCGACCTACCGGGTGGAAGCCAGGGCAGTGGGTTACCAACATCGCGAGATTCGTGATTGGAAACCTCCCGTGGGAGGCGGCGGCGTCGAAATCCGACTTGAGCGGGCCATGACCATGCGCGGCCGTCTGGTGGATGCACGCGGTGCGCCGCTTGAGGGTCTCAGGGTCGAAGTGGTTCCCACGGGCGCGGATGGGAAAAGCGGTACGGGCGGTCGCTTCGTCGTGAACAATCTCACGGCCGGGTCCGTGCGTGTCGCGATCTACCGCGGGAAAACGCCGTTTCTGGTGCGCACCGTGACGGTTTCCAAGTCCGGGGAGGATCTCGGGGATCTGGTCGTGCCGGCTCCGAGTTTGTTGCAGGGCCTCGTCGTGGATGAACGAGACGAGCCCGTGGGCGGTGCGCGCGTGTGGCTTCGCGAACCCTGGGGGATCGGTCTATCTCGCGCGGACGGAAAGTTCACGCTGCCGTTCCCGGCCGGCGACACGGGGCTTCTGACGATCCGGAAAACGGATCAAGCTGCGGTTCCGTTGGACGTCGCGCAACTGAAACGCGGCCAAGTGCTCAGAGTCGTTGTCTACGAAGGGGTGGAGATCCGGCTCCAAGCGGAGTGGGCCGTTCACAAGCACCTATCGGTCCTCGGCGGTGACGTGCTCTGGGAACCCGAGGAGCGAAGCGAGTACGACACGTCGGTTTTGTTTCCGGTGCCGGCGCTCAAGCTGCGCCTCCATCTGACGGACCGAAACGGGCGACAGATCACGCGGGATTTGGATCTAACGACCCGGAAACACGCGCATCTCGGTGTGATCGCGCCCCCGAATTGACCGCGCGCGTGGGGCGCGCAGGCCTATGATGGTGTGCATGAAAATTCGCTGGATGTTGCTGTCGTTGCTCGCCGTCCCGGTGTCCGCGGAGGAAGAACCGTCGAGCCTCGACTGGGAGCTCGAGTGCCACGCCGATCTGCCGCAGGCTGCCGCGATCGCCAAGAACAAGAATGCGCGCATCCTGATCGGCTTGGCCGGCGCACCGACCTGATGACCCAGCTTCCAATTCGAGGGCGGTCCGCTCTCGGCAACGCTGGATCAGAAGGACGTCGTCGCGGCCGCCGCGCCGTTTGTACGGATCAAGATCCCGGTGCCCGATGCGTATCTGTTGCTTCGGGAATACGGCGCAACGCGGCCGGGATTTCTGGTCCTGGACGCGGACGGCCGGCGCGTGGATTCGCTGGGGCTGTTGAAGAAAAGCTCCGCGGAGGTCGCAGCGTGGTTGAAAGCCACCGCCGCCAAGAAACCGCATGAGGTTTGGTGGGCGCGCATCGATGGGGCCGCGGATGCGTCCAAACTGCTGACGGCGCTGCGTGCTCTCGACGGAGTGAAGGACGCCAACGTGAGCAAAGGGTCGCTTGTTCTCCGGGTTGCCGCGAACTCGATCCAGCCGGATGGGCTTTTGAAACTCGCGAAGAGTCACGGCGTGAAGCTGCGCCTCGTCGAACCCGCACCGATCGGTCCGGTTTCCGACAGGGCGAAGACCAGCCCCGGCCTTTGGTACGTCGATGACTCCGGCGGATACGTGACCCGAGTTCTGTTGGATCCGAAACGAGTCGGTGCGCGGGAATTGGAAACGCGCGCGTTCTCGCTGTTCGACGTATCCAAGGGCGGCCTCGGCGCCCGCGTGGCCGGCGCGCCGCTCAAAGTGGACGGCGTGATCAGCGTCCACGTGGACATCTTCAGCGAGGAAGAACGCGTCGTCGCTCGCAAGGG
>JAZFYD010000156.1:0-4395 GCA_036443405.1 Planctomycetota bacterium
ACGAAGTACATGGACCCGGTCACGGAGCCGGGTTCGCGGTCGACGATCCATCCGCATTCCGGGCAGTGCGGGGCGAGTTTTTGCCAAGAGCGGAAGAGCGCGCCGCGAGCGCATACGGGGCAGCGACGCTTCAGCGTGCGCCGCAGGATCACGCGGAATGTAGGGTCGGACTCCTCGTTGGTCGCCATCGGGACCCGGTTCTACCAGAGCCGTCAGCGGGGCCTCCGATATGGCGTCCAGCGCCTGTGCCGAGCCTGAAGACAGCTGCCAAGTCGTTGTCGCAGCGCGAGTTGCGGCGAACCGTGTCTCATCGGCCGGGCGGCCGTCTCGCCAGCCGATATAGGTAAAGAGCCATGTCGGTTGTGGACATCATCGTCCTCGTCCTTTTGTCCGCCGGATTCGTCGTCGGCGTCACCCGCGGTCTGCTCCTGCAGATCACGGGCGTCGTGGGTTTCTTTGGCGGCATCTTTCTGGCGGCGCGTTACCACGTCGCGTTGCAACACCAGATCATCGACCGATTGGGCGACAGCGGGCACAACGGTGCGGTTGCGTTCATCTCCATCGTCGTCCTCACCGTGTTGTGGACGGCGCTCCTGATCACATTGCTCAAGAAAGCGATCGATCACCTACATCTCGGCACGTTCGACCGCGTCGCCGGCGGGATGTTCGGAGCGCTGAAAGCAGCGATGCTCTGCAGCGGGATTCTGCTCCTCTTGCTCGCGTTCGCCGACGCCGAGAGTTCGGTCAGTCAGACGATGTGGTCCTCGCGGAGCGGCCCCAGGCTTTGGCAGGGGATGGAACAGGCCGCGGAGATTCTGCCGATTCCGGAGCATCTCCGCGCACGCGCGCTGGAGCACCTGGCGGCCTACGGACCGCCGCCTTCGATGGGTGAGATTCCGGCAGACTTCGAGCCAGCGCACGATCCGCGCACCGGCGAACCGGGGACGGACTTCGACGAAGCGACCCCCTTACCCGGTGATCCGCCCGTACTCGACGAGGATCCCGGAGTCGGCGACCTTTCCGACCCCGATGGGCCCGACGACCTTGAAAACCGTCCCGAAACGAGGCCCTTGGCCCCTGCGGTCGGTAGGATCGACGACGAATAGCCGGTCGAGACCCGCGTAGGTGCGCATTCGGTTTCCTCGGGCTCGTCCGGGGACCCGCCGACATGTTCCCAAATGGAGAGTTCCATGCAGATGTTGTTCGCAGTCAGCGAGATGGTCTGGATCATTGGCCTCGTTGTCGTAATCGGTGTCTGGTTCGTCGGCCTCTACAACGGCCTTGTTCGTCTCAAGAACATCGTGGAGGAGGCGTGGGCGCAGATCGACGTCCAGCTCAAGCGCCGTCACGACCTGATTCCCAATCTCGTCGAGACGGCCAAGGGCTACATGAAGCACGAGAAGGAAACACTCGAGGCCGTCATCCAGGCGCGCAACTCGGCGGTGGCCGCGGCCGGCCAGGGACCTGCAGCCGCGGGGCCCGCGGAAAACATGCTGACGGGCGCGCTGCGACAGTTCTTCGCGTTGTCCGAGGCCTATCCGGACCTGAAGGCGAACGAGAACATGCTCAGCCTCCAGGAGGAGCTGACCTCGACGGAGAACCGGATCGCGTTCTCCCGCCAGCACTACAACGACTCGGTTCGCCGCTACAACACCAAGCTCGAGCAGATCCCGACCAACATCGTGAAGAACTTCGGCGACTTCCCGGAGAAGGAGTTCTTCGAGATCGAGGATCCCTCAGAGCGCGAAGCACCGAAGGTGAGCTTCTAGGCGGCGCGCCGGCGGCGGAGCACGAACCGCCCGCTGCAGGCGTGGGGACACACCCCGTGGATCTCGGACTTTTTCAAAACGTCGAACAGAACCGGCGCCGCTCCGTCTGGTTGATCCTGCTCTCGATCGTTGTGACGGTTTCGCTCGGCGGGGTCATCGGCGCCGCCTCGACCGGCACACCCTGGGCGGGCATCGGCATCGCCGGCGTGATCGCCACCGTTCTCGCGCTTTTCGCGTGGAACCAAGGCAGCAGCTTCGTGCTCTCTTCCGCCGGCGCCAAGGAGATCGGGAAGGAAGAGGACGCGGTTCTCGTCAATGTTGTCGAGGAGGTCGCGATCGCCGCTGGACTGCCGCGACCGCGCATCTACCTCATCGACGACCCGGGCATGAACGCGTTCGCCACAGGCATCTCACCGGACCAGGCTTCCGTCGCCGTCACGCGCGGCCTGCGGGATGCACTCAGCCGTGACGAGTTGCAGGGCGTCATGGCCCACGAAATGGCGCACGTCGGGAACTACGACACGCGCGTCATGATCCTGCTCTCGGTGCTGGTCGGCACCGTCGCGATCATGAGCGACATGTTCTTGCGCGGGCGGATGTACCGGGCCCGTGGCAAGAACCAGGGCGCGATGATGGTCGTGGCGATCGTGTTCGCGATCCTGGCGCCGTTCGCGTCGATGCTGTTGCAGTTCGCGGTTTCGCGCAAGCGCGAGTACTTGGCCGACGCCACGGCAGCCACGATGACGCGCAACCCCGATGCGCTCGCCGACGCCCTGGAGAAACTCGGCGGCCGCGGGAAACTCGAGGGCGCGAACCGCGGCACACAGCACCTCTTCATCGTGAACCCCTTCCGGACGCGCCAGGAGCTTTCGAGCGCGTTTGCGACGCATCCGCCCCTTCGGGAGCGAGTCCGCCGCCTGAGGGCGCTTGCGGGGCGGTATGCTGCCCGGTCCAGCAAGTGAGCATGCTGCCAATTGACTGGGTGGCCAAGTGACCGGCGCGATCCTCCTTCCCCTGCTCTTGCCGCTCGTCCTGGCGGCGCCGCAACCGCAGACGCTTCGCGTCCGGATCGAACCCGAACTGAGCGGAGTCGAGGTGTTCCTCGTTGAAGGAACCACGACGCGGTCCCGCGCCGTCCTCGTGGACGGCATCGCGAGTTTCGGCGGACTGCAAACGGGCAAGCGGTACGGAGTCTGGGCGCGCGCGCCGGGCCACCAAAGCCGGATGGTGCACGACTTGGCGGCATCGCCCGCGAACGTGACTGGTGTCGACGCGCTGTTGGTCCTGTCGCGTGTGCTGTCCGTACGGGTGAAGACGTCGCCCGGCGCGCGCGTGCGTTTCGACGGCCGCACGTATTCGCCGGATGGGCTCTCCCTGCCGCCCGGCCTGCACGCGTTTGTGGTGGAGCACGACGAGTTCGTTCGCTCCGCGCCCCAGGCCGTGCGCCTTGTCGGCGACGCCGATGCGGTCACCGAGCGAAACGTCGTGATGGATTCCGGCTTGACGCTGCTCGGGCGTGTCGTCGACCAGGCGGGAGAGCCCGTCTCCGGTGCGCATGTGCGGCTGCACGTCGACAGGCGTCTCAACGTGCGGCGGGCCACCACGGATCGGGCCGGTCAGTTTGCGCTCGGCGGATTCCGCGGCGAGCAGATTTCGGTCGAGGTCACAGCGTTGTTCCACGCGGCGACGATGCACCGCGTGCTGTTTTTCCCGGACGAGGCGCGCGTGCGCGTCGAGATCGCGCTCTCTCCGGCGAGCGCCGTTGTTCTGCCCGTGAGCGACAGCCGTTCGGCCGAGGCGATCCTGTTGCCGGAGTGGTACGAAACCGCGGCGGACACTCGCGTGTTGTCGTCGCATCACGAGCCGGTTCGCCGGCGCGGCAGCCGGTCGTTTCGTTTTTCCGCGCTGACCCCCGGACATCGCTATCGCGTGCTCGTGACCGCGCCGGGGAAAAGCCCAGCGGCTTCACCGAGTTTTATCGCGCCACCCGCGGGAGAGACGCTTTCCCTGCCCACCGTCGCGCTGCAACCGGCGGCCTCCATTCGTGGCACCGGCGCGCGTCCGGGCGCGCTTGTCGCGTGTCGCGACCCGTCAGGCGGTGTGACCCGCAGCCGGGCGGACCGCGGCGGCGCGTTCAGATTCGACGCGCTGGGAAACGGCGAGCACCAGGTTCAGGATCTCGCGACGGGCGCTTCGCTGGGGGTGGCGCTCCGCGCGGGAACCGAGACCGCGGCCGACCTGCCGGCGCCCGAGTTGGCCGACGACGCCAAGGGTGGCGGCCGCTACCACGGCCTCGTGTTGGACGCCTCGTTGGAGCCCGTGGGTGGCATCTCGATTCAGGCGCTCGGTCAGAGGACCACGAGCGCCGAGGACGGCTCGTTCAACCTCGATCTCGGCCGTGGCGTTCTCGGGAAGGTACGTGCCGGATTCCGGCCGACCTGGCCCAGCCCGGCGCTGATCGAGGACGCGCACCTGCCTCACGTGGAGTGGGTGCGCAGCCTCGGCGAGCCTGCGCGCGTCGTGCTGCACCGGGCCGGCACGTTGCGTCTGAAAGTCGAACCCAAGCTGCCGGCCCGTTCCTGGTTGGACTACCGGGATGCGCGCGGGCTCACCGGTCGGCTTCCGC